>CAZBTM010000037.1:417-3666 GCA_964494425.1 uncultured Rhodothermales bacterium | reverse complement strand
TCGTACAGGCGGGCTGGCTCGCCGAGGGCCGCGTCATGGTGCAGGGCGAAGGCGCGGCGCTCGTGGTCGATCTGCTCGATCCGCAGCCGGGCGACACGGTGCTCGACCTATGCGCCGCCCCCGGCACAAAAACGCGTCTCGTTGCGCACCGCATGAACGGGCAGGGCCGCGTGTGGGCCAACGACCACAGCGCGCACCGGCTGCAGGCACTGCAGGAGGCGCCGGGCGCACCCGGCATCATTGAAACGCACACCGCCGATGCCCGCACGCTGACTCCGGACGATGCGCCCGATGCGCCCACGCATGTTCTGCTCGATGTGCCGTGCACCGGCACCGGCGTGCTCGGACGCCGCGCCGACTTGCGCTGGCGCCGCTCTCCGAACGACGTGCAGGAGCTTGTAGCGCTCCAAGACGAGTTGTTGGAAGCCGCCGCGCGCCTCGTTCCGCCCGAGGGCATCCTGGTGTACAGTACCTGCTCGTTGCTTCCCCAGGAAAACGAGGAGCGCATACAGGCTTTTCTGGATCGGCATAGCGATTTCGAAATGGCCCTACCCACGCATCTGCCGTCTGAGGTGCAGCACGACGGGTTCTTGCAGGCAGACCCGGTAGCCCACGGCACCGATGGAGCGTTTGGTGCGCGGCTGCACCGGACGGGCGCTTAGCACCGCTACCCCAGCAGCAGATGCAGGTAGACCACGGCCAGCGGCACGGCCAGCGCCATCCCGTCGAAGCGGTCGAAGGCCACAAAGGGCGCCGCTGCGGTAATGGAATCGATGCGATCCAACACGCCGCCATGACCGGGCAAGAGCGAGCCAGCGTCTTTGGCGGAGGCCGAGCGCTTCAGCAAACTCTGAATGAGATCCCCGCAGACGGAGGCAATCGCGATAAGTGTAGAAAGGACAACAACATGTAGCACGGGCACGGTAGGAAGCGAAAAGGCCATACCGCCCGCCAGGTAGAGTCCGCCCGCAGCAAGCGCGCCGCCTGCGCCCCCGATGGCCCCGGCCCACGTCTTATTTGGAGAGATACGCGGAGCCAGCTTGTGACGTCCGAGATGCTTGCCTGCGAAATACGCGAAGATGTCAGTGCCCCAGACCGCAAAGATAATCCAGATGGTGCCGAGCACTGCGCTTTCAGGCGGCCATGCCGTGTGCGTGCGGATGAACAGCAGCGCGACGAGTCCACCGGCTGGGTACACCACACCAAAAAGCGTAGCAGCAATGCGATGCACGTAATCCTGGGCGGTACAGAGCAGCGGACTCACGGCGAGTCCGCCCACCAGCAGCCCGCCAGCAAGCATCCACAGCGGCGGGTGGAGCACTGTCAGGGCGAGCGCGGCGGTGAGCGCAATCCCCAGCGGATACAGCGGAGCCGCGTTGGTCGATGCCGCCAACTGATAGTATTCGAGTTGAGCGGCCAAGGCAATGAGCGCCATAACGGCTCCGAATGCATAACCGCCCAGGTACACCGCGCCCACAAAGAGCGGTGCTGCCAGAAGCCCCGTCCCAATGCGCTGCTGTAGCTCAGTCACAGATATTGAAGAAAGGAGAGAGGATCGTGCTTACGCGTCGTTGTCGTCGTCTTCGTCGGGGACGCTCAGGTCGGTGCGGTCGTAGCCAGAGTCAAGGCGCGCCTCGTCATCGGGGCTGTGGGCGTCGGGCGCGTTCGGATCGGCGGCCAGGGCGGCCTCCTCCAGTTCCGCGTCGGTGAGCGTCTCTTCGAGGAGCGCGCGGGCAGCCTCGGCATGGTCGGGGGGAACGAGTACGTTCACCTCGGCCAGATCACTTACGTTCAGGTTGAACGCATGGTCGCGCTGAGTCAGCACCACGGCGGGGATGCCGCTATCGTCGAGGCGATCGCGCACGATGTCGGCTTCGTAGTCGGTGCCCGAACTAAAGATCGGAATCCAGTTTTCGTATTTGGCCATAAGACGGCAGACTTGTCAGGAAAAATGGCACATGCTCAGAACAGCCGTGCGCTTTGCTTGCGCACAGCGCGGGCCGTGCATGGCGTAGCAATGCATAGGGTATCCATGCAATGAACACATCCGATGGGAGATCCCGGCCCCAGATCGCTCGGACAATTCAGGGGGAGGCCGGGCTTCATCGATATTAACAGGAACAAAAACAGCCTCGATTCGCATTATGCCCGTAGCAAAACATGTGTAGCTATGCGCGCTCGTAGCTCAGTTGGATAGAGCGTTGGATTCCGGTTCCAAAGGTCGGGGGTTCGAATCCTCCCGAGCGCACACACGCACCCCTTGTTGGGCTCCTTGCCCAGCGAGGGGTTTTGTTTTTGAGTAGGGACACGGCGCGCCGTGTCCCTACGGCATGATTGGACCCGTTTACCGAATGCTACGACGACTCTTTGGCGGGCGAAAGATCGATGAGAAGGGCAATGATACCCACCACAATTTGTAGCAGTCCCCAGGTGCCATCGTACCAGTGGGCGACGGCACTGTACCACAGCGTGAACGTAGGCGCAAACAAAAATCCTGCAATGGGCCACCAGATAGTGGCGAACACGCCTACAAACCAATTGGAGAAAAAATACAGCACAATGATGATGCCGCGTGGCACAATTAGCGCGAGGGCCGCAAAGAGACAGGGCATATCGCAGAAGGAACGTGAGGAGTAAGTTAGATGCAATACTCGTTTGGCTTGGCGCTGCATTATGGAGATCAGGAAAGCCACGCGTAGAATGAAAAGCAAGTAGCATCCGTCTGAGCTACAAGGCATCTTCTGGAGCAAGCGGTACCAAACGCCTTGGGAGCAATCTATGCAGTTCAAACGAGCATCGATTCCTCATCGTCGGTGCTGGACGACATTCGATGATTCATCTCGAAAAGTTGCGCGCTGCGTCCCTACGTTGGATGCGCCCAGTCCCGCCTCCAGATGCGACAATTCTGCTCAAAACGGAACGAGTTGTTGTAGTTGGGGGCGTGTGGTTTGTACTATGAAATGCGCATTCGCATCCACCCATCAAAGCATCGCGTTATGATACGCTGGCACGGATTGGACATTGAGGCTGAGGGCACCGGTATCTCGAAACCGCTCAGCCGGCAGGTAAACTTGCTGGGCCACATGCTGGGCGAGGCCACGCGTACCCATCTGGGCGATGCGGTGTTTGAACGCGTCGAGCAGTTTCGGGTGCAGTGCAAGAAAGCCGTGGAAGCGGGCGATCCGGCGCCGCGTGAGGCCGTGGCCGATGCGATGGCCGACCTGTCGACGGAAGAGCTCAAGGACCTGC
>CAZBTM010000037.1:0-407 GCA_964494425.1 uncultured Rhodothermales bacterium | reverse complement strand
ACGTTCATTGTCCCAATTATCCTTATCGTATATTATTTTAGATTTTGAATTGAGCATGACCTCTGAAGAGCTGAAAGACCTGCTGCACGTCTACACCACGTTCTTTCATTTGGTGAACCAGGCGGAGCAGCGCGAGATCATTCGCATCAACCGAGAACGCGCGCGGCACTCGGGTCCGGCAGACTGGCCGCTTGGGCCGGGGTCGAGCAACGGATACACGCCGAAACCGCGTCCCGAATCCATTGAGGCGGCCATCAAGACGTTGCACGAGGAGGGCGTTCCGCTTGAGGAGGTCGGCTCGATTCTGCATCAGATTGACGTGCAGCCGACGCTCACCGCGCATCCCACCGAAGCCCGCCGCCAAACCGTGCTGCACAAGCAGCGCGACATCGCCCGGCAACTCACGG
>CAZBTM010000036.1:3037-17857 GCA_964494425.1 uncultured Rhodothermales bacterium | reverse complement strand
GAAAGAGCAGCTTCATGTCCTCCACGCTGTCGATGGCCACACCCGCCTTACCCACATCGCCGCGCACGCGGTCGTGATCCGAGTCGTAGCCGCGGTGGGTCGCCAGATCGAAGGCCACACTCAGCCCTTTCTGGCCGGATGCGAGGGCTTCGCGGTAGAACTGGTTGGATTCCTCAGCTGTCGAAAAGCCCGCATACTGCCGGATGGTCCACGGACGAAAGGTGTACATGGAGGCGTAGGGCCCGCGCAGATATGGCGGAATGCCCGCGGCGTAACCGGTGTGCTCGGCATCTGCAATATCGTCGGATGCGTAGGCGGGCTGCACCGCAATCTGCTCCGGCGCGGTCCACGGGTCAGGCGCTGCGGCATCGGGGGCAGACGGTTCGGGCGGGGTGTACGCACGCTGGGCAAAATCGGGACGCATAGCAGGTGGGACGGAGACAAGTGAAACGACCACTGGAATCGCTTCCTATACCGATGATCCATGCAAACGTGCCGGATGTGCGGGCGCGTTTCTGTGAGAGGCTCTACCAGACGGGCAGGAGATCCTTCGGCTTTACGTCTCTGTGGCGGAGCCGGGAGTCGAACCATCTCCCGGTTGGTTGGCAGAGCCCCGCCAAGTCACGGCGCACTTCAGCGCTACATTGCCTGTTCGGTGGGCATCACGAGCAGTTCCTCCACATTCACGCGGGCGGGCGCCGAGATGGCGTAGAGGATCGACTCGGCAATGTCGATGGATTCGAGCGGCGTCATCTCCATGCCCTCAAAGTTCGCCAGGATGTCCTCGTCGGTAATCGTGTGCGTCAGTTCCGTCGCGACCGCACCGGGCTCAATGCTGGTGACGCGGATGTTGTGCGTGTTCGAAAGCTCGTTGCGCATGCCCTCTGAAAGCGCCCGTACGAAGAACTTGGTGCCGCAATAGACGGCTCCGCCCGGAAACACGCGCCGTCCGGCAACCGAGGAGACGTTCACAACATGCCCGTGCCCCTGCTCGGTCATAATGGGCAGCGCAGCGCCAATGCCGTAAAGCACGCCCTTGATGTTCACATCAACCATCCGCTCCCACTCGTCCTCGTGGGTTTTGTCCATCATCGAAAGCGGCATGAGGCCCGCGTTATTCACAAGCACATCGAGGCGTCCATACGTCTCGTACGCCGTATTAATGAGATGGCCAACCGCCTGGCGGTCCGTTACATCGGTAGGCACAACAAGCGCAGTGCCGCCGTCGGCTTCGATCTCATCGCGCAGTTCATTCAGGCGCTCCTCGCGGCGGGCGGCCAGCACCACGCGGGCGCCTTTCTCGGCCAGCAGACGAGCCGTGGCCTCGCCAATTCCGCTGGATGCGCCCGTAATTACAATTACCTGATCGGTCAAGTCAGCCATAGAGTATATGTGTTGAGTTACTGGTTTTAGGGAGATACGGAAGATTCGTGTGCTAACGTAGGGTTTGTGCCAGGCAGATACCGTAACGTTATTGCACAAGCGCTGGCGCCCTCGTACGTGAAACGGCCGGCCCCTCCGTTCGTGCAACGCAATGCTCACGATCGTCTCCTCCCGTCTCCCCTTGTGCTATGTGCGCTGCCCCCGCAAATGAAGCTGCCGACAACGCCTCGCCCGACTGGACCAATCTCTTGCACACGCACCTGCCGGTGTCGGTGCGGGCGGCGAACGAGGCCCTCTCGCGTGTGCCTGCCGTTCAGAAATGGATGCGCACCACCGCTTCCGAAATCGCTGCGGAGCAGCCACCCACCGCCATGCAAGATGCAACCCACGCCATGCACGGCTACAGCGCCGCACGCCGCGCGCTGAACGAGCACTTCTCAGATCTACGCGAGGCCATCCGCACCACGACCAACGGCCTGGGTACGCTTGACCTAAACTGGCGGCCTTTTTCCCCGCACCTGAGTCAGGTGCAGGTCACCTTCGACCGCGACTACGACGTGGATGCGTTCGTACGCGTGGACGACGCCACCCGCAGCACACTGGCTGCGCATCTGGACGCGGTGCAGAAGGAGCTCCCCGAGAGCGAGCCGTTTCCGCGGCGACCGCACACCCGCACCGCGCTGTGGGCGCATGGCAGCGAAGGCGTCGGCGTGCGTGTTCATCGCCACCACCCCAGCGACGACGTGCACCGCCACACCTTCGCGCTGCTTCCGCCTAACGAAAAACCCACCACCGATCTGCAGCGCGAGGCGCTCCTCACGCAGCTGCTGAACCGCTGGGCATGAGGTCAGCACAGGCCCGCGCAAGGGCATGAGGCCGCTTACGAACAGGTTCTCAACGGGAACGAGCACCCGGCGGATACAACACCACTCGCGTATCAGGGACCGCCTGCATCTGCTGCCGGATGATGGCCTCAACGTGGGCCCACTCCAGCCCGCCATTGCCGCACCCCAGCGGGGGAATCGCGACCGACGTGATGCCGCGCTGCTGGATTTCGTTTACGAGCGCCTGCATTCCCTCTTCGATGTACTCAATCTCAGACGGAAGACGCCAGTGCGTTTTCGTGGGAACGTTGACGATGTATCGCTGCGCCTGAGCATCCGAGAAGAGCGCGCCGCGGTCATGAACGAACACTCGTCCGGGTTTGAGCGCGTCGTTCCTGCACACCTCTTCGTAGCGGCGGAAGTTCTGGGGAAACTTCTGCTTGAACTGCAGTGCGATGCCTTTTCCCATCACACCCATGCAGTTTACGGAGTTCACCAGCGCCTGCGCATCCGCCTCTAAAATGTCGCCGGTCTGATATTCGATCATGGCAGAGCCTTCTGATTTGCTACACAGTAGCTGGAAGATAAGCGGACCAGAGCGCCGGGTGGGGGCCGCTTCTGACGAGACGGATTAGTGCTCTGCCGCAGGTCAATGTTTGAGTCACAAGATTCCCCGTTCGCATACTGTCATCTTGAGCGTATACCGACAGCTGTCGGTAGGAGTCGAAAGATCTCCCCCGGGGTTGGCAGGGCCTCTGTACCGCCATGTCTTCTAAACGATGAGGAGATGGTTCCCCGACAAGCGGGTCGGGGCTCCTGCGTCGGACCTCCATGCACTCACCATGACAGGCTTCGTGGGTACTGATTGCAGGGCAATCATAAAAATGAGGGTCGACACAGCACTATAGCTCCCGGCCCATTCTGCACCGTCACGCCGCCTCCTGCTCAGCCGAGAATGTGTTGTGTGCTTGTTGGACCGCATCACTGGGTCCTACGAAGACAACATGATCGCCGCTACAGACCTCTGTTCGGCCTCGGGGCACCACAAAGTTATCATCACGGATGATCGCAGCAACAACGCACTGCTCCGGGATGTCGATGTCCTGAATCATGTGCCCGACCACCTCACCGTTTGCGGGCACCTCCATATCAATTAGGCTGGCGATACCGCTCTCAATCTCAAAGAGATCGGCCACACCGGGGCGATCCAGAAAGTTTTCTACCATCGCGGAAGTCGCATACGGCGCACTGATGCACACGATGCCGCTATCCTCCAGAAGCGAGACGTAATCCGGATCCTGTGCGATGGCAATCACCTGCGGAATGCCAAGCCGCTTCGCCTGCAGCGCCACAATGGCATTGCGCTCATCGCTGTTCGTCGCAGCAATGGCCACATCCATCTTGTCGGGCTCAACCTGCTCCAGCAGCTCTTGCTTGGTGCCATCGCCCTGAAAGATCGGGACGTTGTAGCGGCGTCCCAGCTCCTCGCAGCGCCCTTCGTCTTGCTCGACGAACGTGATCTGGTATTCGGATGAGCGGAAGACCATCCGGAACTCGTCGCGCTTGAGCAGCCGGTCTGCAATGCTGCTGCCTTGGTTGCCACCACCTACGATGAGTACATTCATATGAGGTTGCCAGTAGGCTTTGATTCGAAGTTTGAGTCGATGGAGAACGTCCGGGAGCACGTTGAGGCCCTCCCGGTTGCTTGGCTGAATCAGGTAAAGCACCGCCCCCACCGCCGTAAGGCCTCCTCCCAACAGCAGACTCTGCGGCTCCAATAGTGGAACAAAGAACCAGCATGCAATGATGCCCAGAATGGGAATGGTGGGGTAAAGCGCAATCTTGAAGGGACGCCGCAGGGCGGGCATCTTCTGGTGCAGCGCAATCACCGCGTAGTTCACGACGCCAATCGCGATCAAGTAGCCAAAGCTACTGGCCGATGCCAGCAGCCGCACGATGCCAGAGGCGCCCAGCAGCACGACGATCCCCGCGCACACAAGGAGCGCAATATGGGGCGTGTTATGCGTTGGATGGAGCCGCGACAGCACCTCGGGCACGTAGCCATCGCGCCCCAGCGCGAAGAGCACCCGCGAACTCGCCCCGAGCGTGACGCTAAATGCCGAGAGGCTGGCCATGATCGTTGCTATGACGCCCGCCCAGCGGCCCCACGGTCCGAACAGTACATCCGCCACGAAGATAAACGGCGTGCTCGTCTGGGCTAACTCGGTGTAGTTCACCACGCCCATCATCACGTAGAGCAGGAGCACGTAGATCGCAACCCCCACCCCCAGCGTGATGAGAATCGCACGCGGGATGTTCTTTGCGGGCTCAATAATTTCTTCCGCCGCCACAGTGATGAGGTCGAATCCCACATATGAGATGTAGATAAACGCCATCGTGGGCAGAAGCGGCCCCAATCCCATGGGGGCAAACGGCTCCAGGTTCGCGGGCTCCACCTGCATTACGCCGAGCACGCCTACCCCGATAAGTATGGCAAGCTCCACGATGTTCATCACCGTGATCACCTTCAGTGCCTCGGCCTGTCCCCGGTAGTTCGATGCCGTAAAAAGCACTGTCGTGGCCAGGACAACCAGCACCACGCTAATCTCGGGAAAGAAATAGTTCTTGATCGTGAGCGCGAAGATGACCGCGTAGAGCGAACACGCCAGCGTGTTGCCAATCCAGAAAAACCACCCGGTCAAGAATGCCACCGGATCGGGCAGTGTGCGGCTCACGAACGAGTAGCCACCGCCCGCAATGGGAATGGCCGCTCCCAACTCGCTGTAGCTGAGCGCTGTGAAGAGCGTAAGCCCGCCCATCAGCAGATAGGCAATGATGCCGAGCGGCCCAATGGACTGCGCAACCTCGCTGGGTAGGGCAAAAACGCCCGGCCCCATCATGGCCCCGATGCCGATCATCACCGCCATGAAAAGACCGACGTTGCGCTCAAATCCTGCCTGTTTGGCCATTGACCATCACATAAGGCAATAGAAGACGAGAGGGCGTACGCTTGTTACGCAGCGTGCGCCTTTGTGTGTTGAATTTACTGCTGCAGAGTAGGATGCCCCTCTTTCAATGTCAATCAACGAGCAGGCGCAGCGCGTGGCGTAACATCATATGGACGCGTATTTTTTAGATGTTTGTATTTCCTCCAACACGCGTCCCAATGTGAGCAGGATGTATGCAGTTTGTGCATGGGATTTCTCGCCCCTTTTCCTTATCCCCGACCTGTCACGCTGTACGAGAAGCGTCTACCTGCTCCAACGCCTTCATGTCAAGCGGGGTGAGGGTGTCGATGCCGTCGATGCGCCAGCCGTGTGGGGATGCATCGGGGGGCGCCACGTAGCAGACCGCCCCTGTCTCCACAAACTCGCTGACAACGCGCGCAAACACCTCGGGGTGATTCAGGGGCAGCGGACGCGCCACCGGCACGAGCGCGCCGTCTTTCACGGTGCAGTGCCCCAGTCCAAACGGAATTGGCCCCTCCATCTTGCTGCTGATGCGCTTAAACACGGCACTCCGCTTGCGCAGCTGTTGCACAAACTCCGCTACCATCCACATCTGTTGCTGGCTCCCTGCGCCCGAGGAGCGCAGATGGCGGCGTGCAAACAGCGCGCGAATGAGCGCATCGAGATCGTCGGCGCGGTCGGGGTGGATGCGCGCGTCATGCAAAAATCCGGGTGTGGTATCCATAAAAAAACGTACGCATCACAGAAAACGTTAAGGAGTCGTCACAGCATACACCGCAGCGCCGGGAGTCCGTTTCCGCTGTGTACCGTAAAGATCGATGACAAACTTATCACTTCTCCCACTAACCGCTTTCATGTTGTGGATTCGCTAACCCAACTTACCCTGGGTGCTGCTGTGGGCGAGGCTGCACTGGGTCGCCAGATTGGCAATAAAGCCCTGTACTGGGGCGCCGCGCTCGGTACGCTGCCCGACCTGGACGTGCTGCTGAACCCGTTCATCTCAAACGTCACGGCACTCGGCATACATCGGGGGTTCTCGCACTCGGTGCTCTTTTGGATGCTGGGGGCGCTGCTCATCGGTACAGCGCTGCATCGCCTGCACCGGCGCGAGGCCGTGCCCTGGACGCAGTGGACGCTCATGGCGGGGCTGGTACTCTCGACCCACGCGTTGCTCGATGCCTTCACGACCTACGGTACGCAGCTGTTCGTTCCAGTTACGAACTACCCGGTCATCTTCGGCACCATCTTCATCATCGATCCGGTATACACGCTGCCGATGCTGCTGGGCATTGTCGTGGCCTGGCGCCGCGCTCCCCAAAGCCGCATCCGCTACTGGGCGAACATGACGGGCCTTCTCATCAGCACCACGTACCTCATGCTTACCATTCCGAGTAAAATGGGGGCCCAACAGGCGTTTAGTAAGGGATTCGAGCAGGCCGACCTCCCAATCGAACGCACGTTCACCAAGCCCACCGCATTCAACAACGTGCTCTGGCAGGTCGTCGGCGAAACAGAAGACGCGTTCTATATCGGATCGTACTCGCACTTCGACCCGCGCCTCCCCACCGACTTCGAGCGGATCCCGAAGCGCCACGACCTCTTGGCCGATCTTCCGGATACGAAGGCCCTGGAGCGGCTCCGCTGGTTCTCGCGCGGCTACTACACCGTCTCGCAGTCCCCCAACGGCACGCTCTACATACACGATCTGCGCTTTGGGCGCTCGGATATGGGGCTCAGCGCCGAAGGAGAGGCGATCTTCACGTTCCGCCTGGAGCAAGACCCAGACACAGGGGCCGTCACCGGATTCGAGCAGGACCGCCCTACCATGCAGACCGACCGCGAGCTGCTGGCACGCTTCTGGGACCGCATCTGGGGGAATCCCAGTGCGTAACGTGGTTGCCTTCACTGCCTTCTTCAGCTTCTTTTATGCGGTGCATGATCTCTCCACCTTGTCCCCGTGTCGTTCTCCATTTTTTATGGAGCGTCTGCATGCTTGGGCTGCTTGCAGGCTGCGCGCCCGACCGCGATCCGCTGCCGGGTCCTGCCGAGACCGATGCTGCAGCACGCGCTTCGTATCCAATGGGCCTGGCCGCTGACCGCATGCAACGCGCTCGCGAACGTGCTGACACCTTGCCCAACCTCCAGGCCCTAATGGTGGCGCGTCATGGGCAGGTCGAACTGGCGCATCGCGCCAATGGGCCCAGCCTTGGCACGCCCGTGAACGTCAAGTCTGTATCGAAGAGCGTGCTGTCGGCGCTGGTGGGCATTGCGATTGAAAAGGGCCACCTGGAGGGCGTAGACCAGCGCATTGCGCCGTTTTTTGAGCAGTACCTGAACGAGAACAGCGATCCACGCAAGCGCGACATCACCGTGGGCGATTTGCTGTCGATGCGCTCGGGGCTGCAGCGCACCTCGGGCAGCAACTACGGCGCGTGGGTCTCCAGTAGCAACTGGGTGCGCAATGCCCTGCAGCGCCCCATGCAGTCCGACCCCGGCACCGAGCGCAGCTACAGCACCGGCAACTCGCACTTGTTGTCGGCGGTGCTCACACAGGCCACCGGGCAGAGCACGTGGGCATTTGCGCAAGAGCACTTGGCGGAGCCCATGGGCATGGCGCTCCCGCAGTGGATGGCCGACCCGCAGGGCATCTACTTCGGGGGGAATGATATGCGCATCTCGGCGCGCGGGCTGCTGGCCTTTGGCGAGATGTACCGCAACGGCGGCTGGTACAACGGGCGGCGCGTGGTGCCGCAAGACTGGGTGCAGGCGTCGTGGGTCGAGCGCTCGCAGTCGCGGTGGAGTGGCGCCGGGTACGGATACAGCTGGTTTACGCGCCGCGAGCAAGACCACCGCATGCATTACGGCTGGGGCTATGGCGGACAGTACGTGTTCATTGTGCCCACGCTGGAACTGACAATCGTGGCTACCTCGCAGCCTTATGCCAGTGGCGGACGCGAACATCGCCGTCGGCTGCAGGCCATTGTCACCGAGGAGATTATTCCGGCTGCCGAGCAGGGCACAGGGGGATGAGCAGGGCGGCTTCTCTGGCTACAGGCTTGTCGTATACAGGACAAGTTCCTTCGGGCTCGCATAGTATCACAACATAACAAAGCAGGAACCCCGTGTCTGGGGCTCCTGCTTAGCTTTCGAGTGCGCTCCTGTCACAGGGGGCGCGTTCGCATCAGCATGTAGCGGTTTGCTGCACACGAGACGGTGCAGGGTTACCCAATCAGCTCCGCATCCAGCTTAATAGTAACGCCCGCCAGCGCTTTCGAGACGGGGCAGCCTTCTTTTGCCGCCTGAGCGTGCTGTACAAATGTGTCGTTATCAATGCCCGGCACCACGCCTTTGGTGGTCAGATGAATCGTCGTAATTGTCGGATCGCCGTCCACCATTTTCAGCGTTACATTGGCGTCGGTGGTTACATCTTCAGGCGTGTGGCCCGCCTCAGCCAGGATGTTCGAGAGCGCCATTGAGAAGCAGCCGGCGTGGGCCGCCCCGATGAGCTCTTCAGGGCTCGTGTCGTCATTGCCCTCGAAGCGTGACTCGAAGGAGTAGGCCCCACTGATGGCTCCTGTACTGCCTTCAAAGGTACCGCTTGAGTAGATAAGTGTGTAATCAGTAGGCACACCTGCGTGCTGCAACAGCCGTTCCCCACGCAACGCAAAAGATGCGTTACGCAGCGTGGCCAGCCTGCCCCTCGGCGTACTTCAGTCCAAAGCGCAGGCGGCGCAGCCGTGTGTTGACGTGCTGGCAGTGCCGTGTTATGCAGCGTTATACGGCACCGTCTCCGCCCGCATCGACGCGATCGAGGTGCACATCCATCTGCGGATAGGGAATGCCGATGTCGGCAGCATCCAACTCGTACTTAACAGCACGCGCCAGTTCGTCGCGTACACGGAGCAGATCGCCGTATCCATTCGGGCGAATCCACACGCGCACTTCCCAATTGATGGACGAGCCGCCGAGTTCGGTAAGCAGCACCTGCACGCCTCGTTCTTCGATGCGATCGTCGATTTTTTCGCCCGCTTGTTTGATGATGGCACGTGCCTCGTCTAAGTCGGCGGGATAGTCAGTGCCCACCTCGCACGCTACGCGCAGTTCGTCGTTGTAGAGCACGTTGCGGATGCTGGAGCCAAACACGTCGCTGTTTGGGATGATAACCAGCTGGTTATCCATGGTATTCAGGCGGGTGTAGAACAGCTGGATGTCGCGCACACGCCCGCGTTCACCGCCCACCTCAACGATGTCGTCTACATCAAACGGACGGAAGACGAGCAGCATAACGCCCGCAGCAAAGTTTGCGAGCGTCCCCTGCAAGGCCAATCCCACGGCGAATCCTGCAGCGGCCAGAATAGCAATGAAGCTTGCAACTTCAACGCCCACGGTGCTCAACGCAGCCAGCACCGCCAGGATAATGATAGCATAGTAGAGCAGATTGCCCCCAAACCGCGCTAATGTCTTGTCGTACTCGGGCTTGTCGAGCATCGAGCGGACGGTATCGCGGAGACGTCCACCAATCCACCGCGCTATGACAAAAATACCAATCGCGGCTGCCAACCGGCCAGCGTAAAAGACAACGGTGGACAACTCGATGTTGCTTAGCTGCTCCAGTAATGCATTCATTAGGTTTGCGGAGTTTTATTAGGATAACTATGATTATTGCCATGAAGTTAAGAAAACACAGCACATAATCAAATAAGCGAAGGCATACTTCCTTGTTGTAACGCGCACTTTACTTTCACTTTCACATAACATGTTTACGTGATGCGTCCCTGCAATGGCCTGTTGCATGCGTCCGATGCGGGCGCGTCTGATATGCTGCTGTTCCGAGCTCCTTGCTGCCGACTGCAACACAGCTACATCATTCGACGTCCTTGGAAGGAGTGTTCGCCAGGGGAATCGTCACAGTAGCTGTAGGTGCCCGTGAACGCATTGCGGCTGGTGCTGTCGAACTCGATGCGCAGGCGACCCCAGTGTTCGTAGCCGCCCTCTTCGGTCTCGCATCGATACGGCGAGCTCGGCTGCATCCAAATGCCCTCAAAGACCGTTTCGCTTGTAAAGGTGCCTGTCATAGTGCGGGGCTGTTCGCTGTACGTGCCAAACACGCGTCCGCTATCCAGGCGCTGCTGAATCTCAAGAATCCCATACTCGGTGGTATTCCACACGCCAAGCACCTCTTGGCGTACACCAGCGGTGGTGTCGCGGACGGTGTGCATCGTGCGCACATTAAACTCAACACGCCGGTTGCGCCGACGCCCCTCGGCAGTGCGATTCGATGCAATGGGGCGCGTCTCTCCGTATCCACGCGGTACAACCATATCATCAACAAAGCCCGACTCACGCCGTAGGTAGCTGGCCACCGTCTCGGCTCGGCGCTCTGACAGTCTTTGATTGTATGCCGCTGCGCCGGTGTTGTCTGTGTGTCCGAGCACTTCGATCTGCGTTTGGTGCGGGTTGGGAATACGCGCTATGATGTCGTCAAGGATGCTGAACGCCTCCTCTTTGAGGGTGGCATCGTCGGTATCGAAGAGCACAGCGCTATCGATCTGCAGGCGCGTGGCGGCCCCAATGGCCCCAATTGCATCCACATCGGCGCCAGGCGTGCGGCCCTCACACACTTCTTCCAGATCCACCAGCCGCACGTAGCGGTAATGATTCCCAGGAGGGGTGAACGGACCGATATCAAGCGAGGCGTTGCCTCCACTTACCATGCCCACGCGGGTCCACGTCTGCCCGTCTTGCGACACTGCGACAGCCATGGCCTCAATGTCGCGTCCAACTTCGAAGACGTACAAATCGCGCCCGGGAATGTCAATGAGGGTGTTTTTGGTGAATGCGACCTCTATGGTTCCCCCACAGCCAAGTGTGTACACTGCGTCGGCCCCATCGTCTTCAAAGCGAGGCGGCCCCACCAGCGCTTCAGGACGCTCTGAGAACGCACCGCCGCCCGGGTCTCCGACCACCTGGCGCGCAATCGCATCTACAAAGGACTGATCGCCCATCGGAAACGTGACCTCGCCGCCGTGGCCATCGGGGTAGCTCTTGCTGGAGGGCGTAAGGTCTTGCGCGTAGACGCCTGCCCCGGTCCAGCTTAGACCAACGATAGCGAACAGAAGCACGCTCATTACAGCGCAGATGCGGTCTGTCATGACAGATAGAAGAGCCAAAGAGCTATGCAGTGGACTCTAAAGATATAACATAGCGATGAAACCTTCACATGACCGATGCCGCCTGCCCGGTATCCGAGGTGCTTCTCTTAGTCACACTGTTTGTAGCTGGATGTTAATCTGACTGCTCACCCAACGCCAGAAACGCACAAATCTGGTTGGCAAGCGGGGCGATGCGTTGGTGCTGAAGCGCGTGATGGTCGCCCGGAAGAATGGCCAGTCGGCTGTTTGGCAAGGCATTATGCAGCGTGAGAGCCGCTTGCAACGGAAAGAGGTCGTCCGCATCGGCCATGCTTACAAGCACGGGCTGCCGTACCGTCTGCATCTGCCGACGCAGACGCAGCGCGGCGCCCGGCAGCTGTTCGATAAAGATGCGTAGCGCCTCTGCGAGCGCCTCCCAGTTGCCGTGCAGCGCATTCATGCGGTCGGTCCGCGAAGATGCCCGATCGAGGCGGCGCGTCATCGCATCTACCGTTGCGGTGGTCCAATCGATGTGGGCGCCGTGAGCCATCACCCGCGCCACGCGGTTGGGCGCGTCATGGGCCAGCTGAAGCGCCATGTTGCCGCCCATGGAAAAGCCAAACACATGGGCCTGCGACACCCCGACATCATCGAGCACCGCCTGCGCGTTCTGCGCAAACAGCTCGGGGGTGAGCGGCTGGCTGGGGGAGGCATTGGCCGACGCTCCGTGCCCGATAAAGTCGAGCGCCACCACGTGCAGACGCGGCTCCAGGTGACGCACCAGGCGATGCGTTTCAGTTTCCGTGCTTCCGGCGGCCCCGTGCAGCAGAAGCAGCGTCGGGCGATCCGGATTGCCCCACGTGTAGTATGCCACCGGCCCAGCAGGTGTGTCGGCATACGCTGGATCAGGCATCACAGGCTGTCCGCTGCAGCACTCTATGAGCACGCCGTGGGTGGACTTCGGATGCAAAAAAAAGATGCGCTTGCCATCGGCTCCGTTGAGCGGGGTATCGGACAGCGGAGTAAAGCCCGCCTCCGTCATCCGCTCGAACGCGTCGTCGATGTCGGGCACCTCGAACGCCAGATGGTGCACGCCTTCGCCCCGCCGCTCCAGGAATTGATGCACAGGCGAGTCGTCACCGAGCGCTTCCAGCAGCTCCAGCTTGGTGTTTTCTACCGCCATAAAGTGCGTCGTGACCCCTTGCTCGGCAACGGTTTCCGATTTATATGAAAGGGCGTCTACAACAGCGGCATAGGTGGCTCGTGCGGCGTCGGTATCGCGCACAGCCAGCCCCACATGTTCAAGGCGAAGCATGCATTCGGCAGTGTTAGAAGGAGAAACGGCGATTCGCGTGCGTGCTCAAACGGCAACGCACCATTTCAATGAACATCCGCCACCGCTGTGCGTCAAGCCGATTCCGATACAGTTCGCAATAATCTTGTCACTGCCATGCCTTCAGAAGCCGAGCGCGCCCGGCGTCGCGCCATGATATGGAGTCTCGCGGTCGCCGTGGTCATGCTGGCGGGGAAGTCGCTGGCGGCATGGTACACCGGAAGCGCTGCGATTTTTTCGGATGCGCTGGAGTCGGTCATCCATCTGGTTGCTACTGGATTCTCGGGATTCAGCCTCTGGTATGCGTCCACCCCGCCCGACCAGGGGCATCCGTACGGGCATGGCAAGATCGCATATTTCGCGTCGGCGTTCGAGGGCGTGCTTATTGGCGCCGCCGCAATCGTCATTGCCTGGGTGGCCATCGGCGATCTCGTGCGTGGCCCGTCGCTCCAGCAGCTCGATGCAGGCCTGCTCATCATCGCGGTGCTCACGCTCTGCAACGCAGCCCTTGGCTTCTACCTGGTGCGCACCGGACGCACGTGCTCATTTCGAATGGTCAGCATGTGCTCACCGATATGTGGACGAGCCTGGGCGTGCTCGTGGGCGTGGGCCTGGTACGGCTTACGGGCGTGCTCTGGCTGGACCCGGTGGCTGCGCTGCTGGTGGCCGCCAACATCTTGTGGACCGCCGGACGCCTGCTGCGCCGCTCGCTGGGCGGACTCATGGACCGTGCCGACACGAACACCACCCGCCGCGTGCTGCGCGTGCTTGATCAGGCCAAGTCCGACGATACCATCGCCAACTACCATCAGGTACGCCACCGCCGCACCGACGACCAGCTCTGGATTGAGTACCATCTACTGTTTCCCGGCCAGATGTCGGTGCGCGAGGCGCACGCCCGCTCGCATGAAGTCGAAGCGGCGCTGCATGAAGCATTCGGCAACGACGAGGTGCGGGTTACGGCCCATCTGGAACCGCGACGGCACAGCGACGCCCACCCGCCCGACCACGCCGAGCCCCACGACCCGCTCTACGACCTCTCGCGGTAAGGAGATCTTTTCTCAGTTCATTATGAGTGGGATCCGTCGATTTAGTCTGTCTTCCTAAAGGCACTTAAGAAGCCGTCAGCGTCGCTTGCTCTCTAATGCAGTGATTCCTTAATGCCCAAAGATCGTCTGCTTGGTAGCTTTAAACGTCTCAGCGGAGCCTAAGGGCTTACGTTCGTTGTGAACCTATTCCAGGATTCGGCCTCTGGTAGTGCCGTCTCTAAACTCCTGATGAGACGGTTGGCGTGTTTGAGATATGGATCATTCCTGATTGGTATCACAGAATTAAATTGTAGCCTCTGCGCGTGACACAATTGTAAATATTGCTTGCTTGATATTGTTTTGATGAAGACTTAGAGTATCCAGTGGAGTAAGTCAAAAATATAAACATCTTATTATGTTACTATGCAATAGCGTACAATTTTTTCTATTAACTGGTATCATATTTATTGCTGAATGCGGTACAATGGATCCAGTTGATTTGGATTGACGCTGTCAATTAAACTTGCACATAATTATGAAAGTTAAAAACCACATACTACTGGTAACAGTTTTTCTTTCCCTCGTTTTCTGTGGCTCAGCTCAGGCGCAACAGGGATTCCGTACAACTGTGGGTACGTCGATGGGCATCGTTGGGCAGGGAGACCGGCTGATTCCATCTGTACATATTGGGTACACCCGCCCGATTGCCTCGGTACTGGATGTGGAAGGACAGATTCGATTTTCACGCCTGTCAACATTGGATCACGAGGATCTACTGCGTCGTGCTCGACTCACATACCTTGACGCCAGTCTGGGAGTTGGCGTGCACCCTGTAGAGCTGGGCAGGCATCGGTTTTCCTTTGAAGCAGGAATAGCGTCACGAGGACGATGGGAATATGACGCCTATCGCGTTCGGATCCGGCGCCGAGGAGGAGAAATTATCGAGCAAGAAATCTTCTTTGATCGACGCCGTTCGGCTGACGTGGGAGCCCGCATTAAGGTGATGTACAGCGCCCGCATTACAACCGCGCTTCGACTCGGTCTCTATATGGAAGGGTACAATTATAATGACGGAACTGGGATCTTCTTCTTTGGCCTTCAGAGTTCGTTTTCGCTGTAGGTAGCAACGTGGTTGCATGTTATATTTGAAGC
>CAZBTM010000036.1:876-3027 GCA_964494425.1 uncultured Rhodothermales bacterium | reverse complement strand
GGGCTCATCATCAGAAGAAGATGAATTTGAGCTTTCTTCTTCTTTGGCTTTCAGAGCTCATTTTCGCTGTAGGTAGAAACGCAGTTGCCTGCTATATTTGAAGCTATTCTATGTCGATATGCGGTCTACTCTGGTAATTTGGTTGCTCCTGATATTTCTTGGATTAAGTTGGTTAACTCCAACACGTGCATGTGCCCAGACACAGTCTGTGGGAGCATGGGATGTGGAAGGGAGCGTGGGATACTTCACTCCCGATTTGGAGGACAGTAATCATGGGTACCTGATATCGGTTGCGGCCGGGCGCCATCTCTCAACGGGATTCATTGTAAGTGGTGAGCTTGGCATTGGGCACACATATGAACGATATCGGAATGACGACGAGTTTTTTCCGGGTAACCGTCAGTATACCACCCACTACCTATTCCGGCTGCGCTTTCGGTACCCGGTTGTCACAAAGGAACGTCAACAGATAGGGCTCAACGGCGGGCTGATGTACCGGCGCTACTACGAGAACTTTCAGGGCCGCCCTATACAAGGCGAGTATGGCGGATTGCTTTTTGGCCTTCAGTACACGTACGACCTGCGTCCGCTTCGTGTCGGACTTCGCCTCGATACGCATCTTCGGTATAATGACGGACTGGGGGGTTATATCGTGACGCCATTTGTTGCTCTCACAATGCCCTGACGTAACAATCCGTTAGGCAGTGCTCAGCTATCGTGGGACGTTGGGCGTCTCGCGGAAATGAACAGCTACACGCTCAATTGCTCTGCGGAGATTTCTGGAACGCCTCGCCCTTCAACATACTATAGCGGACCTCTACTTACCATATCCCAACACACAATCACGCTTGCGCCCTCACCGCTCCAGGCGTATATTGCGGCACTGCTTGTGCTCTTCGTCACGACTGTGCCCACTGCCATGCCTACATCTTTCGCCACTACCCGAGCCCGCCTCGACATGGACTCGCGCCCGATGCAGCTGTGGCGCAAAGCCAAAGCGCAAGGCACCTGGGATCCCGCTGAGATCGACTTCTCCAATGATGGAGCGGACTGGAATGCCTGCACCGACGCCGAGCAAGACCTCCTGCTCCGCCTGACCGCACAGTTCGAGGCGGGTGAGGAGTCCGTCACGCGTGACTTACTTCCGCTGCTTCAGTACATGAGCCGCCATGGACGCATCGAAGACGAGATGTTCTTGACGGCCTATCTGTGGGAAGAGGCCAAACACGTGGAGGGCTTTCATCGCTTTCTGGACGAGGTTGTGGGTACCACGGCCAATCTGGAGACCTACCTCACGACGCCGTATCGCACGCTCTTTGCCGAGCACTTGCCTGCAGCGATGGATGGCCTCAGTGCCGACACACCTGCGGCTCTGGCCAAAGCGTGCACTACGTATCAGCTTGTGGTTGAGGGCACCCTCGCCGAAACCGGGTACGAGGCCTACTACACGGTGCTGGAAGAGCACGACCGCTGCCCTGGACTCCGCACGCTCGTTACGCAGATTCAGCGCGATGAGGCGCGCCACGTGGCCTACGGCCTCCATCTGCTTACCGAGTTGATCCAAAATCACGACGCCGAGGTCTGGCCGATCGTCGAGCACACCCTTAGTGACGGACTCGCGCTGGTGGTGGAGCACATCCACGAAACGTTGCAGCCGTACAGCGCCCCGTATCCCTTTGGCGTAACGCCCGATATGTTTGTTGAGATGGGCATGAAGCAGTTTGAAAAGCGCCTGGCCGTGCTGGAGC
Source organism: uncultured Rhodothermales bacterium (assembly GCA_964494425.1). GTDB lineage: Bacteria > Bacteroidota > Rhodothermia > Rhodothermales > Salinibacteraceae > Longimonas. The sequence continues at coordinate 1,279 of CAZBTM010000036.1, read as the reverse complement.
GCGCACGTCCGTAAGATGCTACCAGCCGCTACGTGGCGCATTCGACTCATTGGTGGCTGCGTTGCGCGGGGCGTGGTCTCTGTCGAAGCGCATCAGGTCGGTGGGCAGCAGGCGTTCGATACGAGGGGCCGTAGGGTCGTTTGGGGGATACCCGGTGCTGTCGTACGCATCCGGAAAGAGATGGTCGAGCGTCTCTGTGTTGCCGATATATGCAGCCGTGTAATCCCACGCGGCAGGCAGGGCCTTACGTACAGGTTCATAAAGCGTAGAGGCCTCGCGCGTGTCAGGCGTTGGCCACCCGGCACGGGCCAATAGCAGCAGCACGCCGCTAATTACCAGCAGCACCTTACCTGCCGTGCTCCTGCTGCCTGCGGCATTCTCTTTCTCTATGTAGGGTGTCAGC
>CAZBTM010000036.1:0-866 GCA_964494425.1 uncultured Rhodothermales bacterium | reverse complement strand
ATTACCAGCAGCACCTTCCCTGCCGAGAGCACGCTGCCCAGCAGATGGTCAAGCACGCCCAACCGTAGCGCTTTGATAAGGCGCTCGGCCATGTGTGTGATGAACGACACCCCCAGATAGATCACCAGAAAGATAGTGACAAATGCCACCAGCTCTGCAAATGTAGGCGGCACGCCCCACGCTTCCATCTGCACGCCCATCGGACGCATGTACTGCACAGCTACAGCAAATGCGAGCACCATGCCGATGATGCTTGTGATCTGTCGAATGCCGCCCACCATGTAGCCGCGCACCAGCGCCAGCGCCAGCACAACCAGAATGCCCAGGTCAATAAGGGTCATAGGTATCTACCCAAGATATGAGAACGACAGGTTAACCCATCAGCTTGTCTTTCACGATCTGCTGCACGCGTCCGCCATCAACTTGGCCGCGTAGCTTACTCATGGCCGGGCCCATCACGCGGCCCATATCCGCCATGGAGGAGGCCCCAGTGTCTTCAATGATCTTGTCAATAATAGCATGCAGCTTCTCATCCGAGAGCGGATCGGGCAGGTATTCTTCGAGCACATTGAGCTCTTCCTGCTCCTTCGCCACGAGGTCGTCGCGTCCGCCTTCCTCAAACTGCTCAATGGACTCCTTGCGCTGCTTCGCTTCCTTGCGAATGACTGTGAGCACCTCCTGCTCCGAGAGTTCGGCCTCCTCGCCCGAGCTATCTCGCCCGTCAATCTGCTTCTTCTGCAACGCGGCTCGAAGCGACCGCAGCGTGCGCAGACGCACCTTGTCTTTGGCACGCATGGCGTCTTTGATGTCTTCTGTGAGTTGGTCAAGCATAGAGCAAAGGGAAATTAGAATAGCGGTACATGTGG
>CAZBTM010000035.1:11960-17903 GCA_964494425.1 uncultured Rhodothermales bacterium | reverse complement strand
GACCGCTCTGCTCTACTTTCCGAGCGGCGCGCTGCAATCGCCCAACACCGGGGTCGGCCCGTATCCGGTGGAACGATTCACACGCATCCACCGGCTGTATCCGCAGGCCGTGTTCTGGCCCGTAGCGCTGCACGTTACGTGGGACGGCGCCCCCCACCCTGTGGCCCAACTACAGGGCGGCCCCTGCCTCGACCTGGACCGCGATGCCCCAGGGGCCATTGAAACCCACCTGCGCCACCAGTGGCACACGCTCCGCGAAACAACCACTGCCCCCACGCATCTGTTGATGGACGGGCGTGCCTCCCCCGCCGATCGATGGAGCTTTGCCTGGACGCTTCCTCTTTTCAAACGTCTTACGCCGCCATGATCCTGCCTTCGCTCGCCGTGCCAACTCGTTTCTGGATAGGAGGTAGCCTGGCGGTGGTGCTGGCTTGCATGGCAAGTGTGCTCTTGTCTGTTCCAACCACGGCCCGTACGTCCGCTATGCCCGATTCCTCGCACATCTACTACGCCGAGCAAGACGTGGAGCGCCTCCGAACCGGGCTGCGAAATGCCGAGAGTCGGTTCGACGACCTTCTCTATCGCTACCGGCTCTACCCGCTCACCGAAGAGGCCGCCTTACTCAACGACTTGCCCCGAACGCTCGAGAATGGCACCGCTCAGGAGCTGGCGGTGCTCTCAGGGCTCTGGGCGTACCGCGCGGGCGAGGCCTCTATGCTGGGTGCCCTGCGCTACGGACGCCGCTCTATGAACATACTTAGCGCGGCCAAAGAGCGCGATCGCTTCAACCCGTTCGTCTTGCTGGTTGAAGGCCAGTCGCTGCTCTACCGGCCCTCCATTGCCGGGCGCGACCCCAATGCGGCCGCCACCTCCTTCGAGCGCCTACGCACTGTGCTGGACGCCCACCCCGAGGTGTCTATCGACAAGGAAGAGGCCATGATCTGGCACTGGATTGCCCTGCAAGAGGCCGACCAAGACGCCGAAGCCGCCTCCCTCTACGACAAGCTGGCCGAGTCCGATCTGCCGCCGCTCTATCAGCAGTTCCTCGAATCGCCACCGCGCGTGTAACAGCGTCCTGCCCTGTATGGGCCGTACCGCCGTCGCATCCCCTGCCTTGAATCCTTTTTGTGCATGGCTTCCATCACTGCCTTCCTGATAGGCATTCACGTCTGCGTGGCCGCCGTGCTCATCGCCAACTTTGTATACTTGCGGATGCATAGGCCCTCGCGCGGGCTCCATAGCGATGCATCTCCCGATGGTACCGCCTCCATTTCGGTGCTCATCCCGGCGCGCAACGAAGCCGAAAATCTGCAACGGCTGCTGCCATCGCTCTTGGCGCAGACCCACGCCTCGCTGGAGATCTGGGTGTACGACGATCGCTCTACCGATGCCACCGCCGAGGTCGTTGCCGGCTTCAACGACGACCGCCTGCACCTGGTGTCCGGCACCCCGCTGCCTACGGGCTGGCTCGGCAAGCCGCATGCGCTCTACCAGCTCGCCCAGCGTGCTACCGGCGATTGGTACATCTTCCTGGATGCCGACACCGAGCTGCATCACCCCGAGGCGATTGCCCGCTGGGCCCAACAGTTTGCGGCACGTCCTGCCTCCTCGGTGGCCACCGGCTTGCCTCGGCTCCGGGGCGGCGCGGCATGGCTTGTAAGCCTGGTGCCCAACGCCATGCTCACCGGACTCCCCTGGCCCCTCGTCAAGTGGGTCGATGCCCCGTCGCTGGGCGCGCTCAACGGACAGTTCTGGATGCTCGACGCCACCACCTACCACACCCATGAGCCGCACCAACACGTGCGCAACAAGGTGCTCGAAGACGTTGAAATTGGACGCTACCTAAAATCCAACGGCGTGGTGCCGTACCTGTGGGATGTGCGCGACGAGCTCACCGTCTACATGTACCCCGACACGCAGGCGGCCTGGCGCGGCTTCCGAAAAAACGCGTACCTGCTCATGGGCGGGCACCCGCTGGCGTTTGTGCCGCTCTGTGCCTTCTACACCAGCACGTTTGTGCTTGCGCCGTGGATCGTGCCGTGGCTGTGGATTAGTGTGTTTGGCTTTAAGTGGGCCACCGATCGCTGGAATGGCATTGCGGGGCCCATCTCGCTGTTGGCCCCGCTCTCGTACGCCGCTGGCGCCGCATTGCAATTGGACTCGGCCTGGCACCACTGGACGCACAACGTGTCGTGGAAGGGACGCTCGGTAGCCGCACGTTCTACGGCCGAGGAACCCGCCTCGCAGTCTGAATCCGGCTGAATACAGCTCATAGGGCCCCGCCTGCAGCATCCAACTGATGTTGCATCCGCGCCGTATCTGCCCTACCTTTTTTGTTCTACGCCCTGTCGTCCATCTTACCAGTCTATGCCTGACTTCGCAACCATTCGCACGCGCCTGTCCATGGTCGGCGCGCTCGTTCTGCTCTTCGTAGCCATTCTCTTTGCCCTCCAGAACACACAGCCCATTCGCGTAAACCTGCTCTTTGCGAGCACTGAAGGCTCCGCTGCGCTGGTGCTGGTATGCACGTTTATCATTGGCGTGCTGGTGGGCGTGCTGGCGCTAACCCCTGCCCGCCTGCGCGACCGCCGGCGCATCAAACAGTTGGAGAAAGAGCAACCCAGCCAGCGTCCCGGTAAAGGGGAGGCCTCCGACAGATCCGCGCCCGGACGTTCGGATGCTGACACGAAATAGAGGCTCTTTTTCATGAACCAAGCCGCCGCCGCGATGCCGGTCTTGCAGCCCGGGGCCCGCGCTCATATCGTAGCTCCGGCCAGTGCCCCCCGCCAGGCCGAGCGCTACACGGCAGGTGTGCAGGCGCTTCAGCGCGACTGGACGCTCACCGAGGCATACGCCCCTACACCGCCGCACGGCTACCTGTCGATGCCCGATGCCGAGCGCGCCGCCCAACTGCAGCACGCCCTCACCGCCCCCGGTGTCGAAGCCGTGCTGTGCGCACGTGGCGGATACGGCACCATGCGCCTGCTCCCGCATCTCGACTGGAATGCTATTGCCCGCGCCACGCCGCGCTGGATTGTAGGCTACAGCGACATTACCGCGCTGCAATGGGCCTGTTGGACGCATCTGCGCTGGCCCAGTCTGTCGGGGCCGGTTGTCACCGAGTGGGCTCAGTTGCCCGCTGCCATGCGCAATGCGGTGTTTCGGGCTACCGATCCAGCTCCGTACACGCCCGCCTGGCACAGCCATCTGGCTCCCACAGCGTGGACGACCGGCACGGCGCGCGGCCCGCTTTTGGGCGGCACGCTTTCGGTGCTCACGCGTCTGCTGGGCACCCCGCACATGCCGGATCTGACCGGCGCCGTCTTGCTGCTTGAAGACGTACAGGAGCCGCCTTACGCCGTTGACCGGATGCTCATGCATCTGGAGCTCGCCGGGGTGCTCGATGCCCTCGCCGGGGCGCTTCTGGGCCAGTTCTCGGTGCCCGATGCTGTGAGACAGCCCACGTTGTCGATGGACACCGTACTGCGCGACTACTTTGCGGATCGTCCGTACCCCGTACTTTCGGAGGTCCCGTATGGGCATCTGCTTCCGCGTAGCATCTGGCCGATGGGGGTGCCCGTGCGCCTCGACACCGGCACCCCGGCAGCTCCGGTTACATGCTATCCAGACGCCCCCCCCGCCTGACACCGCAGGGACAGAGCGCCACTTGTCGAATCCCAAAATTAGACAAATTGGCGTCAAAGAGTGGCACTTGTGTAGCGGAGTATCGCATCTTATACGTGTTGCTTGTGCCCATGCTGCACCGATGCCCATGCCTAATCTTCGTCTCGCCGTCTTTGCCTCGGGGGGCGGCACCAACATGCAGGCGCTCCTCGACGCCATTGATGACGACCTGCTCCCGGCTACTGTGGTGGGATGCGTAAGCGATCGTTCCACCGCTGGGGCGCTCAATCGAGCCCGTGCCCACGACATCCCCACGGCGGTACATGCGCCATCCGATTACGCCACGCCCGCGGCGTTTGGGGATGCGCTGTGTCACGTCCTCGGCGAATGGAACGCCTCGTTCATTGCACTGGCCGGCTATCTGAAGAAGATCCCGGCCCCGGTGCTGCATGCCTATCCCAACCGCATCACCAACATCCACCCGTCGCTGCTGCCCGCGTTTGGCGGACCCGGCATGTATGGCACGCGCGTGCATCAGGCGGTGCTCGATGCTGGCGTGCACTGGACGGGCGTCACCGTGCACCTGGTGAATGATGCCTATGACGATGGGCCGATTGTGGCGCAGCAGCCCGTGCCTGTGCTTCCCACCGACACGGTCGACGCGTTGCAGCAGCGCGTGCTGGCCGTGGAGCATCAGCTCTACCCGGCGGTGCTGAGACAGTTTGCACGTGGGCAGATTCAGGTGCAGGGCCGCACCGTAACCGTGACGACCAACGACTCGCTCTCTCATCCAAAACCACCCCCTCATGCCCAGCCCCACAACTGACGCGCGCACCGCTCCCGAATCGCCTGTTCGCATCCGGCGGGCGCTGCTCTCGGCCTACGACAAAGACGGCCTGGTGCCACTGGCCAAGGCCCTGCACACGCACGGTGCCGAACTGGTATCGACTGGCGGCACAGCGCAGGCGCTCCGCAATGCCGACCTGCCCGTGACCGATGTGGCCGACGTAACCGGGGCGCCCGAGATGCTCGACGGACGCGTAAAGACGCTGCATCCGGCGATTCATGCTGGGCTGCTGGCGCGCCGCGACGAAGAGAGCGACTTGGACGAGTTGGAGGCGCAGGGCATTGCCCCCATCGACCTGGTCGTCGGTTCGCTCTACCCGTTCCAGCAGGCGCGCCATCGCAGCGATCTGTCGCCAAAAGAGCTGCTGGAGTACATCGACATTGGTGGCCCCACTATGCTACGTGCGGCGGCGAAGAACTACCACCATGTGGGGGTCGTGTCGAACACCGACCAGTACGACGAGGTCGTGCAGGCCCTGAACGACCACGACGGCGCGCTGCCGCTACCGCTACGCCGCACGCTGGCCGGACGCGCTTTTGCGGCCACGGCCTCTTACGACACGGCTATTGCCAACTACCTGGGCAGCGTAGACAGCGACGACGACACGCTGCCGTCTCCTTACATCGCAGTTGAGGGAAAGGCGCAAGATCTGCGCTACGGCGAAAACCCGCACCAGCGCGCCGCGCTCTACGGCACGCCGTTCTCGTTCGTGAAGCCGCTGCACGGCAAAGCGCTGTCGTACAACAACATGATCGACGTGCACGCCGCGCTCGCCCTCATCGACGAGTTTCGCGACGACGGCCCCACCTGTGCCATCCTCAAGCATACGAATCCCACTGGCGTAGCCACCGCCGACACACTGCTGCACGCCTACGAGCGCGCCTTTGCCACCGACACCAAGTCGCCCTTTGGCGGCATCGTGGTCGTGAACCAAGCGCTCGATCGCGCCACTGCTGAGGCCATCAACTCCATCTACACCGAAGTCATCATCGCACCCGAGTACGAAGACGGCGTGCTCGACCTGCTGAAAGAGAAGAAAAAGCGCCGCCTGCTCCGCCAGACCGGATCGCTGCGTGACGACCCGCGCCATCAGGTGCGCTCCGTGGCCGGCGGGCTGCTTGTGCAAGATCGCAACCCCGTGTCGGCTCCGCTCAACGAAAGCCGCGATGCCTGGTCGGTCGTTACCAACGCCGAACCCACCGCTGCCATGTGGGGCGACATGCACTTTGCATGGCGGGTGGTGAAGCACGTGAAGAGCAACGCGATCGTGTACGTCCGCGACGGGCGCACGCTCGGCATTGGAGCCGGACAGATGAGCCGCGTCGACGCCTCGGAGCTGGCGGTGCGCAAAGCCGCCGAGGAAGACCTTGCGCTTGACGGCGCGGTGGTGGCCTCCGATGCCTTCTTTCCGTTTGCTGATGGCCTCGAAGCCGCCGCTGACGTAGGTGACCCGCCCTGTCTCGCCCGTGTGG
>CAZBTM010000035.1:7541-11950 GCA_964494425.1 uncultured Rhodothermales bacterium | reverse complement strand
GGCCTCGAAGCCGCCGCTGAACATGGCATCACCGGAGCCATTCAGCCCGGCGGTTCCATTCGCGACGACGAAGTCATTGCTGCGGCCAATGCTCACGACATCGCTATGGTATGCACGGGCATGCGCCACTTCTGCCACTAACCGGGGTCTGCCCAACCCAACGTAGCTGCCGGATTTGTGCCTTCCCCGATAATCTATCCCGTGAACCTAAAAGGCACCGCCCCGGTGTGAATCTTTTCTCGGGGCAATGCATGGGAAAGGCGGATGCAACGGGTGCTCTTGGCAACACAGCCGTTGCATACTACCGGTCTACGCCTCCCCGCCCGGTTTTTCCCAACACACTGACGGCTTTTCCCCTCTATGTTTTTCAACTTCACGCAAGACGTGGCCATTGATCTGGGCACAGCCAACACGCTGATCTATATCCGTGGCGAAGACATTGTGCTCAACGAGCCCAGCATCGTCGCGGTAGATCACAGTACGCGCGAGGTGCGTGAAATTGGCCACGAGGCGCTCCAGATGCACGAGCGCACCCACAAAGACATCGAAACCATCTGGCCGCTCAAAGATGGCGTGATTGCCGACTTTAAGGTGGCCGAGCAGATGATTCGCGGCCTCATGCAGAAGGTGCGCCGTAACTGGTTCACCTCCATCCGCTCGATGGTGGTGTGCGTACCCAGCGGCATTACCGAAGTCGAAAAACGGGCCGTGCGCGACTCCGCCGAGCACGCTGGAGCGAAACGGGTGCACCTCATCTCCGAGCCGATGGCTGCAGCCATTGGCATTGGCCTCGACGTCAGCGAAGCCGTGGGCAACATGGTCGTTGACATTGGCGGCGGCACCACCGAAATCGCCGTCATTGCGCTCTCGGGAATCGTCATCGACGAGTCGATTCGCGTAGGCGGCAACGAAATCGATAACGCGGTGGTGCAGTACTTTAAGCGCAACCACAACCTGCTGATTGGGTCGCGCACCGCCGAGCGCATCAAGTGCGAAATTGGAAGCGCCATTGAGCTGGAAACGGAGTTGGAGCTCTCCGTGCGCGGACGCGATCTGGTGAGTGGCATCCCCAAAGATCGCACCATCTCATCGGTGAACGTGCGCGAAGCCCTGCGCGACAATCTCGACCAGATCGCTGCCGGTGTGCTCCGGTGCCTGGAGCGCACCCCGCCCGAGCTGGGATGTCTTAGAGCGCGGCATCATGCTCACCGGCGGCGGCGCTATGCTGCACGGACTCGACGAGATGCTGCGCGACCGCGTGGAGCTCCCTGTGTACGTTGCCGAGAACCCGCTCACCGCCGTGGTGCGCGGCACCGGAACCGCCCTCGAAAACCTGGAGGATTACAAACGCGTGCTCATTTAGCATGCGCACCCGTTCCACGTGCCTCTCTTTAGCATCCGGTACGCTCACCGTCTCCCCCACGCACACCTGGACGCTTCCACATGGACGCTTCGCAGTGGGAAAGCATCCGCGACTGGGCTGTGTTTCTCGGGCTGCTGCTTGTAGCCTGTGTGGTCCTCGTAACGGTAAACCGTCCGTTCAACCAGGCGCTGCGCACCTACGGTATGGAGGTCACGGCCCGCATTGAGCAGCAGTTTGCGTGGGTGGGGCGCTACACACGGGCGCTCCAGGAAAACGAGACCCTTCGCGCTCGCAACATCGAGCTATCGAGCGAAGTGGCGCGCTCGCGTGATGCCCGCGCCCGCAATCAGGCCCTCGAAGCCATGTTGAAACTGAAAACCCGCGCCGACAGCGCTGTGACCGATACTGCACTGGCGGCAGCACGTATTTTACAGAAGGACCTTACGCATCAACAAAACGTGCTTACGCTGGATGTAGGCCGGCGCGATGGCATCGAACCCGGCATGCCCGTGGTTACCCCCGATGGCATCGTAGGCACCGTCCTGCTGGTAAGCCCGCACTTCTGCCGTGTGCTTCCCTTTCTGAACACCGACTTTCGCGTGCCTGGCCGCATTGAGTCCGTGGGGGCTGAGGGCGTCGTGCGCTGGGAGGGTGATGCGCTCAACCGCCTGGCTATGGAGCATGTCGTAAAAACCGAACCGGTGGAGGTGGGGCAGCGCGTATCGACAAGCGGACACAGCGGCGTCTTCCCCAGCGGCTGGCCCATTGGCACCATCGAGACGGTGGAGCCGCGGCCTGGGCGCAACGACCTGGCCATCACGCTGCGTCCGGCAGTAGCGCTGCATGCGCTCGACCACGCCTTCGTGATGCGCGTGCGCCCGTCTACCTACGATCTGCCCGCCGACAGTACATTGGGATACGACTACGTACGCCTCGCTCCAGACGACTCGTAGCGGCACGCCCCTGGGTCTGTTGTATCATGCTGGAGGAACTCGTTCGGTGGGAACCGAACGGAACGGCACCCTGACAACGCGTTTCGCATCATTGCACATCCTACTTTGCTATGAATGATCGCCTTTGCCTCCCCCTGTACGCGCTGTGCGCCGGACTCCTGATCGCAGCGTGCACGGCTCCCGCTGCCCATGCGCAGTACTCGTGGGCTGCGCAGATGCGCGATGAGATCCAAACCGTTATTGACGAGCACGACAGCGGCGGCACCTGGAGCGCGCTCGTTGTCAACCTGGAAACCGGAGAGGCTGTGGTCGATCACCGGGGCACCGCCAGCATGATTCCAGCCTCAACCGTGAAAGTCCTTACCTCGGCCACCGCACTCGACCTGCTCGGCCCAGACTTTCGCTACCAGACCCTCCTAACAAGCACCGGCCCCGTGCGCGACGGCTGCATTACCGGCGATGTGATCTTGCACGGCAGCGGCGACCCGTCGCTTGGAACGGCGAGCGCAACCGCTGGTCTCTTCTCGAACTGGGCCCAAGGGCTTGCACAGGCGGGCATTCGCTGCATTACAGGCAACGTGATTGGCGACGACTCGCAGTTCGATGCGCCAGGAATGGGTCCTGGGTGGAGCTGGGACGACGCCTCGTATGCCTACGCCGCCCAACATAGTGGCCTTTCATACCATGGCAACGTCATCGATATTGCCATAAGCGCGCCCGCACGGGCCGAGGCGCCCCAAGTGCGGTGGTGGCCCGACAGCACATCGTACGTCACCATAAGTCAGCAGCTACAACGCGGGCCTGCAGGCAGCGCCCTGTCGCGCAGCTACCGTCGCCTCCGCGGCCAGAATGTGGTTGAGCTGGAAGGTACGATCCCCACCGGACGGTCGACACGGTTTCAGGTAACTGTAGACAATCCGACCGTGTTTGCCGCTTATGTCTTCAACGAAGCCTTGCAGCGCGCCGGGGTCCGCGTGGCCGGGCAGGCCACCTCGTGGCGCCTCCTCGACACCCCACCTGTGGTACAAGATACGCTCACATCGGTCTACTCGCCTCGTCTGGCTCGCCTGGTGCGCGAGATGAACACCGAGAGCAACAACCTCTACGCCGAGCAGCTGGTTCACACGCTGGGAGCCGTGGCCCATGGCGACTCGTTGCGTGCCGAGAGCACGCGTGCACGGGGCGTGCACCTGGTGCGTAACCTGATTGTACGGGCGGGCGGCGACCCAGCACGGCAGCGCCTGGTTGACGGGTCGGGCCTTTCGCGCTACAACTTGGTTTCGGCGCAGGCGCTGGTGCGGGTGCTGGCTTACATGCACGAGCACCCCAACCCCGATGTACGGCGCGCTTTTCTGCAATCGTTGCCGGTGGGGGGCGAAAACGGTACGCTGGAGTACCGCTATCAACGAGCGGCAGCACGCGGTAATGTACGCGCCAAAACAGGGACGCTCTCTAACAACAGCAGCCTGGCCGGGTACGTGACGTCGTTCGAGGGCACGCCCTTTGCCTTTGCCCTCATGGCCAATAACCACGTAGGCAGCACGCGTCCGCTACGCGCCATCCAAGACCAAATCGTTAACATACTGGCGGAATATCCGCGCTAAGTTACCGAACTGCAGCACACACTGAATGTATGAGTTGTGCTGTAAAGCAAACATATTTTCCTGACTTGCCTCCTACCTCTATATATGTCTACCTCGTTGCCTCTGCATGGGACCACCGTCGTTGGCGTTCGTCATAATGGCCAGATTGCTATGGGGTCAGATGGGCAAGCCACCATGGGAGACACCGTCATGAAGCACGAGGCGGAAAAAGTGCGTACGCTGTACAACGACGAAATCTTAGCAGGCTTTGCGGGCTCAACGGCTGATGCCTTTACGCTGTTTGAGCGTTTTGAAGAGAAGCTCGAAGAGTACGGCGGCAACGTGACGCGCGCCGCGGTTGAGCTGGCTAAAGACTGGCGCACCGACCGCTACCTGCGCAAGCTGGAAGCACTTTTGGCTGTCGCCTCGAACGACCGACTGCTCGTACTGAGCGGAAGTGGCGACGTCATTGAGCCTGACGACGACGTCTTGGCTATTGGCTCGGGGGGG
>CAZBTM010000035.1:0-7531 GCA_964494425.1 uncultured Rhodothermales bacterium | reverse complement strand
CTGGCAGCGGTGCGGGCCATGAAAAAGCACGCCCCCAACCTTGATGCACATACGCTTGTCGAGGAAGGCCTGCGCCAAGCTGCAGACATCTGCATCTACACGAACCACCACCGCACCATTCTGGACCTGCCGCCCGGTGCGTGACAGAGACAATGACTCTCTAAAGAGACGTTTCAACCCGCATCGGAGGCTTGCTGTAAGGCAGCCCGTCTCTCCCACCGTTGTGTGCAGCACACGTAACATAACGGATGCATACCATAGCATCCTTCCTACCAACGTCAGGAAACGTCTCCACGAGGTACAAGACCCATACAGGGTAAAGACCCCATAATATTAAAGTAAACGCTGACTGATCTACCGATTATGCCTACACGAACCAACCCGCAATCCACACCACAGCGCGCAGCACTTTTCGTTGATTACGATAATGTGTACACGGTGCTGCATGCCCAAGACACCGAACGCGCTCCGCACGCCCTTGCGATGCGCATCATTGATAAGGTACGGCGCTATCTTGAAGAGGGAGACGACACTCCCACGGTATTCGCCCGTGCGTATGCGGATTTCGCCACCCTGCCCAATACAGAACCGGGCGAGGCTGAGTCTGAGCTCTATGAGCAAGGGTTTGCGCCCCAGACCACGCCCACGGCTGTGCAGCTCAACGCCTCCGAGCAGCACCTTACGGCCGATGTCATTCACCTGCTCCACGAACGCCCCGACATCACGTCGATCGTTATCGTGACAGGCGACCGTCCGTACCTGCCGTTGGCCCGCGCCATCCGCGAACGTGGCGTACGTCCGCTGGTCGCCGCTGTGCATCCACCCCAGGGGGATGCGATTGGACCGTACCTGGAAGAAGAGACCTACCTCGACGCCCGCAACATGCTGGGCTCGACTACACGCGATGCCTTGAACTCGCGCGAACGGACCAACCGCCCCAGTCGCCGCCGCACCCGCGACAGCGCCCCGCCTGCCCAGCAAGAACCCATCGACGACCCGATCTTGCGGGCCACCATCGAAGTCACTGAAGAGTTCTTCGGGCAGTACGACGAAGTGTACCTCACCCCGCTTCTGCGCAAGATTTCGGAAGAACTGGGCGAAGGCTACGACCCCAAGGCTCTTGTAAGCGACCTGGAAGCCGCTGGCGCTGTCTGGCTGGAGAAACGCGACGGCTACCCATACGACTACACGGTGCTCATCGTCAACGAAGAGCACGAAGATACAGCAATGGCACCCCCGAAGAAGAGTCGTCAACTGCAACGGACGATGGCGGCGACCCCTACGAGCCGGTCCAGCCCTCCAGCCTCGACGAATACGCCGAGGATGAATACACCGAAGACGAATATGAGGAGGACGCGTACGACGACGCGTATGATGACGCATACGATGCCGATCCTGAGTCCGACCCTGAGCCCGACCTTGAAGACGATCGGGCTGAAAAGTCAGATGCGTAGCATCCGCGCTGCGCCTTCGGCCTCCCCCTATTTCCTTCTACTGCTACTCTCGATTACCCTGCGACCTCTATGGCCACCCATCCTTCGTTAGATGAATTGACGCCTCGGCAGATTGTCGAGGAACTTGACCAGTACATCATTGGGCAAGACGATGCCAAGAAAAACGTAGCCATTGCGCTGCGCAACCGGTGGCGCCGCCGCAACGCGCCCGAGGACATGCGCGACGAGATCATGCCCAATAACATCATTATGATTGGGCCCACCGGCGTCGGCAAGACCGAAATTGCCCGGCGCCTTGCCAAGCTCGCCCGCGCGCCCTTCATCAAGGTCGAAGCCTCGAAGTTCACCGAGGTCGGCTATGTAGGACGCGATGTGGAAAGCATGATTCGTGACTTGGCCGATATTGCCGTCAACCTGGTGCAAGAAGAGCACAAGGAAGCCGTGCAAGAGCGGGCGCGCGAACAGGCCGAGCAACGTATCCTCGATGTCCTTATTCCGCCTGCCGACAAAGGCCAGAGCCGATCTGCATCAACCAGCGAGGTCAACGGCCCCGGCTTTGTCCTTCAGCGCGACGACAACGACAGCGACGATACCCCCGCCCGCACCGACGAGGAGAACCTGCGCCAGCGCACGCGCCAGAAGTTTCGCGAGAAGCTGGCCAACGGTGAGCTCGACGACCGCGAAATCGAAATTGAGGTGTCGAGCGACTCGTCCTCGCCCATGATGCAGGTCTTCGGCCCCATGGGCATGGAAGAGATGGGCGTGAACCTGCAGGAGATGTTCGGCAACCTGGGCGGCAACAACCGCAAGAAAAAGCGCGTCACCGTCGACGAAGCCCGTGAGATTCTGACGCAAGAAGAGGCGCAGAAGCTCATCGACATGGACCAGGTGAAAGAGGATGCGCTACAGCGCGTTCAGGAAACCGGCATGGTCTTCATCGATGAGATTGATAAGGTGGCCTCCAACAGCAGCCAGCGCAACCAAGGTGGCGGCGGCGCCGGGCAAGGCGTGTCGCGCCAGGGCGTGCAGCGCGACCTGCTGCCTATTGTGGAGGGATCGAACGTGCAGACCAAGCACGGCATGGTCAAGACCGACCACATTCTGTTTGTGGCCAGCGGGGCGTTCCACGTCTCCAAGCCCAGCGACCTGATTCCAGAACTGCAGGGCCGCTTCCCCATCCGCGTGGAGCTCAACAACCTCGACGAAGACGACTTCTACCGCATCCTGCAAGAGCCCCGAAACGCGCTGCTGAAGCAGTATCGGGCGCTCTTGGAATCGGAGAATGTCGACATCACCTTCGAGGATGCAGGCGTGAAAGAAATTGCCCGCGTGGCGGCCCAGGTCAACGCCGAGGTGGAAAACATCGGCGCGCGCCGCCTACACACCATCCTGACGACCCTCCTGGAGGACATCCTCTACGATGTGCCTGACAAGATCCACGACACCGAGCTTACCATCGATGCCGAGATGGTGAAGGATCGTCTCAGCTCCATTGCCACCGACCGCGACCTGAGCCAGTACATCTTGTAACCGAACCGCTGGTACATCCTACAAAAAAAGAAACGGCCCGTCTCCAGTTATATGGAGGCGGGCCGTTAGCATGAGTGTGTGCGCCACAAGAGCAGCGCATCAGGGCCGGCGCATCACGAAATGGACTGGAAGCTCGACGGCACATCTGGCGTGCCCGACGCCCCCACATTTGGGGCCGAGGGCGCATCGGCAGGCACCTCATCGCCTGTGCAGTACGCCTCAAAAGCCGTTTTCAGGTCGCCTGCAATGGCGTTCGCACTGCGTCCTTCAATGTGCTTGCGCTCAATGACGTAGACCGGCTGCCCATCTTTAAAGAGCGCGATGAATGGCGACGACGGCGGAATGCCCGCCAGGTGCTCGCGCGCGCGTTCAGTCGCGTCCAGGTCTTGTCCGGCAAAGACCGTAACGTACTCGTCGGGTTGTACGTCAAGTTGGGTGGCCATAGCCACCGCCGGGCGCGCGTTGCCTGCTGCGCATCCACACACGGAGTTGATAACGAGCAGCATCGTGCCGTCGCTCGCGTCGTCGAAGGCCGCGTCAACCGCCTCGGCATCAGTACACTCGGTAACGCCCAGGCGCGTCAGTTCGGCGCGCATCGGCTTGACCATGGCTTCAGGATAAGGCATAACAGCGAAGAAGTTGGGGCAATACAGCGAATCGTGGACGATGTGAACCTTGCTGCCGCCTGCGTGATCCGATGTGTGGGCGCCGCCGCTCCGCATTGCACAACGTCTGCACGCGTTGTGCGTAGGCGTTACCTACGCGTTGCGCGTCCCGGCTACGCAATCCCTGGTCTCCGTTTTGTTTGGCTCTCCTTTGTTATGATAAACGTTCGATCGGCATCGCATCGCCTCTGGCTCCCCCTTGTCATTGCCGGAACGCTGGCCTTGCTTACCGGAGGATGCGGAAGCAGTGCTCCTGCAACACAGTCGCCTGCCTCCGGATCGGCCTCCTCCTCCGACCTGCTGGAGCGCTGGACGGCTGAAGCGGCCCGATGGGAGGGCGTACCGCATCAGTGGGGCGGCACCACACGGCGCGGCATTGACTGCTCGGCGTTTGTGCAGACGCTCTATCGCGACGTCGTTAATGTGCGCCTTCCCCGCACCACCCGAGCACAGGTGCGCACCGGAGCGCGCGTGCGTCAGCGCGACCTGCGCCCCGGCGACCTCGTCTTCTTCCGCCTCGACAAGTCGCGCCATGTGGGCGTGTACCTCGACAACGGACGCTTCGTGCACGCCTCCTCAAGCCAGGGGGTTGCAGTCTCAAACCTACACGCCTCGTACTGGACGGCACGCTACTGGACGGCGCGCCGCATTCCTTCGGCTCAGCCCGACAACGTTGACTCCGCACGGTCGTCCAGCACACCGCGCTCGGCCTCCCCCCGTAGCGGATGGTAAATCCGCATTCCTGTTTCTACCCGTTCACGTATTCTCGACTGCCCCTACTTCATGGTTCTTAACGACACCCAGATTGCCGAACGCGCTACCACCCACGACATGATCGACCCATTCGTCGACCGTCAGGTCCGCGATGACGTCGTGAGCTACGGCCTCAGCTCCTTTGGATACGACATGCGCGTGGCCGATGCCTTTCGCGTCTTTACGCCGAACATGTTCAACAGCGTCGTCGACCCCAAAGACCTCGACGACCGCGCGCTGGTCGAAACCACAACCGACGACCACATCCTCATCCCGCCCAACTCGTACGTGCTGGCACGCTCCATCGAATACTTCAAAATGCCGCGCGATGTGCTGGGCATCGTGCTGGGCAAGTCGACCTACGCCCGCTCGGGCATCATCGTAAACGTGACGCCGCTGGAGCCCGGCTGGGAGGGCCACGTCACCATCGAGATCGGCAATGGCACGCCGCTCCCGGCCAAAGTATACGCCAACGAAGGCATCGCCCAGGTCGTGTTCATGCAGGGCGACCCACCAAGCATCTCGTATGCCGACAAGAAAGGCAAGTATCAGCATCAAACGGGCATCACCTTGCCGCGGCTATAGGTTACGCGGTACCGTGTTGGGAGAAAGCGGTGGCATCGCGCATAGGTGGAAACCAGCAGCCATAAGAAAGCCAAGCCCATGCCATCGAATGGGCTTGGCTTCACCACGCTGTGCATCTCCCAGCATGCGTCACAGCCGCACCAGTTCAACGCGGCGGTTGTTCTGGCGCCCGGCTTCCGTATCGTTGTTCGCAACAGGATCCGTATCGCCACGGCCCACGGCCTCCAGCCGGCTGGTATCAACGCCGTGCTCGCTCACCAGATAGGTCATGACCGAGTTGGCGCGGCGCTCGCTGAGCACCCGGTTCATTTCAGCATCCCCCACATTGTCGGTGTGCCCCTCGATCCGGATGCGCAATTCTGGATTCTGCTCAAGCATGCGCCCAATCTGCATGAGCGTGCCCGTCGACTCGGGACGGATGGTGTCGCTGCCCGAATCAAAATAGATCCCCTGCGTAGAGACGCGCCCATCGGCTATGAGGCGATCGTAGAGCTGCGTGCCGCCTGCTGCAATGCGAAGATCCGTGATAAACGTAGGATCGTTTTCGCGGCCTCCGATGACGAACACCATGAAATCCTGACGTTCAAGCTGAAGCACCGGCATGTTGGCCACGCGCTGCTCATTCACATACATGGTAGCATACGATCCATCCACGGCAATGCGGATGTCGGCCAGTTCATTCTTGTAGGTGGTCACCGCAGCCAGACTTTCAATATCGCCGCCCACGCCCGCATTTCGGCGTCCCAGGATGAAGTAAGAACCGTCGTAGCGATCAAAACTTCGGCTGCTTGCCTCCTCGGAGAAAAAGATACCGATACGCGACGAGGTCGTGGAGCCCGGAATGTACGCCTGAAACTCGATAGTAAACCGCTTGGGAAGCGTTTCGCCAAGCGGCACTCGAAATCGGCTCTCGCCGGTGGAAGACTGCAGGAATGTACGGCCTTCCCACTCAGCGAGCTGCATCATACCACCTAAGAACTCAAGGTTTGGCGGAAAGCGCCCGATTGTGTAGCCCTCAAAGCTCGTAGCAAACATGATGCGGTTGCCCGGCACAAAGTCGTAGTTGGTCCAGGTGCCCTCGCCCGGATGCGCGGGAGCGGGGGCAGCGACCTCGGCGTCTACGCCGGCGGCTTCAACCGCTGCCGCGGCCTCGCCAGGCTCATCGCCGTCGCGCACCTCTACGACCTCGCCCTCTTCGTCGGTAATGACCACCGGATCACCGTTCTCCTCGGCCTCCGCGATGCATTCCGGGTCGGTAGCCACGCAGACGACGGCATCCTCCATTTCGTCGAGAATCGAATTGACGGCGCGGGACGTTACCTCTTCGGCGCGGCGCTCCACCTCCCGCTCGGCGCGGTCTTTCATACGATCCCATATTTGCGCTTGGGTGCTCTCAACGCACAAGCTACTAAGCATCAGAAAGAAGACAGCATAACACGCAGAACGTAGCCACATGGCAGGTACGGGGACTTGAAATAGGAAACCAAGCATCTACCCTGAAAGCGTATTTAAGGGGAAAGCGGAGGACATCGCATCCCCACAAACTGCTATCACTGAATGGCACTTCGAGGAGCTGGATGGGCGTCAAGGAATCGCTCTCTGGCTCCTCTCTTCTTCCCTGTAGCGGTCAGTCCATGACGCCGCGCTCAGCCAGCGACGTGTGCGCGTCCCCAGCAATGATGAGATGGTCGTGCACGGGAATGCCCATGAGCTTGCCCGCCTCCACAAGCTGCCGCGTGATGCGAATGTCCTGCCGGCTCGGCTCGGGGTTGCCAGACGGGTGGTTGTGGAGACAGATGACCGAAGCCGCATTGTCGAGAATCGCCTGCTCGAAGACCGCGCGGGGCTCCACGATGCTGGAAGCCAGCCCGCCCTCGCTCACGGTGTAGTCGCCAACGATGATGTTCGCGGTGTTGAGATGCACTACCTTGAAGATTTCCTTCTTCAGATCGCGCATGAGGGGACCGTAGACCGCAGCGATGTCGTCGGGGCAGCCCACCTGCACCTGGTCGCCCGACCGCTGCGAGGCAGAGCGGCGTCCGGCCTCGAATGCGGCCATTAGTCGGGCCGCCTTGGCCGGACCGATGCCGCGTACGCGCACCAGCTCTTTCAACGGACGCCGCGACACGTCGAAGAGCGAACCGAACGTACGCAAAAGCGTCTGTCCAAGCTGCACAGCAGAGACGGGCCCGTCGCTGGTGCGGGTGCCGGAGCCCAACAAAATCGCAAGGATCTCGGCATCCGACAGCCCACCGGGCCCGCCCTGCATCAGCTTCTCGCGGGGCTGATCAGACGGGTCCCACGCGTGGATCGGGGCCTGGTAGGCTGCAATCGGCTCTTCGGAGTGGTCCTCAGAAGTGTCGGACGAGGTAGCATCGGTTGAGGGATTCGAAGCGTCGGCCATAGTGGGTGCGGGCGGTATGCAAAACACAAACAGGACGTTACCATGACACGCACGGGGCGGCCATCGTAACGTCCTGTAAAAAAGAAGCGTTCTGCAGAAGCACGTTAGCGCGTGCAGTGCAGGCTGTGTGGCTGTAGCTA
>CAZBTM010000034.1:8985-18086 GCA_964494425.1 uncultured Rhodothermales bacterium | reverse complement strand
AGCGCCCGTCGATAAGGCGCCCCTCGGCATCCCCTGCTTCCGGGTCGCCGGTCGTAGCGTTTCGGACCTTAACAACAACGGCTGGTGCGACGACAGCCGGGCATGCTATCTGCTCATCGGGATCGTCGCCGAGTAAGGCACACGCTGGGAGCACGATCGCGCTTACCAGCACCACCAATGCAATTCGTGCCGGGCGGTGTGTAGCTCTGCTGCTGAAGCGGTGCATAAGAGATATGCTGTTCGATGACAAAAAAACACGAGTTCGTTCGCTACGCGATTCATGTCAGGTCTCTCCCAATCTCGGGAGGGGACAGGACTCACCCTTCGCCCGAGTTGCTCTTACGCGCAGCCAGGCGGGCGCGGGCGTCGGGGCGGGCCTCGGCATCCAGCTTGGTGTCCCAGTCTACACTGCGCAAAGCGTCGAGCTGGTTGTAGGCCGTCAGGTCAAGCTGCATAGGCGTCACGGCCACACAGTTGTCCTCGATAGCAGCCAGATCGTTCTCGGAGCCCTCGTCCAGGTTCACGAAGGTGCCCGAGAGCCAGTAGTACGGGCGGTCGAGCGGGTCGGTGCGCGCTACGAAGCTCTCTTCCCACCGCGCCTTCGCCTGTCGGGTGATGCGGACGCCCTCGATCTCCTCAAAGGGCAGCGCCGGAATGTTCACGTTCAAGAGGGATCCGGCCGGCAGCCCCTCGTTGAGCACGTGCTGACTCAGCATCCGCGCGTAGTATCCTGCCGCCTCAAACTCGTTCGACGACCAGGAGCAGAGCGAAAACGCAATGGCCGGGTATCCCATAATGGCGGCCTCCGTAGCTGCACTTACCGTGCCCGAGTAGAGCACGTTTACCGCCGTGTTCGGGCCATGATTGATGCCGCTCACCACCAGGTCGGGCGGCGTATCCAGCAGTTCTTGCCCCGCCAGCTTCACGCAGTCGGCAGGCGTTCCGGCAATGGACCACGCCTTGGTGGGGCCGGAGGGCACCTCGAATCCGTACGACTGCGCCCGCACCGGGTCGCGCACGGTGATGGCGTGGCCCACAGCGCTCTGCTCGCTCTCGGGCGCCGCAATGATCAGATCGCCCAGTCCGTCGAGCGCAGAGGCCAGTGCCTGAATACCCGGCGCGTCGATGCCGTCGTCGTTGCAGATGAGAATGCGCGGGCGGCGCGTGTTGTTAGAGGTAGACATGCAGGTTGGTCGTTAAGGCAAAGAGAACAAGGGAGCTGGCGCGGCTACTCGTAGCTTTCGTCGTCGTTAGGGAAGGTGCGGGTGCGCACGCTGTTCACGTAGGTTTGCACCGCATCGGTGATGGTTTCGTCGAGGCGAGCAAAGCGACGCACAAAGCGCGGGTGGAAGTCGGTCGTAAGGCCCAGCGCATCGTGCGATACGAGCACCTGGCCGTCGCAATCAACCCCGGCCCCAATGCCAATGGTAGGAATATCCAGCGTTTCGGTGACCTTCTCGGCCAGCGACGCCGGAATCTTTTCGAGCACAAGGGCAAAGCAGCCCGCTTCCTCCAGTGCTCGGGCATCGTCAATGAGGCGCTCGGCGTCTTCTTCAGTGCGAGCCCGCACCTTGTACGTGCCATAGTTGTGAATACTCTGTGGCAGGAGACCCAGATGGCCCATCACCGGAATGCCTGCGGAGATGATACGGTTTACGGTGGGGAGCACGTCCTGCCCGCCCTCCAGCTTAACCGCATGGGCTTGGGCTTCTTTCATGACGCGGATGGCCGAGGCCAGTGCTTCCTTGGAGTTTCCCTGGTAGGACCCAAACGGCAGGTCAACCACGACGAGTGCCCGCTGGATGGCCCGAATTACGCACTGGGCGTGGTAGATCATCTGGTCGAGCGTAATGGGCAGCGTGGTTTCGTGGCCTGCCATCACATTCGAGGCCGAGTCGCCCACCAGGAGCACATCGGTGCCGGCCTGGTCAAGGAGGCGCGCCGAGGTGTAGTCGTACGCCGTGAGCATGGCAATGGTCACCCCTTCGGCCTTCATGTTTTGGAGGGTTTGCGTGGTCACACGCGGCACATCGGCTGGGTCGGGGCGAATCGTTTCGGTGCTCATGGGAAACAGGGCTACAGAGGAACAGGATGAACAGGCGGGCGCAGCGTCAGAAGAATGACGCCCAGGTGGAGCCAGGTGGCGTACGGAGATGCTGTGGCCCCATATACGCGAACAGCCGGACCTCCAGAAGGAGACCCGGCTGAAGCGCAATACATACGTGCTCAACGATGAGCAGCGCTTAGTTGGTTCCGCCTCCGCCCATTGGGGTTTCGTTATCGAGCGACGGTCCAGGTTCGGCGTCAGTTTCATCGATTTCGATGCCCAGGCGCGTTGCCACATCGCGCGTGATGTTCACCACGTTGCTGGTGGAGCCGTTCACGTAGAGCAGGGCCTGTTCACGCAACACCAGATCGAGATTCTGATCCGAGGCTACTTCGTTAATCGCAGTTTGCAGTTCTTCGAGCAGCGGCTGCATCAGTTCCATTTCGCGCTGAGCCAGCTCTTGCTCGGCCTCTTGCTGTGAGCGCTGCAATTCAGCTTGCATCTCACGAAGTTCAGTTTCCCGTTCTTGCAGACGCTCATCGGAGAGCAGGCTTTGCTGCTGCTCATAGCGCTGCACTTGCTCTTGAAACGCTTGCTGCTGCTCTTGCAGATCGCCTTGCAGGCGCACCGTTTCTTGCTGCAACTGTTCTTGTACGTCTTGGATGCCCGGCATATTGGCAAGCACCGCTTCCTGATTGGTGAAGCCGATGCGCTGCTGGGCCTGCACATTCGCTGTGCCCCAGGCGGTTAGCAGCAAGAGCACAAGAGCGGGAACGAAATATCGGTTGGACATAGTGGATCGGTTGAGTTCGCAAAGTATCGAGCGCAGGCGCTCTGTGCACCTGCCAGCGCGCACCAAGCTCCTACGTACAACGCAGGGGCGCTCGGATTGCAGCATCAGTTGTTTGATTCCGAAGGGGTATTGGGGTCGTCAATGCCAAGTTCAAGAATGACATCTTGGGTTAAGTTGTGTTGGGGACGCGCATACATGAATAGATATTCGCCAGCGGTGTCGAACACATAATCGTATCCGGCAGCCTCGGCAATGCGTTCTACGACTTCGAGCACGCGCTCTTGCAACGGGCGCATCAGCTCTTGTTGACGCTGAAAAAGCTGGCCCTCGGGGCCAAAGTAGTCGCTACGTAGGCGCTCGACTTCGCGGCGTGCTTCGCGAATGCGCTCTTGCTGGCGCTCCCGCTCATCGGGCGTGTAGAGCAGTTCGCGTGCTTGAAATTCTTCCACCAAGCGCTGCACCTCCTCTTCTTGCGACTGAATCTCGCTGCGCCACTCCTCTTCAAGCTGCTCCAGCTCTTGCTGTACCGACGTGTACTCCGGCATCTGCTGAAGCACCTCATCGGAATTAACGTAAGCAATTTCTTGCTGAGCTACCGCAGGCCGGGCCAGCGCGAACACGGCGCATCCCCATATGCAAAGAACAAGTAGTGACCTATAAACGCAGCGGTCCGTCTGGTATTGTCTGCTCATAGCTGCAGATTGCAAATTCATGATCAGCCGGCCTCAACGAAGCATGTGCACGCAGGCCGAGCGGTGGCAACGCCGAAAAGCTGCTGCTGGCACGGCCCTGTAACGGCTCTGTAGTGCGGTTGCTACTGCTGCTGGCCGCCTTGTCCGAGTGAGAACTGGAAGCGCCATCCCGGCGTGCCAGATTCGCCGCTCTGGAAGGGCACAAAGGTGTCGAAGTTGTAACCGTAGTTAAACTCGATCATGCCTACGATGGGAAGGAACAGCTTAACGCCCACGCCTGCCGAGCGGTACAGCTCAGACGGATTGTAGGTGTTGAAGCTATCCCACGTGTTGGCTGCATCGAGGTAGAGGTAGGGCGCTGCTTGTAGCTGCTGCGACTCGACGGCCTTCACCCGAAACTCGGAGGTATACTTGTTTAGGATACGTCCGCCAACCGGCGTAACCTGTCCCCGAATAGTTTCGCGAGGTCCAATCACGCGGGCTGGATAGCCGCGCATCGTTACGGGCTCGGTTCCAAACTGATAGCCGCTAAAGTCGAAGAGCGTACCGCCCACTTCAAACCGCTCAAAAGACACATCCTCGCCGGTAATCGACCCGATGTAGCCAAAGTTGGTACCGAACCCAAACGAGAAGCGCTCGCCAACAGGAATATTCCAGTTGGTGTTAAAGCGCCACTTGTGGTACTGCACCAAGTCGCCAATGGGCGGAGCGATCTCGGCCGACAGGCGGATACGGGAGCCCTGACGTGGAAACATGGGGTTATCCAGCGAATTGCGCGTGAGCGCTTGGCTGTAGGTTACCGTCTGATTCACCCCCTCGGGCAGACTCGAAAGCAGTCCGCGGTCGTTACGCCAGTACTGGTAGCCCACGCCAAACGATAGGTTGAAGTTGTCGTCGGGCCATGTAAGGCGGCGCTCAAAGAACAGGTTCGAGCTGATCTGCGTGAAGGTCCCGTCGCGCGAGCGGGTCGGCCCGATAGATACTGGTTCACGCGAGAACTGCGTGAACGACACCGATCCGCCCACCGGGTTCGGTCGTCCGCGGAACCACGGCTCTGTGAAGGAGAGCGAATAGCTCTGAAAGAAGGTGCCGTTTGTGCGAATGTTGATGCCCAGACGCTGCCCGTCGCCAGAAGGAAGCGGGCGCCACGCGCTGCCGTCGAACATGCTCTGGGTCGAGAAATTGTTGAACTGGAAGCCGAGTTGCAGAACCAGCCCGAAGCGCCCCCATGTGCCCGAGAGCTCCAGCTGGTCGCTACCGACTTCTTCGAGGTTGTACGTCAGGTTAACGCGGCGCTCGCTGTCGTCCACATCAAGGGAAGGACCAGCGCCAAGCGACTCTTGGCTAAAGTAGTTCAGCTGCATCAGGCGCCGAATGGACTCCTGAATGGCGCTTCGGCTAAAGGTTTGGCCCGGCACCGTGTACAGCTCGCGGCGCACCACATGATCTTTCGTCTTGGTGTTGCCTGCAATCGTGATGTTGCCAAAGTCGTACGTATCGCCTTCTCGAATGTCGATATCGATATCGAGCGAGTCTTCGCCCACCACGCGGATAGACGGCTGCGCGTTGAACTGCAGGTAGCCGCGGTCCATGTAAAGACCGGCCACATCCGATCTTTCTCGGTTGCCTTGCAGATTTTCTTCAAGGCGGCGCGTATTGAACACATCGCCTTTTTCAAATCCAAGACGCTGGCTCAGCACTTCATCGGGGTAGATGGTATTGCCAGCCCACTCAACGTCGCGCACATAGTACTGTGTGCCTTCTCTGACTGAAACCTCCAGCACAACATCGCCATCGTCTGTTTCGCGCGTCTCGTACCCAGTGATGCGTGCATCGTAATATCCATTTTCACCGTAATACTCGGTGACCATATCCAGGTCGTCTTCCAGCGCATCAGGATCAAACGTCGCGTTGCGCCAAAAGCGCCACCAGCTACGCGGCTTGTTCTCCTCAAACTGCTTACGCAGGTTACGGTCCGAGAAGGATTCATTGCCTTCAAACTTGATCTCATCAATCTTGACCTTGTCGCCTCGATTGACTTGCATCACCAGGCGCATCTGTCCGCTGGGTAATGTGTTGCGGACGACGTTCACATCGGCGTTGAGGTAGCCGTCTTCCGCATAATGATCTTTGATGATCTGAACCGAGCGCTCAACATCACCGGGGCGCACAGGGCGCCCAAGTAGCAGCGGAAGATTGTTTTCGACATCGCGGCGGTCGCTGCGGTCCATACCTTGCAGGCGGAGTTCGCCAAGACGCGGCTCCGGAAACACCTCGATGACCAGTCCCACGCTGTCTTCCGTACGATTCTCCTGATAGATGCGCACATCCGAAAACAGACGCAACTCATAGATCGCACGGATGGCCTCAGCAATGGCCTCACTACGCGGCAGCTGGATGGACTGCCCCTCGCTGAGCCCACTGGTCTGCACCACCAAGTCGCGAGTTCGGGCTTCGGCCCCGAGTACGCGCACCGAGGCAACAGTGAGGCTTGTCTGCTCCTGCACCGCGGGTTCAGCAGTTTCAGGGGGCCCTCCTTGCGGGACAGGAGAGGGCGGTTCAGGCTCGACCTGTGCGTGGGCGGGCCCGACGAGGCCAGCCAGTAGCACGAGCAACGCAACAGACGTAGCCCATCGAACGCGGGTCATCATACAAATTGAAGTCGCGGTCACAACAGAAGGCTGTGGTGGAGGAAAACAGCAGAGGAGCGCACCCCACATAACGGGTGCAGAGCATGTATTCGTATATCGGGTAGGTTGTTGGCACTTGCATACCAACCCATGGACGGCATAGATGCCGTCTGGCACTATGTCGGGGCGCTGTATCACACGCGCAGTGCGTGCACGGTCATGTGCTACGTATCAGAGGCGTAGGTTTTATGGCCGTTAACAGGCACTTGGCCAAATCGGCGGTCGCGGTCCTGGTAACTGCGAATCGCCTCGTACAACTGCTCGCGGCGAAAGTCGGGCCAATAGCAATCTGTGATGTACAGTTCCGAGTAGGCGCTCTGCCAGAGCATAAAGTTGGAAAGCCGGTACTCGCCGCCAGTGCGAATGAGCAGATCTGGATCCGGAATAGAGCCGGTGTCGAGCAAGCCACTCACAATGTCCTCGTCAACGTCTTCTGGATCCAGCACCCCGTTGGCCACCATCGTAGCCAGTTGACGGGCGGCCTCGGTCATATCCCATCGTCCGCTGTACGAGAGTGCAAGGACAAGGGTAAGCCCTGTGTTTGAGGCCGTCTTCCGTACAGTTTTCTGTATTTCGCGCTGGCAACGCTTCGGCAACTGCGAGAGATCGCCGATGGTCTTCATGCGCACATTGTTCTCCATCAGATTGGGCCGTTCCTTACGTACGGCATGCGCCATCAGACGCATGATCGCTTTCACCTCAATGGCGGGGCGCTCCCAGTTCTCGGTGCTAAACGTGTAGAGCGTTAGGTACTGGATGCCAAGCTGCGAACACGCCTCGACAATGTCGCGGACCGATTCGACACCTTCGTAATGCCCGGCGTACCGCACCTGACTACGCTGCTGGGCCCACCGCCCGTTTCCGTCCATAATCGCCGCCACATGCTGTGGCACTTCCCCTCGCTTGTGCAACAGCTCTTGCAATTCTGCGTCGTTGTCCACGTTAGCTGGCGGGTGATGGATAGATAACAGACGATCGGATGCGGGCCGCTTTCACTTCTGCGCGGCGGCGGCCCGAAGGCCCCACATGCGAAAAGCGCGATCTTGCACACAGTGTGGTGGAATGGTATCCTGCGTTACACGTATTTCCAATGTATCTGCACGAACAGGGGCAAGCAACGTTTCATCCAAAGCCCCATCATCTGTATGCAGAATCATCCAAGCGAGAATGCACCTGCGAGGCGCGTGTGCGTGTCAGGAGCTTCGCAGCCTGCCCTGATATACGCCTATAGCCCTTAAACGCCTACAGACGCAAGATATCGTTGAAGATAAGGAAAATCATGAAGCCCAGCAGGAGCAGCATGCCCACCTGTTGTGCGATCAGGCGCACACGCGTCGAGGGCGGACGCCGCGTAATGCCTTCGTAAAGCAGAAAGACCAACTGTCCCCCATCAAGTGCGGGGATCGGCAGGATGTTCATGATCGCCAGTGTAACCGACAGAATGGCTACGATACGCCAGAAGTTGACAGCGCCTGCTGAGGCGGCCTGACTCGTAACCTGCGCAATGCGCACGGGCCCGCCCAGATTATCGCGCACGCTATCGCGCCCCACCACAATGCGCTTCAGACTCACCACAATGTTTTCGGCGTACGACCATGTTTCAGCGGTTCCTGCCACGAGCGCCTCACCCGGCGAAAAGGTGCGTGTACGCTGTCCAAACTCCGCCGCAAGCATCTCGGTCGGGGGGGCCGCAACGCCAATCAAGTAGCGCCCATCATCGCCCTGCTCAGGCGTAATGGCCGCCTCGTACAGGGCGCCTTGGGCCGTGCGTGCCATCGGCTCGGGGTCGCCCTCGCGCTGAAGCGAGTCGGCGCGCAGCCATCGAATGGTGGTAGGCGCCCCTTCGGTATCCTGCAGGCGCTCAGCCATCTCTTGCCAGAACCGAATCGAATCGCCCGCCACATGCACCACACGGTCGCCAGTGCGCAGGCCCGCCTCGGCCGCCGGACGCCCTTCGGGGGCCGCCCCTACCAGCGGTGGCGTAAACGAGATGCCCAGCGGCGAGCCCACCGTCTGGCTGGCGCGGCTCATCTGCGTCATGATATCGCGCGGCCCCACCAGCGTTTCTGTCCCCCCATTCCGCGCAACGGTAACCGTCAGCGTATCCGCCAGCAGCGCCCCGGGATTAAGCTGGTCGAACGTTTCGAACGCCGTGCCATTCACCGCAGTGATCTCGTCGCCCGTGCGCAGCCCCATGTTGTAGGCCACCGAGCTCTCTTCCACATAGATCGATTCAACGTTCTCCGCCGGGATGTACGACTCGCCCGTGCTCCACTTAATCCCGGCAAAGATGAGCGCGGCCAGGAAGACGTTAAAGACCACGCCCGCCGTAATTACAATAATGCGCTGCCAGACTGGCTTCGACCGGAATTCGTGGGGCGCAGGCTCAGACTCAATGTGCTCAGTATCGAGGTTTTCGTCGATCATCCCGCTGATCTTCACATATCCACCCAGCGGCGTAGCACCCACTACGTACTCGGTCTCCCCCATGCGCCGCCCGAATACCGTGGGCGGAAACCCAATCGAAAAGCGCTCTACGCGCATCCCGAAGTACTTCGCCGTTAAGAAGTGCCCAAGCTCATGAATGAAAACCAGAATCGTGAGGGCCAGCAGCACCCAGGCCGTCGACGTTACAATACTCAGCAGCAGCTCCATGCGTGCGCCGCGATGGGATCAATGAGGGGAAAGCAAAAAATACACCGCCTCGTTAAAACGGCATGCGTTCAATCAGCGCACCCGGGGGGTAGTTCCTCTGGGGCCCACGGCCTCCGGAAACGCCTGATGCAGGCACAGGTAGCATTACGGTCCATACTGCTGTTCCGTGCTCCCGCCCTGTGCTGCCATGCACGACTGCCCTCCTCCCGCCGCCGCTTCGCCCA
>CAZBTM010000034.1:8586-8975 GCA_964494425.1 uncultured Rhodothermales bacterium | reverse complement strand
TGCGCCACTGCTCCTCTACTGCCAACTCGACCATGTCCTCCTCGTACCGGGTCTGTGTTGGATGGATGCACGGGCTCCCGGCGTTAGGCGTCACCGGTTCCGCGCTCCGCACGTTTCGGCGCGTTTCCGTAGCACTGGCCGCCATCGTTATGCTTATAGCTGGCCCCGCCCTTCTGGATGCATCCGCCCAGCGTCCGCCCATGCCCCCCTCGCCCGAGCGTGTGCCCGACGCGTCTCGCACAACTGGCCTTACCTCGGCCTCCGACTCCCTCCAGCGGGCCCAGCAGTACGTTCAGCAAGGCATGGGTACTGGCACGATTGTCAGCAAGGACGGCTAGAGCGCTTCTCGAAATCGCATTCCGCAAGACCCCCCTTTCATCCCCCCTTTG
>CAZBTM010000034.1:0-8576 GCA_964494425.1 uncultured Rhodothermales bacterium | reverse complement strand
TACGTTCAGCAAGGCACGTATGAGCGCGGCATCGCCCTGCTCGAACAGCTCGTTAACGACTATCCCGGACGTCTCACGTTCCGGTACGAACTGATCGATGCCTACGAGGCCACCAAGGCATACGACGAGGCGCTTGCGCTGCTGAACACGACTCTTGACAATCCCTCGGTTAGCGATCTCGTCACCAAAGGCCGCCTTCAGCACCTGGCCGGACGCGAAGACGCGGCGCGCCAGACGTGGGACGAGGCCATTGCACTGTATCCCGAACGCGCCAGCACCTACCGCAGCCTCTACCACACCCTGACCACACTGCGGCAGTTCAGCACCGCCATCGATGTGGTGCAGCAAGGGCGCGAGGCGCTTGGTGAGCCCGATGCCTTTCAGACTGAGCTGGCCCGGCTGTACAGCCTCGACGGCCAATACGCGGCCTCCATGCGCGAGTACATCGCCCTACTCGAAACAGATGAGCGGCGCCTACGCTTCGTGCAGGGCCGTCTGCAGCCGTTTCTCGCCCAATCGGGCGGGCTGGGCAACGCAGCGGATGTTCTCGAAACAGCTGTGGAGGCGAACCCGAACCACACCGCCTACCTCGACCTGCTCGCGTGGCTCTACGCCGAACAGGACGACTACAACGCCGCGCTTGATGCCTACACCCGCCTCGACACGCTCCGCAACGACCAGGGCCAGACCGTGCTCGACCTGGCCCGCCAAGCCGCCGACGCCAACGCCCCCGATGCGGCCCGGAATGCCTTGAGCACCGTACGCACCCAATTCCCGGGCACCCAAGCGGCCCAGCTTGCCGATAAAATTGCAGGCGACATGGCCTACCGGCGCTGGAAGCAAGCCAACCCCTTCACGACAGCCGCCACCGAGGCTGCCGACCAAGCATGGACCACCTACCGCGGGGCCATCGAAAGCGCCTCCTCTGCTCCAGACGGACCGCCCGAAGCTTATGCGTCGTTGTGGATGCGCATTGCCGAACTGGCCCTGGAGGTGCGCAACGATCCTGAAGTGGCTCGCCAGGCCCATGCAGCCCTCACCCAGTTTAGCGGTCACGCAGCCCAACGCACCCTTCTGGCCGGGCGCATTGCGATATATACGAACGACCTGTCTGGCGCGCGCGCTCATCTTGACTCACTCACGCAGACCAGCGCACAAACGCCTGCACACCGCTCTGCACAACACATGCTGGCGCTCCTTGATCTGCACGACGGCGCCACCGACCAGGCCCAGGAACGCCTCGATGCGCTGCTCAGCGACTTCAGCCACGACACTGCCAACGACGCCGTAGCCCTTCACGCGGCGGTCCGCCATTTTCAGGGCCCCGATTCAACCAGCACGCCCCTGCAGCACTACGCACGCGGCCTGATACGCGAGCGGCAGCACCGCTGGGCCGCCGCCGACAGCGCCTATGCCACCCTTATCAACGAGACGCCCCGCACCCCGCTGGCAACACGCGCCCGGTACCAGCGTGCTCACCTGACTGCACACCTGTACAGTCCTGCAGATGCAGCCACCGCACTACAGCGCTTCGCCGCGCAGTTCCCTCGCCATCCGTGGGCAGACCGCGCGCTCTTCACGTCTGCCGAGCTGCTGGATTACGCTCAACGTGACACTGCAGCAGCCCGCGCAGTGTATATGCGTCTGCTTGAAGAGCATCCGCGCTCTGTATTTGCCAGCCAGGCCCGCACCCGTGTGCGTGCGCTCCCGGCCTCGTGACATCCTGTTTCTTCTGCGCCCATGCCCCGAATCCCCCATGATGACCCGTGTTGCCCTTGTTGCTCTGTTTGCCCTATGCGGTGTGCTGCCCCCCATTGCATCTGCGCAAGACGTCCTCATCCCGATGGATGAGCGCCAGACCAACCACCTGAAGGCATATGGCGCTGCCTTCTGGGCCCTGACCCAGAACCAGGAAGCCGACTGGCTGCTCAACTACCGCGGCGGCGCGTTCCTGCTCACCGCGACCCCCGAGCTCGAAGAAGAACTGCGCCTGCGCAATGTGAGCTACGAACGCCTCTCGGCCTCGGCCTCGGCCTCGCTCGTCGACCAGGTCGAGGCCGACGGCAACAACCAGGCCGCCGTGCGCCTGGAGACTGCCCCCGACATCGCCGTGTATGCTCCCGACCAGACCGTACCGTGGGACGACGCGGTGCTGCTGGCCCTTACCTATGCCGAGGTGCCCTACGACATGATCTACGACCGTGAAGTGCTCGACGGCGCACTCAACGACTACGACTGGCTTCATCTGCATCACGAGGACTTTACGGGGCAGATGGGCAAGTTCCTACGCTATCGCAACACGTCGTGGTACATGGAAAAGCAGCAGCAGGCCGAGGAGCTGGCCCGCGAGTACGGCTTCCGCAAAATCAGCGAACTGAAGCTCAACGTAGCCCAAACCATCCGCCGCTACGTGCAAGACGGCGGCTTCCTCTTCTCGATGTGCCTGGGCACCGAAACACTCGACCTGGCCCTGGCGGCGCACGACACCGATATTGTGCCGCAAGAGTACGACAACGACCCCGTTGACCCAAACGCACGCGAGCAGCTCGACTACGCGCCTACGTTCGCTTTTCGCGACTTCCAGCCCGACATGAACCCGCAAAGCACCGACCACTCCACAATCGATGCCGGGCCGCCCCCTGCCTCCATGCGCGATCCTTCGCTCGACTACTTTACGCTGTTCGACTTCAGTGCGCAATGGGATCCGGTGCCGACCATGCTCACGCAGAACCACGTAGCCACCGTTAAGGGATTCGTAGGCCAAACCACTGCCTTCAATGCAGATGTCATCAAAGAGGGCGTGGTGCGCCTCGCCGAGATGCCTGCTCGCAACGAAGTCAAGTACGTGCATGGCACCGTTGGCAGCGGCACGTTCACGTTCTTTGCTGGGCACGACCCTGAAGACTACCAGCACTTCGTGGGCGACCCGCCCACCGACCTCGATCTGCACCCAAACTCGCCCGGCTATCGGCTTATCCTGAATAATATTCTGTTTCCAGCGGCTAAGCCCGAACGACAGCAAACCTAACCCCAGACTGCTCTCCTACATTCTTCGACACAGCACATCCCCTGGCAACCCGAAAGCACATCATCCGTTTTTAATATTCGGATACGCTCTGTCCCTCAACTCCGCCCCCCGGCCAATCACGGCTCTTTCTCCTGCCTGGGCAGCCTTATTCTTTGTTTCGCCGCACCGTTTTCTATGTCTCCACACGTGCTTTTGCTACACGTATCTTCTGGTGCTGGTGTGTGGTCTGTCGCTGCTGACTTTGGCCTATCTCTTGGCATGCTGCTCTATGGCGGGTTCTTTAGCCTGGCTGGATTCTTGTGCTTGCTTGGGGCTTGGCATGCCCGCTACCTGCCTCAGCGCGACGCCCGGTATGGCCTCATCGCACTCTTGCTTACCAGTGCGTTATGGGCCGGTGCCCAACTGCTTTTCTTGATGGCCCAAACCGGGTTCTTTGCCTACACTGCATACACCGCAGGCCTTGTAATCGGCTTCTCTACGGTGTGGGCATGGCTTTACTTCTGCTCTGCCTACGGCGGCTACACACTGCACCGTCACCCGGTGGGGGTTGGCCTTGCTGTTTTTCTCTTCGTCATCATCACCCTGCTCAAGATTACCAACCATCAGCACGGGCTATATTTTTCTGTCGCCCCCATCTCCACACCTCTGGTCCCATTTACGATTAGCCGCCACACCATTTACTGGGTCACCACTGGTGTGTCATACACCCTTGTACTGGGCGGCTTTCTGCTGCTGGTAGCTCGTTGGACCCAGGTACATGGCCACACGCGTGCCCTGGCTGGCCTGTTTGGTCTTACCCTGCTTCCTGTCCTTGGCAATGCTGTCGGATTTGTCGTGCCGGCGTTAGCAGGATTGTACCATGAGCCTTTGGGCGTGGCGGCCTTTGCACTGGGCGTGTTGTTCTTCGCACGCAACGCCTTCATTACTGTGCAAGAGGTAGGCCGCCGCAACGAACCCACGCTGGTGCTGGGGCCCAGTGCCACACTGCGCGCATACAACACCTCTGCTGCCGCGCTCTTGCGCAATATTGGGCCCGATGCCATGGGCCGCTCTCTGACCGAAATTGCTCCAGACGTGGCGGAAGCACGTGCTGCGCTACGCCCCATTATCGACCTGCAGAACGATGGTGCCCTGCAGTACTACCGTATTACCGAAAACCACTTGCACACCGGCACAACCCAAGTGCATCTGCTCACCCTGAGTAACGTCACGGAGCGTGAACGCACGTTTCGTGCCCACGAGCAATTGCTGCATACGATTACCGAAAGCGTGTCGGATGGCCTCTTTCAGATCTCGTTTGACGAGGGCCTCGTTTATGCCAACCAGGCCCTCGCCTCCATGCTGAATTACCCGTCTGTAGAGACCTTGCGCGGCGCTTCCGCTCCCCAATTGTTTTCTTCTGATGGTGCTGCTCGTCTGCACAAGGTCTTGCATCGCGACGGCACGTTCGCAGGCGAGTTGAGGTGCCTGCGCCGCAATGGCACCGACTTTACCGGACGCGTAAGCGCTACGCTCGTTCGAAACGAACAGGGCGCCCCGGCTTACATCAATGGCGTTATGATTGACCTGACTGTTCAAAAGGAGCGCGAGGCCGATCTGCGTACAGCGAAAGACAAGGCAGAGGCCACCGCACGCCTGAAAGAGTATATGCTGGCTAATATGAGCCACGAAATACGGACTCCACTTACCTCTATCCTTGGGTTTTCAGACATGATCCGATCCGAGGTCCAGGGCGCAAACGCGGAGTTTGCTGCACGCATCCACCAGAGCGGGAAACGGCTGGAGCGCATGCTGGAGTCGGTGCTCACGCTCTCTACCCTGCAGAGCGGCACCTACACGCTCCACCCCACCTCGGTCCACTTGCCCACGCTCATTGAAGAGCTGCTTGACTCCTTTGTAACCCAGGTAGAGCGCAAGCAAATCACGCTCCAGGCGACCTCGACGCCTTCAGTCTCGGATCAGTCCAATGCCAGCCGAGAAGCCCACAGCGCCTGCATTGATCCCGATGGGGTACGCTTGATCGTGCGTCATCTCATCGATAATGCCATTAAGTTCACACCGGCGGGCGGCTCCATTATCGTACAGGTCTGCTACTCAGACAATCAGGTGCACTTCGTTGTTGAAGACGACGGCCTTGGCATCCCACCTGATTCACAGAACCTGATTTTTGAGTCGTTCCGGCAAGCCTCTGAGGGCCGCAACCGCTCGCACGAGGGCGCAGGGCTCGGACTCGCCATTGTGGATGCGTGTGCTACGCTGATGGGGGGCTCCGTGGCTGTGCAAAGCACGGTCGGCAAAGGCAGTCGATTTACCGTGCAGCTGCCCCTGGCCGATGCATCACCGGCTCCCGCCCAATCTACCCCTGCCGAATCGCTATCGGGAGGCGAGTAGCGCGTGTTATCGTACGACAACCAGCCGCCGCGTCATCTGGAACCCTGCGCCGTCCACGCGCACGAAATACGTCCCCGACGCCAATTCGCCGACCGGAAGAACAATGCGCTGCGCCTGCAATGCCGGCACCTCCGCATCCAGCGGCTGGGCCACAGCACGCCCCAGCATATCGTACAGGCGGATACGGAGCGTCTGCGCCTCCCGAACGGTGACTCGCAGCCTTGCAGCTTCGGTCGCCGGATTCGGCATGGGGCCTTCTACCTGTAGGGCAGCGTCGATGAGCGTAGCGTTACGCGTGGTGCGCGCCACCGGCGAGGCATTGCCTGCGTTGTCCACAGTCATCAGCGCGAAGTACAGCGGCGTGCCTTTCGGTAGATCGGTTAGGGTGATGCGCTCAGCCGTACCTGCCGCACCAGGCTGTGGCGACCTGTTCACGGGCGTAGCACGCGCAAAGTCGCTCGGACTTTCGATGAGGCGCTCAGCGTAGCGGAGGTCGTAGGCGGTTGCGGTGCCACGCATGTCGTCGTCGCCGGAGGCTGTCCATGCCAGTGTAACGGCTTGGGGGCGTAGTTCGGCAATACGAAGATCGCCAATAGCAGCGGGCGCCACACGATCGGGCAGTTCGACAGGAGGGCTGAGCGTAGTAAGCGGGGAGCGGCCCGCTGCGTTTTCGGTTTGGATTGCAACGTAATATGGTGTCTCGGGCCACAGGTTGTCGATGCGGAGGACGTGCTCGGTGCCCGGACCGACTGGCACGGGGGCGGCCAGCGGGCGCGCTGCCGCAAAGTCGTCGGTATTTTCGATCGGCTCGGTATCCACCCGTACTCGATATCGCTGCACAGGCGCGCTGCTGCTGTAGGGCGGTGCCGTCCACGCGACCCGGGCACTGCGCGATTCGGTATCGGCCACCGTGAGCGCATCCACAGCCGGTGGCGGATCGATGTGTGCACCCTGCCTGGCCCGGTCGGTCGTTGGTGCGCCCGTGCCCGCCGGGTCGAGCCAGTCGCGCAGGCGCTCGCTGGGGGCCGGGCCGTCCCACGCCCGTGCCAATCGCCCATACCAGTCCGGTTCGTTCACACCGCATGCTGCAAGTCCGCCCGAGAGCACACCCGTGATGCGCTGGTCCTGGTTGAGCAAGGGCGCGCCCGAGGAGCCCGGCTCGGTGGTGCCTGCATCCCACGCTTCGATACGGAGGTGCGTGGCGTCGCCCTGGGCATCGGTGGCGTACCCCGTGATCGTGGCGGGGTCGTCGTCGAACGAGATGCGCTTGGCAAATCCGCCTGGATGGTGGATGGTGGTGGAGGCCTCGGGCGCAGTGTCGGCGCGGGTCCAGCCGCTGAAGTGCAGATCGAACGCGGGCGAAAGGGGCTCCTCAACCTCCAGCAGCGTAATATCGGGGCCGCCAGTGATGGCGCCCGTGCCAATGCTGGCGCGCACGGCGGCGCCGGTCGAGGTCTGGCTGAACGGGTCGGCCGATGAGGTGCTACCGCTCTCGGTACTTCCGGGCGGACGACAGTCGGGGTGCTCGTAGTTCCAGTAGAACACGGCGGTTTCGGCCTGCGCCTGTGCATCCACACAGTGCTGCGCCGTAAGCACGTAGGTGGCCACCGGCCCCTCAGTCGTGTTGATGAGCGCCCCGCTACATGAGAATTGCACGTCATTGCGTACGTAGGTCAGGCGCGCTACGGACGAGGCTGCAGCCCCCCAGTCATCGGCCTGCGCGCAGGCGGTGTCGATGTTGCAGGCCCCAGCCGCCTGCGGACGCACCGCGTCGAACGCGCGTTCGGGCGGGTTCCACCCGTGGCCCACGTGCACCAGGCGTCCGCGCAAGGGGGCAGCGTTTGCGGGCACAACAACCGTAATCTGAACGGTTTCGTTTGCAATAACAGGTGTAAAGAGCGCGCCGTTGGCGGTTTCGGCGGGATACGGACCGCGCTCTTGCGTACCATCGGGGTGCGACACCACAAGGCGCGCGCCGGCAGGCAGATCAAGGTCGCGAAAGCCCAGGTTCAGCGTCTCGGCACCCGGACTCGTCACATACCCGCGCCCGATGCGCGAGGCGGTACCCTGCGATTCCCACGCGAGCAGGTCGGTGAGTGGCTCGTCGACTTCGCGGGCCGTGGCAAAGGCGTGCGGGCCGCCCGGTGCATCGGACTGCAGCGCGGCTCGGCTGTCGTCGCTGAGTGGGGCCAGCCGGAGATGCGGCTCCCCGTCGGCCTCCTGAGCGAAGCTCTGTGGCGCCAGCACCGCGCCGTGTATCAACCACCCAACAAGCACGTAAAGGAGCACACTGCGCATCCGCCTGAAAGGGGTTAGTCGGTAGATTCGGTGGGATCGAAGGCCTGCACGCGGGCATCCATGCCTTCGACGGTGTCTGTGAGGTCAGACTTGTACGCGCGGACGGCGTCCTGAAGGTCCGCGTTGTGCGTGCCCAGAATTTGCAGGGCGAGCAGGGCTGCGTTCTTGGCGCCGTTGATGGCGAGGGTGCCCACGGGCACGCCGCCGGGCATCTGCACCACCGAGAGCAGCGAGTCGATGCCATTGAGCGTGCTGGTTTTTACGGGCACGCCCAGCACAGGAAGCGGCGTGCTGGCGGCAATCATACCGGGCAGATGCGCTGCGCCCCCTGCGCCTGCAATGATGACCTTGATGCCCCGGTCGGCGGCGGTTTCGGCATAGTCTTTCATGACGCCCGGCGTGCGGTGCGCCGAGAGGACGCGCATCTCGTAGGGCACGTCGAACTCGTGGAGGATGGCGGCGGCATTGCGCATGACGGGCAGGTCAGATTCGCTGCCCATGGCAATGCCAACGCGTGGCGTATCTTCGGAGTCGGGCATGCTTGATTAGGTTGTTGGATAAAGCGTGATTGGCGATGCAGGGCCCTGCATCGTTACAGAATGATCTGTTCGGCCGCCTCTTCCGCACGAGTGCGGGTCTCGGTAGCCGTATCGCCCAGGGCGGTGACGTGGCCCATTTTGCGGTGCGGGCGCACATCCGGTTTGCCATAGATGTGCACATGCGCCCCCGGCACCTGTAGCGCCTGCTTCCAGCCGTCGGCGCGCGGCGGCGTGCCTTCGCGCTGGCCCAGTACGTTGACCATAACGGCGTGCGGGGCCACCAGATCGGTAGCGCCCAGCGGCAGATCGAGTACCGCCCG
>CAZBTM010000033.1:15445-18143 GCA_964494425.1 uncultured Rhodothermales bacterium | reverse complement strand
GTCGGCGCGGCGCTCGCGCAACGGCGGCACCCGCAGCGTGATGATGCCCAGGCGATGGGCCAACGCAGCAGGCATCGCATCGGCGGGGCGCGTGGTGGCGGTGCTGGGCGTGGTGGCCAGCAGGCGAATGTCGACCGAGCGGCAGGTGTCGCTTCCCACCGGAAACACGCAGCCGGTGTTGAGCATGCGCAGCAGTTGCTCGTGCACGGCCTGTGGGAGCCGGTGCACTGCCTTCAGGAGCACCGATCCGCCTTCCGCCTTGTCGAGCACGCCGGGCGTGTAGGTGCCGCTGTCTACATGTCCAAAGAGATGCGAAGCCCAATCGCGTGGTTGTATGTTGGTGCGTTCTACAACGTGGAGCGGGCCGGTGCGGCGCTCGCTTACGGCGTGTACGGCCCGTGCCACCATCGTTTTGCCTACGCCGGGCGCACCGGTAACGAGCACAGGGCTGTGGCTGGCCCCGATCTGCTCGATGCGCTGCTTGAGCGCCTGCATAGGCGCGCTTTCGGCGACAAACGCATCCGGAAAGCGAGGACCGGCGGGCTGGGTTGAGGGTGAGGACAGCGTGGGGGCCCGGTCGAGCGCCATAAGGAGCATCGGCAGATACGGGCGGAGCGCCTTGGTCACGTCGGGGAGCGGCACGTTAGCGGCGTAGGTGAGGGTGAGCCGCGCATCCGTAGGAGCCGGGTAGTGCAGCGCGGTCGCCGATGCGCTGTCGAGCGCGCCCTGATCGGCTACCATACACTGCGCTTGGGCGTGGCGCGGGCGATACTGGATGCGCACGCCCTCTACCTGCGGATGCGCCTGAAGCAGCGTGGTGCATGCTGCAGTGACGCTGGCGTGTTCGGGCGGGGCCTCGGCCAATGCGGTGCTCAACAGCGCGCCCCACGACGCGGTGTCGGTCGGGTCGTAGGCAGGCCAATCGTTGAGTAAAGCGTGAAGCTGGGTGGCCTGGTCGGGGCGCTCGCACCGGGCCATTGTCGCTTCCGCATCCGCCAGCATGGGACGCAGTGCGGGCAGCCGGTCAGCCTGTGGCATGATTGTGGCCGCATGGAGGGCCATCTGCGCTGCGGGCAAGGCATTGCCACTCAACCGGTAGGCGGTATGCGCCTGAGCGTACTGCTCAGCGGCATGACGCGCTGCCTGCGCATCGCCCGACTGCTCGGCCTGGGCGGCTGCCAGGGCCGCCTCGCTGGCACTCCACCGAGCCGCCATCGGGAGCACCGATCGGTAGTCGGCAAAGGCCTCGGCTTTTCGGAGATACATTCGGGCCTGCGCAATGTCGCCCGTCTCGGCAGCGCCCTGGGTCTGCGCAAGGAGCGCCCGCACCTGATTGCCGCGATGCCCCGTTTCGCGCGCATTCTGGTGGGCGCGAGCCCGCCACGTCTGGGCGGTATCGGCATCGCCAGTGCGGTGGGCCACCTCGGCACGCATCAGCGCCAGGTGAGAGCGCTGCAGTCCGTGTGGTAAGCGTTCGGCGCGCTCCATCACCTCGTCGAGCTGGATACGCGCCTGCTCGATTGTGCCACGGCGCAGCGCCAGGCGCACGTAGAGCGAGTGCAGGTGGGCCTCGCCCAGCGCATAGCCTTGCATCGCGGTAAGGGCATCGGCAATGCATGCGTGGGCTTCGTCCCACCGCGCGGCCCGTAGCAGGGCACCGATGTGGGCGTGATACGCCGCCAAGAGCGGATACGGACGGCAGTTGGTGGCCCCCTGGAGGCGCGTCTCTGCCGTGGTGGCGCGCTCGATAATCACCTCGGGCGGCGCCCCGGTGTCGTAGGCAAGGGCGGCCTCTTGCGCTTGGGCATGCCCCACCCAGCGTGTGTGGTTAAGTTGATGTGCGACCGACTTCAACTCCGCGATGTGGGCCTCGGCCTCCGTATACTGCCCCTGGAACCGCAACGCCGGAGCATACATGTCGTGCAGCCAGCACTGCGCCAGACGATCGATGTGCGGACGCCCAAGCGCCTGTGCTTCCCCCAGGGCATGGCGCATCAGGTCATACTCGTCGAGCGCGAAGTACGCCTGCGCCTGACCCAACTGTACCCAGCAGCGTCCGGGGCGGTGGGCAAGCGCCTCAAAGTGCCGGTCGGCTCGGTCGAGGTGCGCCAAGCCGCGCGCCAGCACATCGTTGGTGGTACCGTTGAGTACATCGGTCCAGCCGCGCCACAGCGCTACCTCAGCCTGCACCCGTGGCGGGTGTGCCGCCAGGTCGGTTTCGGCATTGGGCAGGTGGCGGCGGGCCGTGTCGGGCTGCAAGCGGGCAGAGCATAACAGCTGCGCCCATAGCGCATGCAGTCGCACCACGCCTGTGTCCAGAGCGTCGGCATCGGCCTGCTGATCCAGCGGGGTCTGCACCAGCGGCTCAATCATGTGCGCCACATCGCTCACGCGCCCTTCGGCGAGCAGGCTGGCGGCCATCGTTATGGTCGATGCGTACTTCACGAGCGCGCACGGAGTGATGCAAAAGAACAGCGGCAAGCGCCCAAGCAGCGCCTCAACATCCAGATGCTACATAAACCCAAGCTCCAACTGCGCTTCTTCCGACATCATCTGCGGCGAAAACGGCGGGTGGAATGTCAGCTCCAGGTAGACGCTCTTCACGCCTTCGGTGAGGCGCACAGCGTCTTCGGCCTGACCCGGCAAGATGCCCGCTGCGGGGCAGTTCGGCGCGGTCAGCGTCATGAGCACATCCACA
>CAZBTM010000033.1:11211-15435 GCA_964494425.1 uncultured Rhodothermales bacterium | reverse complement strand
GTCGTCGTGGATATCGATGTTGTAGATGAGCCCAAGATCGAAGATGTTCACCGGAATCTCGGGGTCGTAGATGTCAGAGAGCGACTCCACGATGCGCTCGTAGAGCTCGGTATGCTCGCTGGGGGCATCTTGCATGTGGGCCGGCAGCGTCTCCGGACGCTCCAGTTCGCGGCTGTCATCCAGGCGCGGGTCGTCGGCGTCGGACGCTGTGTCAGAGGCCGTATCAGGAGCAGCGTCGGTATCGGGCGTGGTATCGGGCATAGCGTTATGCGTTGGAGGATGAAACAGCGGAGTCGGATGCGGG
This sequence comes from uncultured Rhodothermales bacterium, assembly GCA_964494425.1. Classification (GTDB taxonomy): domain Bacteria; phylum Bacteroidota; class Rhodothermia; order Rhodothermales; family Salinibacteraceae; genus Longimonas. Next base: position 15,131 of record CAZBTM010000033.1, on the reverse strand, counting down.
CTCTGCGGAGTCGGCGAGGCGGGCGGCGCGCGCACGAATCTGCTCGATCATCGAGTGTAGGCCGTTGTTGCGGGTGGAGGACAGGTGCTCGCGCATCCCAATGTCGTCGATAAACGAGAGGTCGGCCTCGCGCACCGCTTCAGGCGGTTGGTCGTTGAGCACGCGGATGAGCAGCCCGGCCAGGCCCTTCGTAATCATGGCATCGCTGTCGCCCTGCATGGTCATGCGGTCCTGGTCGCGTGCGGTGTGAATCCACACCTTCGACTGGCACCCGTGGATGCGCGTGGCGTCGGTCTTGAGCGCGTCCTCCATCGGGGGCAGCTTCTTACCGATCTCAATCAGATACTCGTAGCGGCCCATCCAGTCGTCGAACAGCGAAAAGTCATCGACGATGGCGCGCGCCCGTTCATCGATGGTGGATGATGCATCAGCCATAACACAAACAAGCAGTTAGAGAAACAGTTAGGGGGATGCGAACGGAAGGCATCAGAGAGCGATCCCATCGCATCACCCAAACATGGTCTGCACCCGGTCAAGGCCCTCCACAAGACGGTCTACGTCCTGGCGCGTGTTGTAGAGCGCAAAGGAGGCGCGGATGGTGCCGGGCAGGTCGAGCCGTTCCATGAGCGGCTGCGTGCAGTGGTGGCCGGTGCGCACAGCAAGGCCCAGGCGATCGAGAATCGTGCCCGCGTCGTACGGGTGGATGTCGTCGAACACGAACGAGCACACGCTGGTCTTTTCGGGGGCGGTGCCCACCAGACGAAGCCCATCGATGGCTGCAAGCTGGGCGTGTGCGTACTGCAGCACATCCTCTTCGTGGGCGTGCACAGCCTCATGGTCAAGCTTCCGCACAAACCGCGCCGCTGCACCGAGCCCAATAACGCCCGCAATGTGTGGCGTGCCCGCCTCCAGTCGGTGCGGCAGGTCGGCGTAGGTGGTGCCGTCGAACGACACCTCGTCGATCATGTCGCCGCCGCCGTGGTAGGGCGGCAGGCCGTCGAGTAGGTCGTATTTTCCATAGAGTACGCCAATGCCGGTAGGCCCGAACATCTTGTGGCCCGAGAAGGCGTAGAAATCGGCATCCAGCGCCTGCACATCAACCGGCAGGTGCGCCATCGACTGCGCGCCGTCGACCACCACCGGTACGCCGTGGTCATGCGCGGTATCAATGATGGATGCAACCGGGTGAACCGTACCCAGCGCATTGGAGACGTGCCCCATGGCGAGCAGAAACGGCTCCTCGGCCAGCAGCTGATGCCCGGCCTCCATGTCGAGCGTGCCGTCGTCGCAGATCGGCCACACCTTGAGCGTGGCGCCGGTGGCCTCGCAGGCCATCTGCCAGGGCACAATGTTGGAGTGGTGCTCCATGTGCGTAACGACCACCGTGTCGTCGGGGCCGAGCTGGGGCCGCGCAAACGTCTGCGCTACCAGATTCAGCGATTCGGTGCAGCCGCGCGTAAAGATGACCTGATCGGAGGAGGGCGCGTTGATCAGGTCGGCCACGGACTGGCGGGCCTCCTCGAACGCGTCGGTGGCGTCCTGACTCAGCTTGTGGACGCCCCGGTGCACGTTGCTGTTTTCGTGCGCGTAGTAGCGCGCCATGCGGTCAAGCACACCCTGCGGCTTCTGCGTGGTGGCGGCGTTGTCGAGATACACCAGCGGCGTATCCTCATAGACCGACTGATGCAGCGCGGGAAACTCGCCGCGCATGGCGTCAACGTCGAACCGGGGAGGCGCAGATACAGGCATGGCAGCACAGAATAGGTTCGTAGAACGCCGTGGCCTCGAATCGGACCCCGGCCATGAGACGATTAGCCGGCGAACGTGCGCAGGCGGTCTTGTACGCGATCTTCGATGAGCGCCTTGAGCGGCTCCACCTCAATCACGTCGATCACGTCTTGCGCAAACGCCTTCATCATGAGGATGCGAGCGCGTTCCTGGCTGAGTCCGCGTGAGCGCAGATAGAAGAGGCCCTCTTCATCCAGCTGACCGGCGGTAGCGCCGTGGCTGCACACCACATCGTCGGCGTAGATTTCAAGCTCGGGCTTGGTGTAGATCTGCGCGTCGTTGTTCAGCACCAGGCTGTCGTTCGACTGGTACGCGTCGATGCGCTGCGAGTCGCGATGTACGAACACCTTGCCGTTGAAGACCACGGTCGACTGGTCGTTCAGGACGTGCTTGTACAGCTCGTTGCTCACGCAGTCGGCGTGCACGTGGTCAACAAGTGTGTTATTGTCGACGTGCATGCTGCCGTGTCCAATGACGAGCCCGTACAGATCGGTTTTGCAGTTCGGGCCGTCGGGCGTCAGCGTCATGTTGTTGCGTACGACCTCGCCGCTGAAGGTGAACGTGTCGGTCGAGAGCACGCTGTCGCCTCTGTGATAGCCGAAGCGGCTGAGTACCTGCGAGGCGTTGTCGTCTTCCTCCTGAATCACATAGTGATCGAGATAGCCCCGCTCGCCCACAAACATCTCCGTCACCGTGTTGGTGAAGGTGCGAGCGTCCGTCAGGCTGAGCTGCCGCCCAATGACGCGGGCTTTTGCATCCGCCTCCACCACGAACAGGTGGCGCGGCTGCATAAGCAGGTCGTCTTGCGCAGCGTTCACGTGCAGCAGCAGAATGGGCTGCTCCAGCTCAACGCCTTCAGGCACATGGATGAACGCCCCGTCCTGTACAAACGCCGTGTTGAGCGCGGTGAGCACTTCGTCTTCGGCATCGGCATATTCGCCGTAGTGCGCTTCAAAAGCCGGATGGGTCCCCGCATCTTTCAGAGACGTCACCGTCACCTCCTCCGGCAGCGCGTCGAGCTGCGAGAGCGACAGGTCGGGCCGTCCGTTCACGAGCACGAGCACGTGTGCGTCGAGATCATCAATGAGGTACGGGGCCAGGTCGTCCGCCGACACGTCGGCCTCGTTTGGGCCAAGGGGTAGCGTGTAGGGACGGTCGAGCACCGAGGCAATGTCGGTGTACTTCCAGGCTTCTTGCTTGCGCGTGGGCACGCCCAGTTCCTGAAAGCGCTGGATAGCCGCCTCGCGCCGCTCGGCCACCGAGGCGTTGGTTCCATTGAGCGCCTGACCGTGGTTGACCTGAAAGGCCGACACAAACCGGTCGATGGTCTGGGCGCTGGTGTCGAGAGTAGTGGTAGACATAAACAGTTTAGGGAATGCTGGTACGGTAAGAAACGATACAAACCCCCGCCTGGAGGCACGCCGCCACCAGGCAGAGAGAGCAGCATCCGATTAGGCCGCCGCAGGTTCACGCTGAAAGCGCTCGTAGCCCTCTTCTTCAAGGCGGATGGCCAAGTCCTTATCGCCCGATTCGGCGATGCGTCCGTTCACCATCACGTGCACATGGTCCGGCTCAATGTAGTCGAGCAGGCGCTGGTAGTGCGTAATCAGCAGGAACGCGCGCTCGGCAGAACGCAGCTTGTTCACGCCGTCCGACACCGTGCGCAGCGCATCAATGTCGAGGCCCGAGTCGGTTTCGTCGAGCACAGCCAGCGTGGGCTCCAGCATGGCCAGCTGAAAGATCTCGTTGCGCTTCTTCTCACCGCCAGAGAAGCCCTGATTCACCGAGCGCTTCACGAGGTCCGGATCCAGATCCACGAGCTTAGCACGCTCGCGCACCAGCTTCAGGAAGTCCGCAGCTCCGAGTTCCTCCTCGCCGCGCGCTTCACGAACAGAGTTCACCGCCTCACGCAGGAAGTTCGTCATGCTCACGCCCGGCAGCTCCACCGGATACTGAAACGCCAGAAACACGCCTTCTTCAGCGCGCTCCTCCGCCTCCAGCTCCAGCAGATCTTCGCCCTTGTAGCGGATGGAGCCGTCCGTGACCACGTACTCTTCGCGCCCTGCCAGCACCGCTGCCAGCGTGCTTTTGCCGGAGCCGTTCGGACCCATAATCGCGTGCACCTCGCCCTC
>CAZBTM010000033.1:5798-11159 GCA_964494425.1 uncultured Rhodothermales bacterium | reverse complement strand
TAATAGTGAGGTCGACGCCCTTCAGAATTTCGATGTCTTCGTCCTCCACGCTCACGTGCAGGTTTTCTACTTCAAGGAGTGCCATGTGTCGGTATATCAGTCGTTTAGTCGTAAAAAGTTGGATTCAGGAGAATGCGCAGGTCACGCCGGAACCGCGTATATGTCGCAGTCCTCGGCGCTCCTGCATCCTCGTTAGAAGCCTTGCTCGCGCAGGCGAACAGTCTCCGGTTTTTATCCTACACTGCCTTCCAGCTCAATGGCGAGCAGCTCTTTCGCCTCCACCGCGAACTCCATCGGCAGCTCCGCCAGAATCTCCTGGCAGAAGCCGTTCACGATGAGCTTCAGCGCTTCCTCTTCGCCCAGGCCACGCTGATGGCAGTAGAACATCTGGTCTTCGCCGACCTTTGAGGTCGTCGCTTCGTGCTCAACCTTGGCCGTGGGGTTGCCAATCTCGATGTACGGGAAGGTGTGTGCGCCGCACTGGTCGCCCAGCAGGAGCGAGTCGCACTGCGAGAAGTTACGGGCATTTTCGGCGTTTTTGCCCACCTTCACCAGCCCGCGGTAGCTGTTGTTGCTCACACCGGCCGAGATCCCTTTCGAGATGATGGTGCTCTTCGTGTTCTTGCCGATGTGATGCATCTTCGTACCCGTATCGGCCTGCTGATGGCCCTTGGTGAACGCCACCGAGTAGAACTCACCAACCGACTCATCGCCCTTCAGGATAACCGACGGATACTTCTGCGTGACCGCCGATCCGGTTTCGAGCTGGGTCCAACTGATCTTGGAGCGGTCGCCTTCGCAGATCCCGCGCTTCGTGACGAGGTTGTAGACGCCGCCCTCGCCATCTTTTGTGCCGGGGTACCAGTTCTGGATCGTCGAGTACTTGATCTCCGCATCCTCATGGGCAATCAGTTCCACCACGGCCGCATGCAGCTGGTGCTTCTGATTCATGGGCGCGGTGCAGCCTTCCAGATAGCTCACGTAGCTGTCGGGCTCGGCAATGATGAGCGTGCGTTCAAACTGACCCGTGTTCTGGTCGTTGATGCGGAAGTACGTCGACAGCTCCATGGGGCAGGTTACACCCTCGGGCACGTAGACGAACGAGCCGTCGCTGAAGACCGCCGAGTTGAGTGCGGCGAACAGGTTGTCGGTGTACGGCACCACGCGCCCGAGATATTTCTTCACGATCTCAGGATGCTCGCGGGCCGCCTCTCCAAACGACATGAAGATGACGCCTTTCTCCTTCAGCTTCTTCTTGAAGGTGGTGGCCACCGACACGCTGTCCATCACCGCGTCCACCGCCACACCGGTCAGCGCCTTCTGCTCTTCAAGCGGGATGCCGAGGCGCTCGAACGTCTCCAGAATCTCATCTGGGACCTCGTCGAGGCTGTCGTAGCTGGCCTTTTCTTTCGGCGCCGAGAAATAGCGCATGTCCTGGAAGTCGGGCCGCTCGTAGTCGAGGTGAGCCCAGTCGGGGTAGTTGCCCTCTTCCACCTGACGCTCAAAGTAGCGAAAGGCCTTCAGGCGCCACTCCAGTAGCCATTCGGGTTCGTCTTTTCGCTCAGAGATGTAGCGAACAATGTTTTCGTCGAGTCCTTCAGGCAGCGTTTCGGACTCGATATCGGTACGCCAACCATGTTCGTATTCCTGGTTGGCTACGTTCTCAAGATACTCGGTTTCAGAGGTACTCATGGGGCATCGGAATACGTGGATCGGACAGGGCGCGAACCAGAGACCGCACGAAGCGCAATATGCCGTAGTGTAAACGTTCGTTTACGCTTGGGGGCTCTTGGTGTAAACACAAGATTACAACATGTACTGCAGGGGGCCGTTCCGGCATGGGTGAGCCCCGTTCCTATTTAATTGCACTTTGATGTTGAAAAGAACGGGGCGCTCGGTTTCCCACAGCCCCAACCCGCCCTACATTGCAATGTGCAGGAAAATGAGCAGCTACACGCTCGATTCCTTTGCCAGGCGTCCGGAACGTTTCGCCTGCGGTGCGGCGTACAGCAGACATCCGCCTGTCGTTTTGCTTGTCTTGTTTGCTATGCCGCCTCCTGCTACGGTCACTGCACTGAAAGCCCAGAAGAACAACCCCGATCGGGTGTCGCTCTTTCTGGATGGCGAGTTTGCGCTTGGCATCCACCAGGACCTGGTCGTGAAGTACGACCTGCACACCGGGCGCATGCTCACCCCCGAGGAGCAGGCGCAGTTGGAGGCCGATGAGCGTCTCATTGAGGCGAAGCAGTGTGCGCTGGAATATCTGGCGCACAAGCCGCGTACCGAGGGCGAGGTGCGCGATCGCCTGGCGCAAGACGACTACGAGTCCAGCATCATTGAGCAGGTGATCACGCGGTTGCACGAGCTGTCGTATCTCGACGACGAAACCTATGCGCATGACTTTGTGAAGGCGCGCTTTGCCAACAAGTCGTACGGCCCGCACCGTCTGCGCCGCGACCTGCGCGAGCGCGGGGTTGACGCCGGGCTCATTGAGGAGGCGCTGGCCGGACTCCGCGAGACGGTAGACTTTCAGGAGGCGGCACATGCCCTGGCCGAGAAGTACTGGCACCGCGTAGCTGACGAGTCGCATCCGCTGAAACAGGCCAAGAAGCTGCAGGGCTATCTGGTGCGCCGGGGCTACGATACGTCTATGGCACGGGCGGCGGTTGACACCGTACAAAGTGAACATGCCACCCCGTAGCGGGCGTCTGTCTCTCTTTCTGAATGCCTAACCGCTCATGGAGATCTCTTCGTTGCCGTCCCGGTCTTCTGCAGCATCTAAAGGCGAGGCGCGCCCCACGGTAGCCCCGTCGCCGCCCGATCCGCCGCCGGGGCTGTCGAGTGGGGAGCGGGCGCTGCGCTGGGGCCTGGGTGCGCTCAGTGTGGTGATGGCCGTGGCCACCGTGTGGTACTTTGCCGGACTGTTCGTGTATCTGGCCGTAGGCGGCCTGCTGGCCTACTTCCTGCATCCCATAGTCGATCGCATTCAGGGCATGGGTGTGCGGCGGGTGCCCAGCATCCTGCTGGTGTTCATCCTTGTCCTGGGGCTGTTTGCCATTCTGCTCACGTTTATCGTGCCCTTCCTGGCGCAGCAGATTCAGGACCTCTCGCAACTGGTGTCGGTGGAGGCGGCGACCGAGGCCGCGCGCTACGTAGAAGCCTGGGCCGGGCAGTTTGCGCCGGTAGAGCCGGGACAGATCGAATCTACCGTTCGCGATGCCCTGCAGGCGCTGGCGCAGGGCGACCTGGTGGAAGGCGACCGCGTAGCGCAGACCATCGGCTCGCTGGTGTCGGTCTTCACAAACATTGTCTATGCGGTTATCATCATTCCGTTTATCACATTCTTCCTGCTGAAAGACGGGGTGGAGCTCAAGCGCAGTCTGCTGAAGTGGGTGCCCAATCGCTACTTCGAGATCACGCTTGCCGTCATCGCCAAAGCAGAGGTGAGTCTGAGCCGCTATGTGCGGGCACTGCTTGCGCAGGCCACCAGTGTAGCTCTGGTCGCGTCGTTTACACTCTGGATTGCCGGGCTCGATAACGCGCTCGCCATCGGCATTTTTGTGGGCCTTGCCAACACCATTCCATACTTCGGCCCATTTTTTGGATTTCTGGTGGGCTCTGTGGTGGGGATTGCGCAGACGGGCGATCTGAGCCTGGTGCTGGGAGTCGCTGGCGCAATGGCCCTCACACAACTCTCCGATAACGTGCTGTTTCAGCCGTACATCTTCTCGCGTGCCGCCAACGCCCATCCGCTCGTCATCCTGTTTGTGGTGCTCATTGGGGCCCAGCTGGCCGGGCTCATTGGGATGCTTGTGGCCATTCCGCTGACCACCATTGTGCGCGTGATTGGAACGCAGATTCTGTGGAGCGTCCGAAACTACCACATATTTCGTACCGCCTCCTGATCTGAGACTGGATCGTGCGGCATAAGACGGCTACCTTACGTGGTGTGGCTAAAGCCGAATCGGTTCGCGTCCGCTTCTTCGCATCCCCCGAAAACACAGGTGCCTGAAACATGCACGAACCAGCCAGAGGGATGCGATGGCATCGCCTATCCGGTTAGCAATCTCGTTGTCCTACCCATACGCTCCCGTGCCAATGTCCGCTCATGCTGCCCAACCTGCTCCTGCCCTCGCCGATGCTGTGGATGCCGTGCGCCAACGCACCGACCACACGCCCGAACTGGTCCTGATTTTGGGGTCGGGGCTGGGTGACCTGGCCGATGAGGCCGATGCGCCCACCGTGGTGCCGGCCGATAGCATCCCCAACTACCCGCAGTCCACCGTCGACGGCCACCACGGGCAGCTGGTCTTTGGCACGCTCGAAGGCACCTCGGTCGTTTTCGTGCAGGGGCGCGTGCATGCGTACGAAGGCTATCCCCCCCCACGGCTCACCTTTCCGCTGGAGCTGTGCCACGCACTCGGGGCGACCCGGCTGCTCGTAACCAACTCGGCCGGCGGCATCAACCGCACATTTCAGCCGGGGCAGCTCATGTTCATCACCGACCACCTGAACATGGCCTTTGCCGATCCGGGGCAGGGGCAGATGGCGTCTCCGCGCGACACCGCTGCGCGCCGCGATGTGCATGCATCCACCGCGCCGCCGCTGCACACGGGCTACTACGATCTGGAATGGACCCGCCAGGCACAGCAGGTGGGGGCCGAGCAGGGCGTGCTTACCGTGCGCGGCACCTACGCCTGGACGCGCGGTCCCTCGTACGAAACGCGCGCCGAGGTCCGCATGCTAAGCACGCTGGGGGCCGATGCGGTGGGCATGAGCACGGTGCCCGAAGTGCTGCAGGCCCACGCACTGGGCATGGACGTGCTGGGGATCTCCACCATCACCAACTTTGCAGCCGGGCTGGGCCACGAGGTCCTCGAACACGACGATGTGCTCAAGGTGGGCCAGCAGGTGCGCGGCGACCTGCGTACGCTGGTGCGCGCTATCGTAGAAAAGACGTGAGAATGCCGTTCCCCGAAGCGCTCCCTTGAACCTTTCAGCGGGCGCACGGAATAGAGCACGTGTTGCCACCGTTTCATTGCCTTAACGCCTTCGCCTATGATTCCCGTCATCGACTACGCCGACCGTGCCGACCGCCTGCAGGCGGTGCTGAGCCGCAGTGCTTCGTTCAGCGATGAGGTCGACACCGCCGTGCGCGACATTCTGCATGCGGTGCGCACCGAAGGGGATGCCGCGCTGCATCGCTTTACCGAGCGGTTTGATGGCGTAGCGCTGGAGGCGCTGCAGGTCCCTGAATCGGCCTTGCACGCGGCGCTGGCCGTTGGCGTTTTCGCCCTCCGCCACAGCATAGGCCCCATCGGGGATCACTGACCCCGACAGCGTTTCCAGCCCCACCAGCTT
>CAZBTM010000033.1:2358-5788 GCA_964494425.1 uncultured Rhodothermales bacterium | reverse complement strand
CGGCGCCCAGCACGGCCAGAAGCTGCACGGCATCGAGGAACTGCAGCGGGCCTTTGGACCGAGAATCGAACGTATCTTCGGAACCGGAGGAGGATTGCTGGCCGTCATCGACGACGAGCTGCGGCGTATTATGGATGAGGCTGCGGCGAACATTCGCCGGTTCCACGAGCGGCAAGGCCCCACCTCCTGGTTCGAAGACGACGGCGACGGCGTGATGCTCGGTCAGCGCGTGCAGCCGCTGGAACGCGTCGGACTGTACGTGCCTGGCGGCACCGCGGCGTATCCCTCCAGCGTACTCATGAATGCGATTCCGGCGCAGGTGGCGGGCGTGCCGCACATTGCGATGGTGTCGCCCCCGCAAGACGATGGGCTGCCGCATCCGCACATTATGGCTGCCGCTGCGCTGCTGGGCCTCGACCGCGTGTATGCCCTGGGCGGCGCGCAGGCTGTGGGCGCGCTGGCGTTTGGCACGGATACCGTGCAGTCTGTCGATAAGATTGTAGGACCCGGCAACGCTTACGTGGCCGCCGCCAAGAAGCAGGTGTTTGGGCGTGTGGATATCGACTCGGTGGCGGGGCCCAGCGAAATTGGGGTGCTGGCCGACGACACCGCCGATCCGGCCTTCGTAGCTGCGGATCTGCTCTCGCAGGCTGAGCACGACCCCCGTGCCTCCGCCCTGCTCGTCACGCCGCACCGTCCACTGGCCGAGGCCGTGCGCGACGAAATCGCCGACCGCGTGCCCGATCTGCCCCGTGCCGATATCATTGAGGCTTCGTTGCGCGACTACAGTGCCTGCATCGTCACCGACACGATGGCGCAGGCCGTTGACATGATGAACGAACTTGCGGTTGAGCACCTCGAAATCATCACCGACGAGCCGTGGACGGTGTGCTCCGACATCAAGCACGCCGGCGCCATCTTTCTGGGGCCATACTCGTCCGAGCCGGTGGGCGACTACTTTGCCGGACCGAACCACGTGCTGCCGACCGGCGGCACGGCGCGCTACGCTTCGGCGCTGCGCGTATCCGACTTCGTGCGCACGCAGTCCATCATCCAGTACTCGGCGCGTCGCCTCGCGAAAACCGGCCCCGACATCGTACAGTTTGCCGAAGCCGAGTCGCTCCAGGCGCATGCCGACGCCATCCGTGAGCGCCTGAAGCAGCTCAACGCCTCCGCCTAACGCCTTTGCACCCACGTTTCCCCAACTGCTATGGATACTACCTCCGCCTCTCCTGCGACCCTCGATGCCGTGATGGAGCGCATCCGCCCCGGCGTGCGCAACGAATCGCCGTACCTGGTGGGCGCGCCGCCTCGCGCTAAGGTCAAGCTCAACCAGAACGAGAGCCCGTACGACCTGCCGCCCGCGCTAAAGGCCGAACTCATCGAGACGCTCAACGACCTGGCGTTTAACCGCTACCCGGCAGAGCAGCCGTCCGAGCTGGCGGAAGCGCTTGCCGTGCACAACGACGTATCGCCCGAGCAAGTGCTGGTGGGCAACGGCTCGAATGAGCTCACGTACCTATTTGGCCTCGCATTTATTGCGACGGACACGCCGGTCGTGCTGCCTGCGCCCATGTTCTCCCTCTACGAGAAGGTGGCCCGCCTGCACGATGCCGACCTCACCACCATCCCGCCGCGCGACGACTTGCACTTCGACATCGACGCGCTGGTTGCAGCCGTAACGCGCACCAACGCGGCCATGACGGTGCTCACCACCCCGAACAACCCCACCGGACTCGCACTCCCGCCGTCCGATCTGGAGCGTGTGCTGCAGGCTACCCCCGGCATTGTGGTGGTAGACGAAGCCTATGTCGAGTTCAACGAGCACCCGCCCGCTACCGAACTGCTCGATGCGTATCCGAACCTCATCATCCTGCGCACGCTCTCGAAAGCCTTCGGGCTGGCCGGGCTGCGGCTGGGCTACCTCATGGCGCACGAATCGGTCGTCACCGAACTCATGAAAGCGCGCCTTCCGTTTATGGTCGACCGCTTCTCAGAGGCCGTGGGGCGCACCGTGCTGCAGCATCCCGGCCTGCTCAACGAGCGGGTGCAGCAGCTCAAAACGCACACGCAGCAGCTGGTGGATGCGCTGTCGGCACGCTCCGACGTAACCACCGTACCCACGCAGGCGAACTTCGTGCTCTTTGCGCCGCAAACAAAGCACGCCGATGCAGTGCAAGACGCTCTGGCCGAGCGCGGCGTGCTCGTGCGTAACATGGGCGGCTACGACGCGTTGCAGGGCTACCTGCGTGTGTGCGCAGGCACCGAAACCGAGAACAAGGCATTTTTGGACGCGTTGGATGCTGTGCTCTAATCGGCCCAATGCTCCCGCACGTGCGCTCCCTGGCGCTTCCTTTTGTACTGATATTCCACGCTGTATAATGAATTTCACTCGGGTACGAATTATTGGCCTGTCCACCAGTCCGTCCAGTGGCGGCGCCTATGCGCTGGTACTGGGCGAGGAAGACGGCAACCGGCGCCTGCCTATCATCATCGGGGCGTTTGAGGCGCAGGCCATTGCACTGGAGCTCGAAAAGATCCAGCCGCCGCGCCCCATGACGCACGACCTGCTCCGCGATGCTTTCGACTCCATGCAGGCCGACGTAACCGAAGTGGTCATCGACGAACTGCGCGAGGGCACCTTCTTTGCCAAGATTCGCTACAGCCACGACGGCAGCAACGACCAGCTCGATGCTCGCCCCAGCGATGCCGTCGCACTGGCGGTACGCGTGGATGCACCGATCTTCGTTGCGCCCGGCGTACTTGACGAAGCGGGCATCGTGGCCGACGAAGAAGGCGCCGAAGGGGTATCCGGTCTGACTCCTGATGAGGGCAGCGCTGAGGAAGAGCTTTCTTCGGATGCAACGCCCCTCGAACGCATGGAAAAGCAGCTCGATAAGGCCATCGAAGAGGAAAACTACGAGCGTGCTGCCGAGCTGCGCGATCAAATTGAACAGCTCAAGAGCGAACAAAGCCAGAACTGATACCCCGGTTCAGTCCGCTGCATTCCAAGAAGCTTCGTGGAACGCCCCACGGAGCTTCTTTTTTTGTGCAGCAGTACGCACAGGTTCTCCGAACGTATCTGTTGAAGGAAAACCGACGGTCCATCACACCCCAACGTGTGTTCCGACACAGAAACGCGGTGCTGAATCCGCCAATGGGCCGCCCAAGGAGCAGCCATGTGCCTGCACCGGTATGCCGTCCGGGCGCGCCTGTCGCTGCTCGCCCGTTGCCCCGCCGCCCGCCTTTTGCATCCACCCCGACGAACCGCCATGCCCAACACGCTCGACGTCCCCGCCCGATGTTTGCCCTGGGCCGATCTGAACGCCATCCCCGCCCTTGCTGCCGACTACGCCAATGGCACCGGCACTGCCGCCTCGTACTTCCCCTACGATCGCCACGACATCGGCGATCAGCGGGCCGCTGCAGA
>CAZBTM010000033.1:0-2348 GCA_964494425.1 uncultured Rhodothermales bacterium | reverse complement strand
CGCCCCCAAGACCGCGCCGTGCTGGCCGATGTGCTCACTGAGCAGAATGCAGCCTGGGAGAACGACACCGACGGGGTGCAGACCAACATCAATGCGCTGCGCGACCCGGACACGATCGCGGTTGTTACCGGGCAGCAGGTCGGGCTCTTTGGCGGACCGCTCTACACGCTCTACAAAACCAGTACGGCCCTGGCGTGGGCCAAACACCTGGCCGACACCACCGGGCGCACGGTCGTGCCGGTCTTCTGGATTGAAGGCGAAGATCACGACTTCGAGGAGATCGCCCACACGCACGTCCTGGCCCGCAACGATGTAGTGAGGCTCGACTACGCCCCCGACCCGGCTCCTGCCGGACCCGTAGGCCCCCACGCGCTGGGCGACGCCATCCGTGCGCCGCTCCACGCGCTCGATGAGGCGCTGCCGCCCTCCGACTTCAAACCGAGCGTCTACGGCGCCATCGCCGACGCCTACACCTCCGAGCGCACCCTGGAGGACGCCTTTGCCCATCTCATAGCCACCTGGTTCGCCGATACCGGGCTCGTGCTGCTGAATCCCGACGATCGCCGTCTCAAGCAGCTGGTGCGTCCGTTTATTGCACACGACATGGACCACAGCGCCGCCGCGGTCGAGGCCGTGCACACGGCAGGGCAGGCGCTCCAGGACGACGGCTACCACCAGCAGGTGCAGGCGCGCCCGACCAACTTCTTCTGGATGGAAGACGACGGCCGCTACGCCATCGATGCGAACGACGATGGCACCTTCACCCTGCGCCACGACGGACGCACCTGGAGCCGTGACGAACTACAGCGCCGCATCGATGAAACGCCCGAGCGGTTTAGTCCCAACGTGGTGACGCGTCCGCTCGTGCAAGATCAGCTGCTGCCCACGGCGGCGTACGTGGCGGGGCCCGGCGAGATTTCGTACTTTGCGCAGTATCGAGGCGTGTACGAGTGGGCAGGTACTACCATGCCGCTCATTGTGCCGCGCGCCAGCATGACGCTCGTGGAGAGCAAAGTGCAGAAGGTGCTCGACAAGTACAACCTGTCCGTGCGCGACGTCGAACACCAGACCGCTGAGCAGCTCTTCCAATCGGTCGTGGTGGATGCAATGGAGGTGGATATCGACCAGACGTTTGGGCAGACCGCTGCCCGTATCCACAAGGCGCTGAACGACTTAAAGCCTATGGCCGAGGCGGTGGATGCTACGCTCGGGCGCTCGGTAGAGGCGACGCGTGCAGCGGTGGTGAACGAGATGAACGACCTGCAGCAACGCGTGGTGCGGGCCGAAAAGCGTCAGCAAGACGAAGTGCGCGCTCAGATTGAGAAGGTCTGCGTCAACCTCATGCCGACGCGCAATCTGCAAGAGCGAACCCTGAACCCCACGTACTTCTTCAACAAATACAGCATGGACCTGCTGGATACGATCCGCGCTCACATCGACGTGGATGACGCCTCGCATCGACTGATTCAGTTGTAACGTCTCATTGCATCCATTGCATCGCATCCGCTCCGCCTATGTCCGACTCGTCCCCCAACGCCCCGCTGTTTAGTCCGCTTGTCGAGCACGCCATTGAACTGGCGTCGGAGTGGCACAACGACTGCTACCGCAAGAGCCGATGGCGCGCTGAGCCCTTTGAGCAGCCTGAGCCGGTGCGGGTGCCAGTTATTGCGCACCTGTCGGCGGTGGCCATGGCGGTGGCCCGGGCGGGCTGGACGCCTCCGGTTGTGGCGGCGGCGTATCTGCACGATATCATCGAAGACCCCAACACGCACGGCGAGCGCATGACACCGGACGAACTGCGCGAGCTGGTGGGAGACGACGTGACGCGCCTGGTTGTGGATGTTACCGAGCCCAAACTCGACGACGCGGGCAACAAGCTGCCGTGGCGCGTGCGCAAGGAGGCGTACGTGGAGCACCTGACCGACGCGCCTGATGAAGCGTTGGCCATCAGCCTGGCGGATAAGCATCACAACGTGTGGACGATGAACCAGACGCTGGAGCAGGGCATCGATATCTTTACCTCGGCCCCGGGACGCACGGCGCTGAGTGCGGGCCCTGAGCAACAGTGCTGGTTCTTGCACGCAGTGCTCACCGAAGCCGCCACCCGTGCAACCGAGCAGTTGGATCCGCTCCGCGAGGGACTGCACGCCGAATACCGCCGCCTGGCGCATCTCACCGATACCGATGCCCCAGCGGTGTAGCGGCAGCACCCTCGCAGGGCAGATATCTGTCGGATGTGAGGCGGTGCTGGGCGTGCGGGAGATCCTTCCTCCGACAGGAGTCGGAGCGACGGGTGTTGGCATCCGCTCTGTTAGACCTGCACAAAAGAACATTGAGGGGTATATTGC
>CAZBTM010000032.1:17594-18211 GCA_964494425.1 uncultured Rhodothermales bacterium | reverse complement strand
ATCGCGCCGAACACGAAGTCGACCGGGCCAAGCTGCTGGATGCCTTGCGCAGGCATCTGAATCGGGGTGATGTTTGCAATGGCGTGCCGGTTGCAATACTGCTTCAGGTTATTGATAGCGACCGCGCTGATGTCGATGCTAAGCACCTGAGCGCCCTGCTGTGCAAAGAAGAGCGAGGTAGCGCCACTTCCGCATCCAATATCCAGTATGGTTTTCCCCGTCAGATCGCCGAAATGTTCGCGGGCGCGGCATAGCTTCGCATCATCGGGGTCTGGCATCGCCACGCGGGTGTATGGGCATGCTTGGCCCTTCGAAAACACATCATCCCAAAAAGCAGCAGTGTGCGTGTTCACAGAAGAAGATACGGTGGAGGACATATGATGCAGGGGCTGTATCGTGACGGGAATCAGAAGGGCGTGAGAGGAAGATATCCAGACACACTGCAGATCATGCTCCAACAAGTAGTAAAAAAAGATCTGAGAATCTTACAGGGGGCACTGCTCCACGTATGTAGTGTGCAGGAATAAATCACGCATAGGGAATGTGCCGAATAGGAAAGCGGCTTCTATACGCCTATGGAGATAGCTCGATGCGCCTGACGCGACAAGTGGGGCCAA
>CAZBTM010000032.1:13699-17529 GCA_964494425.1 uncultured Rhodothermales bacterium | reverse complement strand
GACGTGCAGAACAACGCCAAGGCATGCAAACAAAAAAACCCGACCCATCGAATGGGCCGGGGAATGCTGAGCATGTGTTTTGTGTCGGGGCGCCCGGATTTGAACCGGGGACCTCTTCGTCCCGAACGAAGCGCGCTACCTGGCTGCGCCACGCCCCGATGTGTTACAAGGCGCTATACTAAACGCCGCGCACGAAGGATCCGTACCGCCGTCTTCAAAACAGGAAGCACCCGCAGAGTTCAATACGAATCCACATGCTCTGGGCCGCATAGCGTTCGGGGTTGGACGGATACGCCGGTTCATCCCTTCGCAGCAGGCCCACCTCACCCCCGCTTGGTAAAGCGCTCGTACATCGCTTCAATCTCATCGGCATAGGCCGACTCAATGATGCGACGTTTTGTCTTAAGCGTGGGGGTAAGCATCCCGTTCTCAACGGTGAAGGGTTCGGCCACAAGCTGAAACGCCCGAATCTTCTCGTACGCCGACGCCTCTCGGTTGTACGCATTGATCGACTTGCTAAAGATCCGATCGACCCAGCGCTCCTCAATAAGGGCCTCGTTGTCGTCCGGATGGTCGGGCTCGTCCATGTCGCGCCCCTGCATGCGTACCGACTCGAAGTCGGGCACAATGAGCGCCGTAAGAAACGGACGATCATCGCCCAGCACCACCATCTGATCGAACGACGCCTGCGTCTTAAAGTGCTCCTCGATCGGACCCGGGTAGATGTTTTTCCCGCCCTGCGACACAATCATGTGCTTGATACGATCAGTTACCTGCAGGTAGCCATCCACAAACCGCCCCACATCGCCGGTGTGGTACCAGCCATCCGCATCAAACGCGCCGCGCGTTTCTTCCGAGCGTTGCCAGTAGCGCTGCATTACGTTGGGGCCTTTCACCACGATCTCGCCCGCATCGGTGGTACACGCCGAGGGGTAGTCCGTGCCGCATAGCGTGCCAATCGGTTCATCCGTCTGCAAGTCTTTGATCGCAACCGTCACACTGCGCAGCACATGGCCCACGGTGCCATAGCGCGGCGCCTCCAGCGGATTGGCAGAGATGACAGGAGCGGTTTCGGTGAGGCCATAGCCCTCAACAATGACAATGCCTGCCGCCTGAAAGAACGCACCAATCTCTTTCGGAAGCGCCGCTCCGCCCGACACGGCAAAGCGTAGGTTACCCCCCAGCTTCTCGTGCAAGGCCGAAAAGACCAGCTTATGAGCCAGCTTTTGCTGAGCCCGCAAGAGCAGTCCGGCCTCCCCGTTCTGCTCCGCTGCGGCATAGCGCTGCCCCGTGCGTACGGCCCAGTCGAACACGCGCTGCTGGATGGCCGAGCCGTCTTCCGCTTTTTCGCGGACGCGCCTATACACTTTTTCAAAAACGCGTGGCACCGAGATAAGGACCGTGGGCTGCACCTCCAGCAGGTTCTGTGTAAGCGCTTCGATGCTTTCCGCATAGCTAATCCTGGCGCCTGCCGCCAATACCGCCGTGTAGCCCGCGGTGCGCTCAAACGCGTGGCAGAGCGGCAGAAACGACAGGTGATGGTCCGTTTCGTAGAAGGGAATGTGCTGCAGCGCGTCTTTAACATTCGCGCAGAAGTTGTCGTGGCTCAGCACCACCCCCTTCGGGTCGCCGGTGGTGCCGCTGGTGTAAATCAGTGCACTGGTATCGCTGGGGGATACGTCCGTGCCCAGCGTGCGCAACGCATCGGTATGCTGGGCCCAGTAGGTCGCGCCCTCGTCTGTGGCATCGTTCCACTGCACCATGATTTCCGGCGGATCGGCAGGCAGTTCGCTCATCACCAGAATGCCCTCAAGGTCGGGGCACTCATTGGATATGGCTTCAACCTTCTTGCGCTGCACCGGAACCGATGCCACGACCCACTTCGCCCCCGAATCCCGAAGAATATAGCCCACTTTGGACTCGGGTAGGGTGTTGTAGATCGACACGTTCACGGCCCCCAGAATCTGTGTGGCCAGGTCCGTGACGGCCCACTCCGGGCGGTTCTCGGACAGGATGGCGACGCGGTCGCCCGGGCGCACGCCCTGCTTGTGCAGAAAGCCCGCCAGGGCATGTACGCGGGCCTCCAGGTCTTCCCACGAAATGTCGATCCACGTGTCGTTGGGCTTGTGCCGCAGCACGGTGCGGTCTGTGCCGCGGTATCGATCAGCAAGCCGGGTGAACAGTTCAGGAATCGTAGAGAAGTCAACCTGGGCAGACATACAGCGGGTGTGTGAGGAATAAAACGCGATCCTGCACGTCCGAACGTACAGAAAGCCACGGCGCTGCGTGTCGTCTATTGAGGCAGGCACACGGCGAAACGGCGTGGCAAAACAGCAATTTCCCTCAACTTTACGCCGGGTGGCACTGTTTCGCTACACAGGGATTCGCTACGGAGGCACTCCGTGTTACCCAGCGAAGCGTTCCAGCACCGGATCGGTGCCCACAGCTTCTTGAATGGTGTCGTACCCATGCGCATCCAGCAAACGCACCAGGCCCTCGTTGATCGATTGGACCAGCCCCGGCCCGTGGTACACAAGTGCGGTGTAGACCTGTACGAGCGAGGCCCCGGCCTGAATCTTGGCAAAGGCGGTTTCTGGAGAATCGACGCCACCCACCCCAATAATAGGCACCTCGCCCTCGGTGGCCCGGCGCAGGTAGCGGATGAGCCGAATGCTGCGCGCATGCAGAGGCGGACCGCTTAGGCCGCCTCGCCCAATGGCCGCCAGCCGCTCCTTATCGGTTGTCAACCCACGCCGATCGGAGGCTGTGTTCGCCGCAATATACCCATCCACACCGTGCGATTGGGCCACTTCAATGCGGGCCTCCAGCGCAGAGTCAAAGATAACGCGCTCCGACAAGAGCGGACTCAGTTTTACCAGGATGGGCACATCGAGCGCCATCTCGCGCCGCAGCGCAAAAATATCGGTGAGCAATGCGTCGAGCGCCTCAGGGGATTCGAAGGTTTTGCCCGACCGGGTATTCGGACACGACACATTGAGCGCAACGTAGGTGGCGTAGGGGGCCAGTTTGCGAAAGCTTTCGCAGAAGTCGGCGCGGCCCTCAGCCCCCATAATCGACGGGTCGTGCGTCTTGGCCAGGTTTACGCCCACTGGGCGCGGCGGCGTGCCCGATTGGCCTGCGTATGAACGAAGCCGCTGGGCGACTGCTTCCGCGCCCTCGTTATTCAGTCCCATCCGGTTGATGAGCGCCTCGTCATCGGGCAGGCGGAATGCACGCGGGCGCTTGTTTCCGCTACACGGCTGTGCGCTTACAGAGCCCACCTCCACATGCCCAAGCCCAATGCCATGCCAGTAGCGCAGCGCCACGCCGTTCTTGTCGGCCCCAGCGGCCAGACCCAGCGGATTGGGCCAGGTGTGGCCCCAAAGGGTCTGCTCCAAACGTGCGTTGTGATAGCCGTACAGCCTATTCAGCACCGAGCCGTCTGCGTGCTGCAGCAGACGCGCGGCACGCATGCTCCAGGTGTGGGCACGCTCGGCATCGAGCCGAAAGAGCAGCGGGCGAAGAAAGCGGCGATACATGGCAGTCGGGACAACTGAGTAGAACAGGCCGTACGCAACTTAATGCATGGTCTTCTCGGTTCCCAATGTAGAATATGACGATTCCTTTTTTCCTTGTCGATGCGTTTACGAATCGCCCCTTTTCAGGCAACCCGGCAGGCGTGTGCATTGTGCCCGAAGCCGCCCCCGCCCGCTGGATGCAGTCCGTGGCACGCGAAGTGGGAGCCTCTGAAACGGCCTTTGTCATTGCCCCGCACAACGGGCGGACCCGGCTGCGCTGGTTTACCCCCACTGACGAGGTGGACCTGTGTG
>CAZBTM010000032.1:13254-13654 GCA_964494425.1 uncultured Rhodothermales bacterium | reverse complement strand
CCCCTAAACGCGCTGTGGTCATATTCGACACCGCAAGCGGCCCGCTCACCGCTCATTATGGCGACGCGGGCATCCGGCTCGACTTTCCCGCAGATGCACCCAGCCCGACCGATCCCCCCGCGGGTCTGGTGGCGGCGTGCAACATCCCAACGCCGGTGTGGAGCGGAAGCTCGGCCCGCGACTGGCTCCTGCATGTGCCTACTCCGCAGGACGTGGAGGCCGCCGCTCCCGATATGGATGCGCTATCTCAGTTTGACACTCGCGGTGTTATCCTTACCGCTGAGGGCTCGACAGAGGCCGGCCATGACTTTGTCTCGCGTTTTTTTGCTCCCCGTGTAGGCGTGCCCGAAGACCCCGTCACAGGCTCAGCCCATTGCGCGCTTGGGCCATACTGGCACGA
>CAZBTM010000032.1:10402-13217 GCA_964494425.1 uncultured Rhodothermales bacterium | reverse complement strand
GGCTACCAGGCCTCAAGCCGAGGCGGAACCGTACGCATCCACCTGCCTGAGCCACCTGCGTCTTCTGAGGTGCGGGTGCACCTGTTAGGGTCGTGTTATACCATGGTGCAGGGTACGTGGCAGGCACCTCCCAACGCTACCAGCCCGGACGCAGAAGCACGCCGAAGTCCCAGTCTTTAGAGCGCTGGAACGTGCGTGCGTAGAACATTTCGAAGACCAGAGCGCCCAGCAGATTCACGCGTGCAGAGATGCCTGTGCTGAACACCGGTTGTGCCGCGCTGACTCCGCCAACTCCGCTGGACGGAATGCTTGCATTCTTGAATGTAAAGTTACTTAGGTCTTCGCTTGTCCAGGCCACGCCCGCGTCGCCAAAGGCCACGAGTTCAGTTGGTAGGTACGGGAAGTTAAACAGCCCAAGCTGATCGGTGCCCAAGAAAGGCAGGCGCACCTCAGCGCTGGCGATGCCCATGCGCGTACCCAGGAGTTTTCCGAGCACGTCGCAGCTACCGGGACGCAGCCCACCGCGGCAGCTGGGTTCGTCGAAGATTGAGCTAAAGGCATACCCGCGCACGAATCCCAGTTGGTAAGGGTCGCCCAGCGTCTCGCGGATGAAATCCGAATCGACTTGCCCACTCAAGACATCCTGCGACTCAGCGCCGTAGTTTCCCTGATGGAGCACACGCACCGCCATCGTCACAGGCTCAGCGAAGAAGTAGCGCCGGTAATCGGCCAGGAGGGATACAAAGTTGCGAGATCCAACCTGCGGCGTGACCTCGAAGCGGTAGCGTCCGCCGTCGAGGGGCGAGGTGAAGCCGAAGTTCGAGAAGTCGCCTACGTAGGCCAGACCAAGCTGGCCCAGGTAGATGGTGTCGGGACTGAACTGGCTGAAGTCGCGCTCGCGCACGCGCCCAAACTGATCAATTGCAATAGCTTCGGTCTCGAAGCCGAAGCGCGTAGCGCCAGCGGTTAACTCAAAGCGACGTGTTTGCGACAGGGGATAGGTGGTTTGCCCAAATGCCTGCGTTTGATAGCGGCGCTGAATAAGTTGGACGATTTCATTGGTGCTTTCGTCAAAGAGCACATTGCCAAACACAGACGGAATGTGCGCTACGCCGGCTCCGTAGTTTAGGCGCTGGCCGCGGTCCTGATAAAACACGCCGCCCCCAATGTCTTTGAACGTACCATTTGCTTGCACAAACGTGCTGAGGCTCCGGTCGCCGAGCATATCACTGAAGAAAAAGCCGACCCCGCCAACAAACTGGGAGCCGAAGCGTCCGCCCACTTGGGCGCCCACTTGGGGCGGTGCGATGCGGTCAAGCTGCAGCTTACTCCTGTAATTTTCCTCGTCAATTGGGCCCGAGCTGGGCAGCCCTGTGAGCGGATCTTCCAGGTACGATGCCACAAGCCCATCGTTCAGCGCCGATGACGGAGGCAGAATACGCCCCGGTGCGGGCACAGACGAAGACGAGGGCAGTGTTGTGGCAACGACGGTGGGGTCGCGCACCGCGTCAGGAAGCTGCGTTGTATCGGCTGGAGCCATGGTGCTTGCTTCGGTAGTGTCGGCTACGGCACCCGTCTGGGTCGTGTCGGGTTCGGTTGTATTGGCTTCGGTTGTATTGGCTTCGGTGGTGTCGGTCGATGTTGAGACGTCTGCCAGCGGATCCACCAGGCCAGCGAAGTCGTCATCGGGCGGACGCACCGCTGTCGTGTCTGAAGCAGGTGTGCCTGCTGAAGGCGAATCGGAGGCCGCATCAGTTATCGTTGTGAACCCCATCTCTGCTCCGGTCAGCGCATCATCATCAAGCGCGACAACTGAGTATCCCCCATTCGAGAAGAGCGAGAATACCATCCGTCCGCTCTGCTGCGCAACCGACATGGCCGGGGAAAGCGCGGTGATGCCACTTACGCCTGTTTTGATATTTGTGAGGCGGTACACCGCTTCCTCGTCAAAGGCGTAGCGGTACACATCTTTGAATCCATCTTGGTCAGAGACGAAGTAGAGACTACGTCCGTCGGGAGCGTACTGCGGGTTATGGTGCATACCCCGTTCGAAGGGCCGCAAGGTTCGAATCTCACGCGAGTCGATATTAATGAAGCCGATGCGATAGTCGCCGTACTGCAGTGTTTCAAAGTTGGTACCTTCGGCCCCGCGATCGGTCGTGAAAGCAAGGGTTTCGCCATCGGGCGACCAGGTGGGCTGCAGATACGCAAACCGATCATTCGTGAGCTGGCGGGCCTCGTCGGTGTCAAGGTCAATCAGGTACAGGTCGCTGAGGCCGCCGTCCAGCCCGTTAAAGGCGATGGTATTGCCCTGCGGCGACCACGCCAGGGTTTGAATAGCGCCCACCTCGCCCACTGCAAAGCGGCGCTGGATGCGGCCGGACTCCACATCCAAAATGTTGATCTCGTTGCGGCCTTGCGTAAAGGTGACAAAGGCAAACTGGCGCCCGTCGGGCGACCATGCACCGGCTGCATCGATAAAGCGAAGGGCATCAAAGTGCGGATTTGAGCGTGTGCTGCGCAGTTCCTGTACGACCTCGCCGGTCTGCGCATCAGCCACAAACAGGTTGGTCGTAAAGAGATTCCGCCGCGAGATGTAGGCTACGTAGCGTCCATCGGGGCTAATGGCGGGCGCAAGCGGCGAATGGCCTACAGGAATAGAATTAACAACCTTTCGTTTATCAAGTGGCATGGATTTTCCGGTAGCCGGGGGGGCCTATTGCTGCAAATTGGTTTCAACCAGTTCAATGTCCAGCGGTTCTCCAAACATCTGAAACTGCCCAGTGCCCTTGATCATACCGATTCCTCTAGCGAC
>CAZBTM010000032.1:2950-10392 GCA_964494425.1 uncultured Rhodothermales bacterium | reverse complement strand
CTCGCCTGGTGTACCCAGAAGCGGCTCGCCGACCTCGTTAGGGTTGGTGCGGCCTTCCATGAGCGGAAGATAGGCATCGCGCACGGCCTGCTGCCACTCCGATGAGAGCGAGTCTGTTGTTGTGCCCAGTGCATACACGAACGACGAGTCGACCCCCACGCGTCCACTCAGCTTGTACAGGTTGGTAACCGCCGAATCGCCGTACTTCCCGCCGATGTAGGCCATATATGCCTGTCCGAAGCGATACGGGAAGTATGAGAACATGTCGGAAGTCATCTGCGACACCGTAGGCAGATCGTCGCGCAGAGCGGCGTCGCGTAGCCACATGGCGGTGTGTGGGTCTTCGCGGCCTATCGACAGATATTCGGCCATGCCCTCAACCAGCCAGAGCGGAAGGCGACGCAAGGAAAAGTTCTGCGTATCTCCTCGAAGGGCAATGTCGTACTGGAAGGAATGCACGAGCTCGTGCCCCAGCACATGATCGGTTTCGCGGTAGGAGCCGGTGAGCGGCATAACGACGCGTTCTTTCAGCGACTCGGTTACCCCGCCGGTACCCTGCCCAATGTTGCCCTGAATGACGTTTGTCTGTTGAAAATCGGTGCTGTTGGCATAGAAGATAAGCGGCTTGCGGTCGTCAAACTCACGCAGGAAGCTACGCGAATGGCGCCGGTACCACCGTTCGGCCATGCGAGACGCATCGGTCACCGCATCGCGCTCCTCCGGATAGAAGTAGATGTCGAAGTTGTCGGTGCTGAACTGCCGAAAGTCGAAGTTGTCGTACTGTACTTTATTTCGGCCAAAGTACTGCGCAGCTACAGGCTCGACACCTATGAAGAGCACCAAGAGCGCAAAGATGCCAACGGTTCGGAGGGAACGCAACATAGGGAGGGTCAGGTTGCGAGGGCGAAATAGTGGACAGGTTCCAACGGCGCGTAGGCTGACTTGATTCTTCCTTCACGGCCCACAAGGCGTAATTATCTTATGCATTACGCCCTGCTATCCCCTGTTGCATCACACGTGCTCGTGTTACACGTCTTCTGTACCCAATGACGCTTCCATTCAGTATGCTGGCAGCCCTCGGCCTGCTCGTTTTCTACAGCATGTAGCCTTAAACCGCTACTCGATTCTGTGAGGGTCAACGCGTTTTCCACGCACATGCTATCGTGTTGCGTTGATGGTGCTCACAGTGGAACTGTGCACACGACCTCCGTTGAATAACGTGCTCAGGTTCTGCCAGAAGTATGCTGTTCAGGCTGCACGCCCACATGGAATCGTACCGTCTCCGCATCCGTCTCTTTGCCGCAGTTGTTGTGGTGGTGTTTTTGGTGCTGGGGGGGCGACTGGTATACCTGCAGGTGTTTGATAACGAGGCGTACTGGGGAGCGTCGCAGAGCAATGCGGTCCGCGAACACGCTGTGATGCCTGCACGCGGCGCGCTCTACGACCGTGATGGCACGCTGCTCGTGGACAATGCGCCCAGCTACACGCTTATGCTCACGCCCCGCTACGTGGACGAGCAGACGCTTCCCGACCTGGCGGGGCTGCTTGGTGTCCCCGACTCGGTAGTAACAACCCGGCTTCGTGAGGCGCGCGAGTGGTCGGTGGTACGCCCAAGCCGGGCCTTCTCAAACCTCAGCTTCGACACGTACAGCCGCATCCAAGAGCAGCTCTACCAGTTGCCAGGCGTGTCGTTTGAGGTGGATGCACAGCGGCGCTACCACACCGATATGAACGCCGCTCATGCGCTGGGCTATGTCCGCGAAATTGACGGTGCGCGTCTGGCTGAGCTGCGCGACGACGGCTACCGTCCCGGCGACCGCGTGGGTGTAACGGGCATCGAGGCCGCGTTTGAGCCCGAACTGCGTGGCACCTACGGGAGCGAGTTTGTCGTCGTTGATGTACGAGGCATGGAGGTGCAGTCGTACCGCGACGGCGCGGAAGACCGACCGCCCCGAAGTGGCTACAACCTGCACCTGACGCTCGATCATGAGGTGCAGGCCCTGGCCGAGTCGCTGTTCGTGAACAAGCGTGGCGCTGCGGTTGCACTCGACCCCGATTCGGGCGAAATCCTCTCGTTCGTGAGTCACCCCGATTACGACCCTGCCATCTTCACCCAGTCTGTATCTCGCGCAGCGTGGGACAGCCTGCAGGCCGATGTCGACAAACCGCTGTACAACCGCGCCACCATGAGCGGCTTTCCACCAGGATCCACCTGGAAGCCCTTTATGTCGCTTGTCGGGCTGGAAGAGGGCATTATTCCGCCCAGTGAAAGCCAACTCGTTGACTGCCCCGCAGGATACCGCGTGGGCAACCGCGTCTTTCGGAATCACCAAAGCAAAGAACATGGCTACATCTCGCTCGAAGAGGCCCTGGAGGTGTCGTGCAACACGCTCTATTACCATGTGATGATGAACTTGGACGTGAACACCTGGGCCGATTGGGCCCGCCGCTTCGGGTTTGGGCAGGAGGTGCCGTTCGATGTAAACAACCAGCTTCCGGGGCTTATCCCCGACTCGTCGTACTTCAACCGGACGTACGGACGGTGGACCGCCGGATACACAGTGAACCTGGGCATTGGGCAGGGCGACATGAGTGTGACCCCGCTTCAGCTGGCGCGCTATACCGCTGCTCTCGCCAACGGGGGCGACCTGCCCGCTCCGCATTTCGTGCGGTACGCTGAACATCCGGCCACAGGCGAACGCCAGATGGCCAACTCGCCTCCTGCCGAGCCAACGGGCGTATCGCCGGCCTACCTCGACCGCGTGCGTGAAGGCATGCGGCGCGTCATGGAAAGTGGCACCGGGCAGTGGGTGAGTATACCCAACATCGAAAGCGCCGGCAAAACGGGAACTGCCGAGAATCCGCACGGCGAAAACCACTCGCTCTTCATCATGTTTGCTCCGTTCGACGATCCCGAAATTGCGATTGCCGTGGCGGTAGAGAATGCAGGATACGGTGGTTCGGTCGCTGGGCCCATCGCCAGTTTCATGGCCGAGAAGTACCTTACGGGTACGATTGCCGACACCTGGGAACGCCGCTACTGGATGGACCGCCTGCTCAACGAGGAGCGAAGCGAACCGATCGATACCACATCCACCCCTACCCCCGACGACCTCGCCCCCGAGCAGATGCAGCCAGAAGGCACACCAGCGGTACCAGTTACAACCCCATAAGCTGGACCTCGACTCGCTTTTTCCCCGTTTCCCGATCGTATGAACGCCTGGTATCGCAACCTCGACTGGCCTACGCTCATTGCCTGGCTCACACTCATTGGCATGGGGCTGGTTGCTATCTACAGCAGCACCCATGGGCCCGGAGCTCAGCATCTATACGAAACGGTGCAGAACAACTTTTACCGGCAGGCCACCTGGCTGGTCATTGCTGGGGGCGTGCTGGCAGGAACGCTCCTGGTCTCCCCCCGAGTGATTATGCAGGCTGCATACCCGCTGTATGGCGGTGTGCTCATTTTGCTGGTGGCCACGCTCTTCTTGGGACACGAGGCCGGAGGCGGGGCGCACTGGCTGGCCTTTGGGCCCATCCGCCTGCAGGCATCGGAGCTTGCGAAGGTGGGCACCGTGCTTGCTGTGGCGCGGCTGCTCTCAGACCGGCGGGCCGTGTCGGCGCAGCACATGGGCTATGCCTTGCGCGCTGCCGGACTCGTAGCTCTTCCGGCGCTGCTGGTGATGCTTCAAAACGACATGGGCACCGCACTGGTGTTTATCGGGCTCATCCCCATTGTGCTGTTCTGGGGCGGCCTTCCCATCTCGCTCATCCTGCTCATGATTGTACCCGGCCTGGCGCTCTATGCCGGGCTGCTTAGCGCCTGGGCCGCTGTCGCCGTTACGGTGCTCTTCACGCTTGGCATGTGGATTGGAACGCGCCAGCGCATGCTCACGATAGCGGCGGGCGCGCTGAGCACGGCTGCCGGACTCGTTGCTTCGTTTGCGCTGGTGCATATTCTTCGTCCGCACCAGGTGGCGCGCATCATCTCGTTCACCAACCCCGAAGCCGAGGAATTTCGGCAGGGCGTGGGCTTTCACCTCGTGCAGTCGAAAGCGGCTATTGGGTCGGGCGGAATCTGGGGCAAGGGCTTCATGGAGGGCACCCAAACACAAGGCGCCTACATTCCCGAGCAGTCCACCGACTTTGTGTTCAGCGTAATTGCTGAGGAGTTTGGCCTCATGGGGGCTGGGTTTGTGCTGCTGGTGCTGGGCTTCTTGCTGCTCCGCCTCATCAAGCTGGGGGCCGACTCCAAGCATCCCTTTGGCAGCCTGGTGGCTGCCGGCGCCGTGGGCGTGTATCTCATCCACACCATCATTAACCTGGGCATGGTGATGGGCATGCTACCCGTCATTGGGCTCCCCCTGCCGTTCCTGTCGTACGGCGGCTCGGCCCTGGTCTCGTACACCTTGCTGCTGGCCATCGTCGTAAGCATTCACATGCGCCGCGATGCCCTCTCCATCTACGGCTACTGACGGCGTAACGCAGACGCTGCACAGAAACGCTACCTCACGCCAGAGGTATCATTCGCTGGTGATCTGTTATCTTTATCGTGCCTTGCGTTGATTTTCCCCATGGCTACCTCGGCTTCGTCTCCGCCTTCCGAGTCCTCTGAAACCAGCACGTCGTGGTCAATGCGCCGCTGGATCGTGCTTGGCATCGCTGCCATATTCTTCGGGCTTGTGCTCTACGAAATGATCAACCCCTTTCCCGGACAGCCCTACATGGAGGTGCCTCACGGCGATCATGTGCACTACGTGCCCAAAGACCGCAACCCCGACCAGCGCCTGAATGACTTCCCTACTGTGCGCCCCGGCCCCAACGAACGCATTCTGCCGAACGGACAGGTCGTTGAGGTCAGCCCCAACGAGTAGTGTACACCAGGGACCGTACCGTTTCTTTTGCTGAGCCTTTAGCTTCATGGGACTTCCACCGCTCACCACGGTTGCGCATCAGTGGATGGCTGCGCACCTATCGCCGGGTCAGCAGGTGGTGGATGCAACGGCCGGCAATGGACACGACACGGTGTTTCTGGCGCAGCAGATTGGCGCTTCGGGCCACGTTACGGCCTTTGATGTGCAGGCCCCTGCTTGTACCGCCACCCGTCACCGGTGCGCCGATGTTGGCGTATCCGACCGCGTAACAGTGGTGCACGCCGGACACGAAACCATGCGCGCCCATGTTGAGGCGCCCATCCATGCCGCCATGTTCAACCTGGGCTACCTGCCACGTCACGATCACGACTGTATCACCCAGCCGGACACGACGGTGGCTGCTCTCAATGCCGCCTGTGCCCTCATGACCGAGGGCGGGCTCATCACCGTGCTCGCCTACCGCGGGCATGAGGGCGGCCCCGAAGAGGCCCAGCGCATACAGGCCTGGATCGACACCCGTGTCGATACGCTGCGCATCTTGCAAAGCCGCATGTACAGCGCCGGCCCCGATGCCCCCCTGCTCTGGGGGATTCAGGTGCCTGCAGCGTAGCCCCTCTTGATTGTTTCCGTTCACTGTTGAACTGTGCTCCATGTGCCTAATCATCATGGGGGTCGAAGTGCACCCCGACTATCCGCTCATCATGGCGAGCAACCGCGACGAGTTCTACGCCCGACCTACGCGTCCGGCCCAGTGGTGGACCAGCGCGCCCCACATCTGTGCCGGGCGCGACCTGAAGGCCGGCGGCACGTGGTGCGGGCTCACCTGCGACGGACGCTGGGCAGCGCTCACCAACTATCGTGACTTCACGCGCCCCGCCCCCGATGGCCCCACCCGCGGCACCGTCGTGACCGACTACCTGCACGCCGACACCGCCCCCGAGCAGTACCTCTCGGCGCTGCGCACCCTTACGCCGCGGGCCCCCTTCAACCTGCTGTTCGGACGCGGAAGCACCGTGTACTACATGGCGCATCCCGACCGCGCGCCCGAAGCCGTCGAACCCGGATGGCATGGCCTCAGCAATGCCTATCTGGATACGCCGTGGCACAAGGTAAACCGAGGCAAGCAGCGCATCATTGATGCCATCGGCGACGAAGTGCATCCCGAAGCGCTGCTCGACGCGCTCCACGACACACAGCCTGCGCCCGACTCGCTGTTGCCCGATACCGGGCTGCCCCCCGATAGAGAGCGCCAGGTGTCGTCCATGTTCATTACGGGCGCACAGTACGGGACCCGCGCCTCCACCGTGATGCTGCAGCACCGCAGCGGACGCTTCCTGTTTGCCGAGCGCCTCTACGTGTACGGCCGCGAAGCCACCACGCGCACCTTTACCTGCGACCCCACCAACGCTACGCCGTCCGAGACGACCCAGCAGGCTTCGACCGACCTGCTTGTGTCGGCGTAACAGGTAGCTCCCATAAAAACAGAGGGAAACCAGAGGCGTGCAGCGTTGCCTCCGCCATCCCGATGCAGCGCGCACCGCCCGTGCCCCTGTGCCAGCGCCATTGGCTCGCTTCGTACAGGCTCCCGTACGCCCCCCACTCATTCCCAGTCCGCATTCCCCTATCCCTCGCCTACACCGGACGCAACGCACGCTCCCGCCCAACCCGCATCCCCACAGCGCTCTTCAGACGTCCCTTGCGCCTGAGCCCCCCGCTGGATATACTACACCCGCATGTTGACATCTACATTACGCGCCCAAACCCGCTGCCCATCGGCCCTGTGTGCTATGTCAACAGTGTTGATATAATCATAGATTATATGGCCCTGTGTTTTTTCTCTTCGTCTGATTCGTCTTATGTAGCATGAAGCTTCCACGCCGCGATCACGCTTTCATCCCTGAACGGAAGCTCACGTCCTACCTGCTATCGCTATCGCATCCGGTCGGTCGGGGGAAGGCGCGCTTCTTTCGTCGGCTTGGCTTCGACCTGTCCAACACCGACATCCTGAGGAATGGACTTCTCACCCTCGCCCGTCAGTCAAACGTGGTCCGAGCCGAGCAAACGGACTACGGCACAAAGTACGTGGTGGATGGTTTGCTCTCTACGCCTCGCGGAGACGAGGTGCCCGTATGCACAGTGTGGATTATCGAAGATTCAGACCGTGATGTGCCACGGTTTGTCACGGCATATCCGGCGTAGTAACACGATCTCAGGTGCCAACCGATCACTGATTTTCTCTGCGAACCGAACCCGAGGCCCATGGTGATTGAAGAGCTAAACACGGTCGTTCTGCTGCGCGACGTAGATGAACACGGCTTGGAGCGTGGCGACATCGGTGCCGTCGTGCACCGGTACTCAGGCGAACGGGAAATGTACGAGGTTGAGTTTGTGACGGGCGAGGGCGAGACGGTTGCGGTTCTCACGTTGCACCGTGACGAGGTTCGGCCGATGGATCGGCGCGAGATTCTGCATGCGCGAGAGATTGCGGCGTAGCCCGTACTGCTGTTCCAGAAGGGCCATATAACGCTACGCTGCTGCGGACGAAGGGCACGGGGCTTCCCGATGTGT
>CAZBTM010000032.1:0-2897 GCA_964494425.1 uncultured Rhodothermales bacterium | reverse complement strand
ACCCCTTCTATTATGCCTACCGCGAAGGTGAAAGAAAAGGCCCAGCGCCTTGTTGAGGAGTTGCCTGACGATGCCACATGGGATGATCTCATGCAACGCATATACGTCCGACAAGCCATCGAAGCAGGCATAGAGGATAGTGAGGCTGGTTACACGATGGACGTGAACGAACTCCGCCAGAAGCTCGGATTATCAGCGCGAGGAGTCACTGGACAAACACGGCCATCGATCATCTCTTGTCGATCTACGAATTATGTGTCCCATGACTCGGACGTCTACGCCGACCGACTGATGGACCGGTTGACCCGACGCTCGCAGCAAATCGGCACATTTCCTCATCGTCTGCCGACGGCGGTCGGCATCCGTCTGGGATGACCGTGTAGGGACGTCAACAAGCAGTTCTTCATGTTCAGCAGCGAGCACATGTATAGCACAACCCGTTCTTAGACCAAGTTTTTCGAACTATTTCTCCACGCACCAACCTCCCCGAAGCCTATGCCCACCATGCGCGCCGTTGTGGTCGATACGCCCGGCGATCCCGATCAGCTTACCATTCGCGATATTGAGCGGCCCGAGCCGAAACCGCATGAGGTGCGCATCCGCGTGCAGGCCACCGCCCTGAACCGGGCCGACACGTACCAGCGGCGCGGGCACTACCCCCCGCCCGACGGCGCCCCCGACACGCTGGGGCTGGAGGCCGCAGGGGTCATCGATGCCGTGGGCACTGATGTAACCGACTGGGCCCCCGGCGATCGTGTGTGTGCGCTGCTCCCAGGCGGCGGATATGCCGAATACGCTGTGGTACATGCCGGACACGTGTTGCCCGTGCCCGAAGGCATCGGCTGGGAGCAGGCCGCTTCCTTTCCGGAGGTCTTCCTGACGGCGTACCAGGCGCTGCACTGGCTGGCCGATCTGCAGGACGGCGAAACCGTGCTCATCCATGCCGGGGCCAGCGGGGTGGGCACCGCGGCCACGCAGCTGGCGCGGCTGCAGGATGCGACCGTCATTGCCACCGCCTCGGCCCCTAAGCACGCCGTCTGCCGCAACGCCGGTGCGCAGCACGTTATTGACTATAAAAACGAAGACTTTGCCGAGCGCGTGCCGGCCCTCAC
This sequence comes from uncultured Rhodothermales bacterium, assembly GCA_964494425.1. Taxonomy (GTDB): domain Bacteria; phylum Bacteroidota; class Rhodothermia; order Rhodothermales; family Salinibacteraceae; genus Longimonas. The sequence continues at coordinate 1,785 of CAZBTM010000032.1, read as the reverse complement.
CGAGCACGGGGCGGATGTGGTCATCGACTTTGTGGGCGCGCCGTACTTTAATCGCAACATCGAGGTGATGGCCACAGATGGCCGCCTCGTGCAGTTGGCCACCATGGGCGGCAGCACGGTTGAGGCCATGTCGCTGCGAGCCCTTATGGCCAAGCGCATCCACGTCTACGCCTCTACCCTACGCAGCCGCTCCGATGCGTACAAAACGCAGCTCGTACGTGCGGCGCAGGCTGTGCTCTCCTCGCACTGGGAAGCTGGGCGGATTGCCCCGGTCATCGACTCGGTGGTGGACTGGACCCGCGTAGCTGAGGCCCACCGCCGGATGGAAGATAATGCCAACGCGGGCAAGATTGTGCTTCGGGTGGAGGCATAGGCCCTGCGGAGCGCGGACAGAATGATGCAATATAAAAAAACCTCCGCATCCCCCTAACATTACAGGCGGATACGGAGGCTTCGTTACGCTCCAAAAAGCAGTTGCAGACTACTTCACTTCGCCCTCATCAATGAGGCGCTGCAGGTTGTCGAGATTGTCCTGCACGTGCTCGGCGCTGGTATCGAGCAGGGCGCGCTCGTGGTCGTCGAGCTCCACTTCGATAATCTCTTCGACGCCGTCGGCGCCCAGCACAATCGGCACGCCGATGAAGAAGCCCTCCAGGTCGTACTCGCCATCCACGTAGGCCGCCGCAGGCAGCACGCGTCCGTTGTCTTTAATGATGGCCTCGGTCATTTCTGCCGCCGCCGCGCCGGGCGCATACCAGGCCGAGGTGCCCATCAGGTCGACGATTTCGCCGCCGCCGCCCTTGGTGCGCTCCACAATGTCGTTGATGGTGTCGTCGTCGAGCCACTGCGGAAGCGGAATGCCGCCAATGGTGGTGTAGCGGGGCAGCGGCACCATGGTGTCGCCGTGGCCGCCCATGAGCAGCGCCTGAATGTCGCGCACCGACACGCCAAGTTCGTCGGCAATGAACGCGCGGTAGCGGGCGGTGTCGAGCACACCGGCCATACCCATTACGCGCTCGGGCGGGTAGCCGCTGGCTTCGTACGCCACGTAGGTCATCACGTCGAGCGGGTTCGATACCACAATGATTGTGGCCTCGGGGCTGTGCTCGACAAACTGCTGGGTGACGCTTTTTACGATATTCGCGTTCTTCGCCAGCAAGTCGTCGCGGCTCATGCCCGGCTTACGCGGCAGTCCGGCCGTAATAATGCAGACCTCTGAATCGGCGGTGTCCTCGTAGTCGGTGGTGCCAGATACGTGTGTGTCAAAGCCGTGGATGGGCGAGGACTCGACCATATCCAACGCCTTGCCCTGCGGCACGCCGTCTTTGATGTCCACCATCACGACTTCGTGTACCATGTCTTTACGGGCAACGCATTCGGCAACGGTGGCGCCTACGTTGCCTGCGCCGATAACTGTGACCTTCATAACATTTGGGAGTCTTGAGAAGAAAGGGGATGCAGACGGTTAAACATACCTGTGGGCGCACTTCGATGGTAGCCAATATTTCGCAAAAACAAAGCGCTACCACGACGGACGCGCGGCCTTAGCGTGGGGAAAGTTGCAGGTGGCCGCATGTGGTAATTAGATTGGATGGCCCGATGCTTGTGCATCGAACTGCCATGATTCCGCTCCTTGCTTTTTGTTGATGCTGTGACTGATCCGTTTCCTCGTTGGACGACCCGCACCGCGCTGCTTCTTGTTCTTATGATTGGGGTAGGCGGATGCGCAGGTACCGCATCCACCACCGAACCGTCTGCGCAGCCCGCGCCAGCAACGGCCCAGGC
>CAZBTM010000031.1:17798-18663 GCA_964494425.1 uncultured Rhodothermales bacterium | reverse complement strand
CGCTCGTCATCTGCACCGAGTGGAACGCCTTCCGCCGCCCCGACCTGGCCGATGTGCGCGACCGCCTGGCCGAGCCTGTCATCTTTGACGGACGCAACGTGTTCGACCCGAAGCGCATGGCCGAGATGGGCTTCATCTACTCCAGCATTGGGCGCCCGTCGCTACCGCCTGAGAACGACGAAGCGGCCATTGAAACGGCACTCTCGGAAAACGGGCAGCCTGCGTAGCCGCCCGGCTCCTGATTGTTATGGGGCGGACCTGCGCATCCGCCCTACCTTTTTCGCTATCGCCCACAGCCCTATGCCACGCACACTCATCACCGGCGGTGCCGGATTTCTGGGGTCGCACCTGTGCGACCGGTTCATTGCCGAGGGCCACGAGGTCCTCTGTATGGATAACCTCGTGACCGGCAACACCGACAACATTGCGCATCTGTTTGAGCGCCCGGATGAGCAGTTCAAGTTCATCCACCACGACGTGACCGACTACATCCATGTGGGCGGTGAGCTCGACTATGTGCTCCACTTTGCCAGTCCGGCCTCGCCCGCCGACTACCTGCGCCTGCCGATTCAGACGCTCAAGGTGGGCGCGCTGGGCACGCACAAGGCGCTGGGGCTGGCTAAGGCGAAAGGGGCTCGACTGCTCCTGGCCTCTACCAGCGAAGTGTACGGCGACCCGCTTGTGCATCCGCAGCCCGAAGACTACTGGGGCAACGTGAATCCCATTGGCTCGCGCGGGGTGTACGACGAAGCCAAGCGCTTTGCCGAAGCCATCACGATGGCGTACCAGCGCTACCACGGCGTAGAAACGCGCATCGTGCGCATCTTCAACACCTACGGTCCGCGCATGCGGCTCGACGACGGAC
>CAZBTM010000031.1:15451-17788 GCA_964494425.1 uncultured Rhodothermales bacterium | reverse complement strand
GCTCACCGTGTACGGCGACGGCAGCCAGACGCGCTCCTTCTGTTATGTAGATGACCTCGTGGGGGGCATCTACCGCCTGCTGCTGAGCGACGAAAACGAGCCGGTGAACATTGGCAACACCGAAGAGATTACCATCAGGGCGTTTGCTGAAGAGATCATCGAACTGACGGACTCAGGGAGCACCATCACGTACGAGCCGCTTCCGCAAGACGACCCGCAGGTGCGCGAGCCCGACATCTCGAAGGCGCAGCGTACGCTCGACTGGGCTCCGCAGGTGGAGCGCCGCGACGGCTTGCGCAAGACGCTCGACTACTTTCAGGACGCCGTTGAGGCTTCAACCACCGCGTAACTCCTACGCTCGTCCCCGTTCTGACCGACATCATCTACACAACTCGAACGCGTTTTTTATAGCGCCCCCATTGCATATGAGTGTATCATCTGAAACCGCCCGGCATCTGGACACCCTCGAGTCCGAGGCGATCCACGTAATCCGCGAGACTGCAGCGCAGTTTGAGCGCCCCGTGCTTATGTTCTCGGGAGGCAAGGACTCGCTTACCATGACGCACCTGGCGCGCAAGGCCTTCTACCCAGAAAAAATTCCGTTTCCGCTGCTGCATGTGGATACAGGGCACAACTTCCCCGAAACCCTGCGCTTTCGCGATGACCTCATGGAGCGCATCGGAGCCAATCTGATCGTGCGCACCGTGCAGGAGTCCATCGACAAGGGCCGCGTCAAAGAGGAGCAGGGGCCCAACGCCAGCCGTAACAAGCTGCAGATCGTGACGCTGCTCGACGCGCTCGACGAACTCGATGTTGATTCGGCCCTCGGAGGCGCGCGCCGCGACGAGGAAAAGGCCCGCGCCAAGGAGCGCTTCTTCTCGCACCGCGACCGCTTTGGGCAGTGGGATCCGAAGAAACAGCGCCCAGAGCTGTGGAATCAGTACAACGGACGCCGCAACCCTGGTGAGCACTTCCGGATCTTTCCGCTAAGCAACTGGACGGAGCTGGACGTGTGGCAGTACATCGAGCGCGAAGATCTGGAGATCCCGAGCCTCTACCTGGCCCACAAGCGCGACGTGGTCGAACGCGACGGCTCGCTCCTCGCTAAATCCGACTACATCTCGCTGCGTGAGGGCGAGCACTACGCCGAGAAGATGGTCCGCTTCCGCACTATTGGCGACATGACGTGCACCGGCGCCATCGAATCGACGGCGACTACAATCCCCGAGATTATCGAAGAAGTCGCCACGGCCACGCACTCCGAACGCGGCGGACGCACCGACGATCAGCGCTCCGAGGCAGCAATGGAAGATCGCAAGCGTAAAGGGTACTTTTAGTACACCCTGCTTGCTCTTTTTCGCAAGCATCCTGCCTCTCTATCTCGATTATTTATAGCATTCTATGGACTTACTTCGATTCACTACCGCCGGAAGCGTCGATGACGGCAAGAGCACGCTCATTGGGCGGCTCTTCTACGACACACAGGCCATCTTCGAGGAGAAGATGTCTGAGATCAAACGCAACACCCAGCGCGACGACGAAGACCTGGAGCTGGCGCTCCTGACTGACGGGCTGCGTGCGGAGCGCGAACAGGGCATCACGATCGATGTGGCCTACCGCTACTTTGCCACGCCGAAGCGCAAGTTCATCATTGCGGATACGCCGGGCCACGAGCAGTACACCCGCAACATGGTAACCGGCGCCTCCACCGCCGAGCTCGCCATTGTGCTGCTGGATGCGCGCAAAGGTGTGCTCGAACAGTCGCATCGGCACGCGTTCATCGCGTCGCTGCTGCAGATTCCACACATGATCGTGGCGGTCAACAAAATGGACCTGGTCGACTACGACGAGGATCGCTTCCGCGAGATCGTGGACGAGTTTCGCGAGTTCGCCGACAAGCTCGACGTGAACGACATCACCTTCATCCCGATCTCGGCGCTCAAGGGCGACAACGTCGTGATGGAAAGCGAGAAGACGCCGTGGTATCAGGGCGCTACGCTGCTGCACCGCCTGGAGACGGTGAAGACGCAGACCGATCGCAACCAGGTCGATTTCCGCTTCCCCGTGCAAAGCGTGATTCGTCCGCACCAGGACTTTCGCGGATTCGCCGGGCAAGTGGCCTCCGGCAGCGTGCGTCCAGGCGAGGAGGTCGTCGTGCTACCTTCGAACCTGACCACCGAGGTCGAAAGCATCGTTACGCTCGATGGCGAGCAAGAGCAAGCCAGTCCGGGCGAGTCGGTCGTAATCTCGCTGACCGACGAGATCGACGTAAGCCGCGGCTCAATGATCGTGCGTAGCCGCAACCGTCCCGAAGTGACACGGCAGATTGATGCAGAC
>CAZBTM010000031.1:7145-15441 GCA_964494425.1 uncultured Rhodothermales bacterium | reverse complement strand
CGAAGAGAAGCTGCGGACCGACCGTCCGTATATTGTGCAGCATGCCACGCGGGAGACGCAGGCGTACGTCTCGAACCTGGTCTACCGCATCAACGTGAAGACGCTGCACCGCGAAGAGGCTGACACACTCACGCTCAATGAAATTGGTCGCGTGGAGCTGGAAACCGCCGATCCGCTCTTCATTGATAGCTACCGCGTAAACCGGCATACGGGCCGCTTCATCCTGGTCGACCCGGACACCAATGCAACCGTAGCGGGCGGCATGATTCGCGGCGTGGGGCAAGACGTGGCTGCCGTAGGCGAAGAAAGCACCACGCGTAAGGAGCAGCAAACGAGCCCGAACGTCGTGTGGGAAGGACTGGCCATTCCGCGCGAAGAGCGCGAGGAGAAGAACGGCCACAATGTGGTTCACGGGCCTCTCGGGGGCTGGCAAGTCGACCGTGGCGAAGGCGCTGGAAGAACGCCTCTTCGACCGCGGCATCCAGACGATGCACCTCGACGGCGACAACGTGCGCCATGGCCTTTCGGGCGATCTGGGCTTCTCGGCCAACGACCGCGAGGAGAACGTGCGGCGCGTGGGCGAGGTCTCGCGCCTCTTCTTCGAGCAAGGCACGTTCACGCTCTGCACGTTCGTTTCGCCCTACCGCGAAGACCGCACCGGCGTGCGCGAACTGCTCCCCGAGGGGCGCTTCCTCGAAGTGCACGTCGATTGTGCGCTGGAGGTCTGCAAAGAGCGCGATCCGAAGGGGCTCTACGAGAAGGCCGAGAAGGGCGAAATCTCGAACTTCACCGGCGTCTCTGCGCCGTACGAAGAACCGGAAGATCCTGAAATTGTCGTTCGCACCGACGAACACGACGTAGAAACCTGCGTGGATCAGATCGTTGATGCGCTCGAAGCACGCGGGCTGATTCCCGAAGCTGAGTAAGATCTTGGTTTCCACGTAGCAGCGTAACGCAAAGAGCGCATGGGCCTACCCGGCTGGTGCGCTCTTTTTTTTGAGACGCTCCTTTTTTACTGATACGAACTGTCCGAATCCCCCTGACTGCTCATGATTGATCTTGGCATTTGGCTGCCCATTTTTGGTGGATGGCTCCGCAACGTAGAGGACGAGAGCATGCCGCCTACGTTCGACTACAACAAGCAGGTGGCGCAGGCCGCCGACCAGCACGGCTTTTCGACCATTCTGATTGCCGAGTTGAACCTGAACGACATTAAAGGCATTGCCGCGCCGAGCCTGGAGTGTTGGACGACCACTGCGGGACTTGCCCCCGTCACCGAAAACATTCGGCTGATGGCAGCGCTGCGTCCAGGGTTTCGCTCGCCTGCGGTGGCCGCAAAGATGGCAGCCAACATTGACCATATGTCGAACGGTCGCTTCGAGATCAACCTCGTCTCCGGCTGGTGGGAGGAGGAGATGAAGATGTACGCGGGCGAGTGGATCGAGCACGACTCCCGCTACGAACGCTCGCGCGAGTTTGTGGACATCATGCGCGGGGTGTGGACCGAAGATCGCTTCTCGCACGACGGCGAGTTCTACACTGTTGAGAACACAGTGCTGGCGCCGAAGCCGGTGCAAGACGGCGGCATTCCGCTGTACGCGGGCGGCGGCTCGGAGGCCGGGCGCACCTTCATCGCTGAGCAGTGCGACCACTACCTGATGCACGGCGGCTCGGTCGATAAGATTGCGGGCGACATCGAGGACCTGCGCGAGCGCCGCGCCCAGGCGGGCCACAACCCAGATGCCATGCAGTTTGGTATGGCCGCATACATGATCTGCCGGGAGACGGAGGCCGAGGCCCAGGCGGAGTTGGAGCGCATCACCACCGTCGATTACGAAGCCGAGGGATTCGACAGCTACGACGACTTTGTGGCGAACTCGGAGCTCGATTCCGAAGTCGACCTGAAGGACTACTCGGTCTCCAACCGCGGACTGCGCCCGAACCTGGTCGGCACGCCCGATCAGATCGTAGAGCGCCTGAACGCTTACGCCGATGTGGGCCTCGACCTGGTGCTCGTGCAGTGCAGTCCGATGCTTGAGGAAGTAGAGCGCATCGGCCAAGAGGTCATCCCGCGCCTGAGGAACGTAGCGGCAGCGTGATCAGAAAGGCATTGCCTTGTAGGGACACGGCGCGCCGTGTCCCTACTTCTTTTTGGGTGATCACTCCACGATGACCGTATGGGTGAGCGTGAGGGGCTCAGGATCGTCTACCGGACCTGGACGACGGCCGTTCAACTCGATGGTAGCCTCTCCTGCGTTTGCGAACGCCATTGAAATGGTTCGGGAAAGGGGGAAAATCACATCCTGACATGCAACATCTCCTGTTTCATATTGGTCGTAAACAGCGATTTCCACTCGCATGGGGGCACGCTCAATTTCCTCACGTGCGGCACTATAGCATGAATTGGGGCCGAAGGTCGTAATCGTGATATCAAATTCGGTATTTGCCTGAACGGTGTCGGGGGCGACCAGGGGCTCGTAGTAATCATCATTGAGGATGCCCAATGAGGTCCCGTTGTCACCCAAAAGAGCGCACCCGGTAGCAATCCCGATGAGCAGCGCAAATGTTATCAGAGAGCGGATAGACCGTATCATGAGATTAGTTGGGACTGCTCTACACTTTGCAGGTTCTACACATAGTATGCACGTCCCCATGCGTTGCAATGTTGCATGTCGCACGGCCGCGTCTACGCCTGCCCATTTTGGGATGTGGCGTGCGGGAGTTCAAACTGAAAGCGGGTGCCGCGCCCTTCGGTGCTCTCCACGCTGACGGACTCGCCATGCGCCTGCAGGATCTGGTTTACGATGCTAAGGCCCAGCCCCGTGCCGCCACTCTCGCGTGAGCGATGCGGGTCAACGCGGTAGAAGCGTTCAAAGATGCGCTCCAGATGCTCTTCGGGGATGCCCTTGCCGGTATCCACCACGTCAATGCGCACCTTATCCTTGCGGCGCGTCACGCGGCAGCGCACGGTGCCCTCATCGGTGTACGCAATCGCATTCTCGATCAGGTTTACAAGCACCTGGCGGATGCGCGAGCGGTCGGCATTGACCTCAAAGCTGGGAATATCGACCTCCAGGTTGAGGCCCTTCTTATCAGCCTTCGGACGCAGCATCTCGACCACCTCATCGACCAAGTCTTTCAGGTTAAAGACGCGCCGGTCGATTAGATCCTCACGGTATTCCAGGCGCGCAATCTCGATCAGGTCGTTGAAGAGATTCTGCAGGCGTTGTAGATTGTTGAGGCCCTTCTCGGCATACCGGGTGCGCTGCTCCTCCGAGAGCCGCGAGGTGCCAAGCGCCTCCAAGTAGCCGCTGATGGAGAAAATCGGGTTGCGGACTTCGTGCGATACATTCCCAATGAACTCGCTCTGCAGCTGCGCCATCCGCTCCAGCTCGTTAATTTTCTCGCGGAAGCTGCCGGAGGCCCGGTTGAGGCTCTCGGCCAGATCCTGAAACTCGGCTGCCCGGCTGTCAATGCGAATACGTCCGGTAAGCTGGCCTCGGCTCACGCGCTGCGCCGTGTTGCGGATGCGCTTGAGCGGAGTCGTGATTTTGGAGGCCGCAATCCAGCTCCCAATTACCGTGAGGATCAAGGCCAGCGCCATGCCAGCAAGGATGACGATCTGACTCCGCTCCAACAGACTGTACAACGGCGACGAGGGCTGCCCTACCTGCACCACCATGTTTGATTCTGGGCGGTACAGCGTCGCGTAGAAGACGCGAGGCTCGTTCAGGTTGAGCCGGTTTTGGTAGCGGATGGTCGAGGCAGAGAGTGTGTTGAGTGCCTCGACATCAAAAAAGCGCGTACTGTCGGCGGAAGCAGGAGCCGGGTCGAACGGCATGCTACCAAGTACGGTATCGGGGGTGGCCACCGTGACCGACCACTCCGTCATGCCCTGCAGATGGCGCAGTGCATCACCGCGTTCAGAGGCAGTAGCCAGCTTATCCATCTGCAGGGCCACCCGCTCGGCCTGATTGTTCAGCGTACGCTCCAGCGCATTCTCGACATCGCTCTTGAAGATAAAGAAGACGTACAGGGCCACCAACACGACCGCCGCGCCCACGAAGAGCGTGAACGTGGATACCATCCAGAATTGGGTTTCCTTACGCTCGGGGACCAAGCGGCTCCAAAGAGAATTGGACACAAATCGATGCAATTAATGAGTAGAATGAGAGGCGTGAGAGGCGGATGAAGCCATCTCGACACTGCCGACAAAAGGGAAGGGCCTGGCGTACCCAAGGTACATCCAGGCCCCTTCCCTTTTCGTTAAGGCTGCAGAACGCATGACGTAGCCCGGCGGGCGCAGCATTACGCTTCAGCAGACACTTCTTTGATGAAACGGTAGCCGACGCCGCGCACGGTCTGAATGTGCTCGGCAAAGTCGCCCAGCTTCTCGCGCAGGTTTTTAATGTGCGCATCTACGGTGCGCTCGGTGACCATCATGTGGTCTTTCCAGATGGTTTCGAGCAGCTGCTGGCGGGTAAAGGCCTTCTTCGGATGGCGTACCAGGTAGCGCAGCAGTTCGAACTCGGTCAGCGTAAGCTCGAGGTCTTCGCCACGCAGATGCGCCTTGTACTCATCCTCGTAGATGGTAAGGTCGCCTTCTTCCACCACGCTGCTTTCCTCGACGCCCGAGCGGCGCAGCACGGCCTTCACGTGGGCCACGAGCAACTCCTTCCAGCCCGATTCCTTCGTAAGGTAGTCGTCGGCACCAATCGTAAGACCTTCAATCTGGTCTTCTACTTCCGACTTGGCGCTCAGGAAGATGATCGGAATCATCTCCGTTTCGACGCGGGAGCGCAGTTTTTCGCACACCTCAAAGCCATCCATGCCCGGCATCATCACGTCGAGAATGACCAGGTTGGTATCGGAGTTGACCTTTTCCAGGGCTTCTTCCCCGTCGTAGGCTTGGCTCACGTTGTATCCTTCGGCACGCAGGAAGTCGCTTACGAGTTCAACAACGTTGCGCTCGTCATCAACAACCAGAATATCGATCTCGCTGGGGTTTGCAGTAATGGGCATGGGTATCCGTAAAAATTAAAAGGAGAACAATAGCAATACAGGCTACAAAGCAAGACGGTTGTACAACGTCAGGTCTTGCTGTCAGCACAGCGCTCCGTGCCTGGAGGCGCGCCCTGCAAAGCGCAGAAGCCCAGAGAAGCGTCGCGGCATCCGCGACACAGCGGGAAAATCAGGACTTGTGCAAAGGGCGTGCAGCTGCAGACTGATTAATTGGTATGAATGCAGTGGAATTAACGATGATAGTCTCTCTATATTGTTCCATTATCCGCCATAGATGTCGCCGGAGCGTCGCAGTAATGGCGTGGAACGCGCGGGGCAAGCTGGCATGCGATTTCGTAGGGGATCGTGTCGCTCCATCGGGCTACGTCGTGCAGCGTTGGGCCTGCTGCATCAAAAAGCACCGCATGGTCGCCCACAGAGGTATTTTGCGCAAGGGTACTGGTGGGGGAACCGAGGTCGACCATGCACAGATCCATGCACACCCGGCCCACCATCGGGCGCAAGGTGTCATGAAGGCGCACATGTGCGTGTCCCGATGCTGCACGGGGGTAGCCATCGCCGTATCCAATGCTTAGCGTGGCTACCTGCGTGGCACGCGGAGCGGTCCACCGAGCACCGTACGACACAGTTTCGCCTTGGGGCACCGTGTGCGTGTGGATGACGCGGGCACGCAGCGACAGCACAGGACGGAGCGCGTTGCGTATGTCATTGGTAGCAGCATCTGGGGCAGACCTCGAAGTAAGCCCGTACATCCCAAGGCCTACTCGCACGTACTGGGCATCGGCAGGCAGCCGGGTGGGCAGATGCGCGAGTGCGTCGGTATTGGCAACGTGCACGGTCGCAGGAGCTGGGCGCAGTGTGCGAACGACCTCGGCAAAGCGCTTTAGTTGTGTGGTATTGAGCGGATGGTCGGGGGTGTCGGCCGTCGCCAAGTGGGTGTAGACGCCCGCTGCCTCCACAGACGAAGCCCGGTGCAAACGCGTCCACCACGTAGGTACGTCGGCATCGTTCAGTCCAAGGCGATGCATCCCGGTATCCACATTCACATGAACCGGCAGGGTCCTATCGAGCGGAGCTGTTGCCAGCATGCGTGCAACCGGCACGCTCGTTACCGAAGCATGCAAATGATACGCCGTGTATGCAGGGAGTTCATCGGGCGTGGGGGGAGCCAGCACCAGGATAAGTCCGTCAATGCCCAGTTCTCGCAGCGTAATGGCCTCGTGAAGACGAGCGACCGCAAATGCCTGAACCCCGGCCTCTTGAAGCAGCGGAGCCACCGTACGCACGCCATGCCCATAAGCATCGGCCTTGAGTACGGCCATGAGCCCTGCCGGGCGAGCGCGCTCGTGCAACACGCGCACATTGTGGCGGATGCAATCGGTGCGTATGGTGGCGTGCACCGCAGCGTTGGGCATGGAAGGAGCGTGCAAGGTGACATATACAGGCGGGGGTTGCATAGCATACTGCTTTGGAGCAGGTTCCCCAGCACAAAGCGCATTCCGAAGTGCTGCACACAAGGGCGCCTTGCAACGGGATGCGGAACGGCATACAGGCTGTGCACAGCGGAACATCTGGAGCTGAAACCGCTACTTTGTATTCACAGTTTCTAAACGAAAAAGACTATTTCATCTACCGCCCATGGCTGCCTCTCCGTCTAAGTCTGACGTTGCTCCGATTTTGCAGGTTGCCCACACCAGCGCAAACATGCGCCGCCATTGCCACGAGGCGCTGCAGAGCGAGGGGCCCTGCATCGTCCTGGCCGGGGGGACCCGTGCCAAGCGCCAACAGACGTTCGGCACAATCATCGATCTGGCTGACCAGAACGCCCTGCAGTTCCGTGCGGCATCGTTGGTAGGAGAGCGGCGCAAGCACACGCAGAACAGCCTGCGCAAGGTGTTCGATAGCGGATCTGAAGAGCGGGCGCTCCTCTTCGTAGATGGGCTTGACGAATTGCTTACGTGGAGCCATGTTGATGAGCCCACAACCGCTGATGAGGATGCAATGCCGTCTACGGTTGAGTATTTCTTTCAGCGAGTCGAGTCATATCTGTATCCCGTTGTGCTTGGCGTTGACAACGCCGTACACGTCGATGCATTGCGCTCGTGCCGTCCGCACCTCGTTGTTACGCACGGAAGTCCAGACGGCGCCGCAGCGTGACCCCAGGTCACGGCGTTCCGGTACAGCGTGCCCTTGTGCTCCCTGTCGCCACACGCGCGGCACATCCGCTTGCAGCTACCGTACGAATCGGTGTCTTGCCCTTGTCCCTAAATACCGCTGCCGCTTATGGACCGGATTGCCCAGCTCGAATCATTTCTGGATGACGATCCTGATGATGCGTTTACCCAGTTTGCACTGGCGCAAGAGCATCTGAAACAAGGCGACCTCGACATCGCCCAAGAATACTTCGAGACCCTGGTGGCCGAACAGCCCGACTATGTGGGCACATACTACCATCTGGGCAAGCTCTACGAGCGCCGGGGCGTCGTAGAACAGGCCATCGCGACCTACGAGCAGGGCATTGAGGTGGCTCGCACGCAGCGTGATCGCAAGAACCTGTCGGAGCTGCAGGACGCGCTCATGCAGGCAAAAGGCGTGGGGTTTTAGCAAAGGGGATGCGCAGGCCTCTGCTGTTGAACGATCAGGATTGGTTATGAACAACACATGCTACCGGATGTGCGGGTGGGGGCTTCTACTCATCGGGCTGATGCTGAGCGCACCGTCGGTCGCTCACGCGCAAACCGATACCACCTATGTCGTGAAGTCAGGCGACACGCTCTACAGCATTGCGCAGCGCGTAGGGGCTTCCGTGCGGGCGCTGCAAGTCTGGAACGATCTCGACGGCACTGCCCTGGCTATTGGCGACACGCTGCGCGTGCGTCCGCCCGAACGCAGATCTTCGTTGCCCGACGCCTCCCCGCAGCGCAACGCCCCGCCCAACACCGCCCCGCTGGCTGACAGCTTGCCTCCGGTGGAGCCCCCTACTGATACGACTGATACAACAGCTGCCCCCACCGCAACCTCTTCGGCCTCCGAAAGCAGGTCAGATCCGTCTGCCCCCGACACATCATCCCCCTCTGCCCCTGCGTCTACTTCCGATGACCAGACGGAATCGCGATCGGCATCGGCACGCGCAGCCGATCAAGTGGCGTGGCAGACCGTCGCACGTCCTGAAGGGGCAACGTGGATCGACCTGGCGCTGCGGACCGGCGTCACCGCCGACTCGCTCTGGCGCCGCAACGACATGCCGGCCCAGGTGCCCGATCCGGTATACGTA
>CAZBTM010000031.1:0-7135 GCA_964494425.1 uncultured Rhodothermales bacterium | reverse complement strand
CACGGGGTCCGTTCAGGCCGAGCAGCATACGGTGGCCGCAGGCGAGACGCTCTACAGCCTCGCCGGGCAGTACGGCGTGAGCGTGCGTGCGCTGCAGGCCGCCAACGACCTTGACGCGACGGACCTGAGCATCGGGCAGACGCTCCGCATCCCCAGCCAGCAGCCTATGTTGACCACTGCCTGGGCACCGCCTGATACGGCTCAGGTAGCAGCGTTTCCCTCGGCCTTTGCGGGGCGCCTTACGGCCAGCGGCGCCAACTATGATCCCGAAACCCTGGTGGGCAGTCATCCAACCTTGCCTTACCATTCCGTTGTGCTAATATCATATCCGGTTGATGCCCCTGTCCAAGACGCCCGCCACGTGTTCGTGCGTATCATTGATCGAAGTGTGAACGGCCCCGAAGTGTCAACTGCTGCAGCCGAGGCGCTCGAACTGCAGAGCACAGACCGTGCTGCATTGCGCGTGGTGTGGCATGCACCCAAATAGCTTCGCATCCGAGTGTGCTCCTCACATGCGCTGCGAACAGATGCGTGCGATTGGCATAGGCCAACGTACCTGTTGTTTTCTCAACACCCCGCCTCGCCCTAATGTCTGATGCCAACGCCTCGTCCGAGTGGCCCGCCTGGATGCAAGCTGGGTTGTTTTTCACACTGGCATTCGGGGGGATCCAGAGCGTAGCTGCCGTGCTGCAAGGTACCATCACACTTTCGGCGCTCGTCAGCGCTGTGATAGCCGCTCTCACCGGCGCGGGCATCGTGTACAGCTACGAATGGCGGCGTCAGGCGGGTGTGTTCGATCCGTCCCCCGCGTCTGAGGCCGAGGCATCCGAACACGCCGGTCGTCCTGTTCCAGAGGCCAAATCCTCCGCATCCTCGTCCCAAGACGAGGCCGCGTCGTCATAGTACGCATCGTCATGATCACGTTTACTGCTATCGTGCGGCGATAATGCGCTGACATTTCGACATATCTGCAGCGTTGGGCACAGCGTTTGACACTCGTGCTGTACAACGTTTGTTAGACGAAGTAAACGAAAGAGGTTGTATGAGTACGCTTCGCACTGCAGGCCTAATGGCCTTTATGATGGTCCTGTTTGCCCTGGTGGGGCACGCGCTGGGCGGCACAGGCGGCATGACCGTTGCCCTGGTCGTTGCCCTGGGGATGAACGTCTTCAGCTACTGGTTCAGTGACACGATCGTGCTGAAGATGCACGGCGCACAGGAGATCAGCCGGGCCGATGCACCTGCATTGTACGACATGGTCGACCGGCTGCGCCGCCGCGCCGATCTGCCGATGCCGCGTGTGTGCATCATTCCGCAGGATCAGCCTAATGCGTTTGCTACCGGGCGTAATCCAGAGAACGGCGTGGTAGCTGTAACGCGCGGCATCATGCGCACGCTGAGCCGCGAGGAACTGGAGGGCGTGATTGCGCACGAACTGGCGCACATCAAAAACCGTGATATCCTCATCTCGTCGATCGCAGCCACTATGGCCGCTGCGATTACGCTGCTGGCCCGCTTTGGCTTCTTCTTTGGCGGCGGACGCGAGCGCGGCGGCTTCGTTGGGGCGCTCCTTATGATGATTCTGGCGCCCGTGGCGGCTATGCTCATCCAGATGGCTATCTCCCGCTCGCGCGAGTACGTGGCCGACCGCGACGGGGCCCGCATTGCACAGAACCCGATGGGACTGGCGCGGGCGCTGCAGCGGCTGGAGTCGACAGCACGACAGCAGCCTATGCGCGGCGGCAGCGAGACCACCTCGCATCTGTTCATCGTGAACCCATTTTCGGGCGGAATGCGTGGGCTCAAAAGCCTCTTTTCTACGCACCCCTCCACCGAAGACCGCGTCGCGCGTTTGAATGAGCTGGCGCGCACCGGTGTGTAAGCGACCGAGCATGCGGCTGTGCCCTACCAATTGTGCATTACTCCTGCAGCATGCGGCCGCGCAGGTAGGGCACCGCCAGTGTGAGAGTGCGCAGCACCATGAGTACCGTGATGCCCGCCCACACGCCACTCAGGCCCCATCCCATGGGCTGCACGAGAAGCAAGACCCCCGCTGCCCCTCCTGCCGAAAGAAGCATTGCTTTAGCCAGATACGGAAAGCGCTCAGCGCCCATGTAGATACCATCGCCCACGAACACGAATCCGTTGAGCGGCTGCAGAAGCGCCACCACCGGAAACACGGTGAGAATCGCCTGGATGGTAGCCGCATCGTCGGTAAAGAAGCCCGGCAAGACGGGACGTAGCAGTCCGAACCCGATGCCAAGCCCGCACCCAAGGAGCACGCCCCAGCCCAGCAGGCGGTTCGACACGGTGCGGGCGCGCCCCGGAGCCGCTGCCCCCAGGTGCTTGGCTACGAGGGCCTGCGCCGCCACCGCCAGGGCATCGACCACCAGCGCCATGAAGAGCCAGAGCTGCGCCGCCACCTGATGCGCCGCCACAGCGGTCACACCCACGCGAGCAGCTACCGCCGTGGCCAGCGTCATGGTGCCCACAAGTGCCGCCGTGCGCATGATGAGGTCCCGTCCCACGCGTAGCAGCGGAAGCAGCGCACGTGGCGTAGGCCAGAACCAGGTGATGTGGAAGTCAGCGCGGTAGGTGCGAAACAGCAACACCATAAACGCAAGCGCTCCTATCCACTGCGCTGTCACCGTAGCCACCGCTGCGCCAGTCAGGCCCCAGCCCAGCCCAAAAATAAGGATGGGGTCGAGCACCAGATTGACCAGGTTGAGTCCAATGGTCACGTACATGGGCGTGCGCGTGTCTTGGTATCCGCGAAACGCACCGTGTCCGGCCGTAATAAGTAGCACAGCCGGCCCCGCGAACGCACGGATGCGCAGGTAGGCAAGCGCAGGTTCGAGGAGTTCGCCTGTTGCCCCCATCAGGCGCAGGAGCGGCACCGCAGCAGCCTGAAGCACAGCGAGAGCCGCACAGCCCGTGACGAGCGCCAGGACCACCGCGCGCACCACCACACGTCCGGCAGCGTCGCGGTCGCCGGTCCCTACGTGGCGTCCCACGCGTGGTGTCGTGCCGTAGGCCAGGAAGTTGAAGATGACAAAAGCCATTGAAAAGAGCGAGGCGTTTACGCCCAGCGCCGCCAGCGGCACGCGTCCAAGCTGGCCCACGAACGCTGTATCGACAAGCGATACAAGCGGGTCGGTCGCCAGCCCCGCAAGAGCCGGAATGGCCAGATGGAAGATAGCACGGTCGTCATCGGTCCAGAGGCGCATTGGGGGCGTAGTGCCAGCGAGCAAAACATGGCGAACGCGCATCCACACGGAGGGGCGTACGGAAAGTTCAACGCGGGGTAGCCGCCGCTTTGCACTGCGCACACACCACGTGAGCAGGCCCACCAACGGCACACAGCGCCGGTGTCTTTGCATCCGCCCCACATGATGATAAAGGTTGCATAACAACCGAGCTATCGCTTAGGGGTATGCAGCCTATGCCATGCATTTACCCACAAACGCACCAGTTGCCTGTGACTGCCTCTGCTACCGAGGATCCACTCGTGCTTGTTGTTGACGACGAGGAGGATTTGCTGAGCCTGCTGGAGTACAACTTGCAGGAAGAGGGATTCGCGACTGTGCTTGCACGCGATGGGGTTGAGGCGCTGGAGCAGGCGCGCGAGCACAGCCCCGATCTGATTATCCTGGATGTGATGATGCCGCGCCTGGATGGCATTGCGGTGTGCGAACGCGTCCGCAAAGATGCCCATCTGCGTACCACCCCCATCATGATGCTAACCGCCCGCTCCGAAGAGGACGACCAGGTGGCCGGGCTCGATGTGGGAGCCGATATCTACATCAGCAAGCCCGTCTCGGTATCGGTAATTATCAGCCAGGTGCGGGCCCTTCTGCGTAGTGCACAGCGCTACGACACCCCACCGAACCAGTTGGTGGTGCACTCGCTTACCATAGACCGCGACCGCTACTTGGTGTATCAAGACCAGGAGGCGGGCGAGCAAAAAGAGATGCGTATGCCGCGTAAAGAGTTTGAACTGCTCTACTTTTTGGCATCGCATCCGGGAAAAGTATTCTCGCGCCAAAAGATTCTGGATAACGTATGGGGGCCCGATGTATACGTGGTGGACCGCACAGTAGACGTGCATATTCGCAAGATTCGCGAAAAGATTGGCAGTGCCCTCATTGAAACCGTCAAGGGTGTCGGTTATCGTTTTAAAGAATAGCCCCCAACTAAAATAGCTCGGCATTCGGGCATCGCTTCGCTTTGGGGTGTGCACGGCACACGGGACGCACCCTGCTTCGTACGACAACAAGTAGCCTTCTCGACAGCACTCGCTCACTAACGCTCTGCAACTGCATGAATCGTCTACCTCGTTTAACAGGCTGGCCTGCGGCACTCTGTAGTGTGGCGCTGCTGGCTGGATTGGTCTTGTTCACTGGATGCGGCGGCGACACGGTACAGACCGTACGCGTTGACGGATCGAGCACGGTATTTCCTATTTCGCGGGCTGCGGTCACGGATTACCAGCAGGAAAATCCAGATGCGCGTGTGGTGGCGGGCAACAGCGGCACCTCCGCAGGCTTTCAGCGCTTCTTTCGCGGCGAAACCGACGTGACCGGCGCTTCGCGTCCGATTCGTGAAGACGAACTGCGCCGCGCCGAGGAGGCCGGCATCGAGTTTATTGAGCTGCCGATTGGATACGATGGGATTTCCATCACGACGCATCCCACCAACGATTTTGTGTCGTGCCTTACGGTGAGCGAGCTAAACGCGATCTGGAGAGACGGAAGCCCCGTCGAGCAGTGGAGCGACATCCGCGAAGGATTTCCGGATAAGGAGATTCGCCTGTACGGACGCTCATCTGCCAGCGGCACGTACGATTACTTTACCGAGGCCATCAATGGCGAGCGTGGCAACATTCGCGACAACTACAACGCCAGTGGTACCGACAACGCTACCGTGCAGGGCGTATCGCGCGATCAACGCGGCATGGCGTTCTTCGGATTGTCGTACTACGAAAACAACAGCGACAACCTGCGCCTCATTGCCGTTGACAACGAGCAGGGGGACGGATGCGTAGAGCCTACCCAAGAAACGGTAGCCAACGGCACCTATCAGCCGCTGGCTCGTCCCGAGTTTATCTATGTGAATGTGGCCAGCATGCAGGACAACCCCGAAGTGGTCTCGTTCGTACGCCACTACATTGCCAACGCGCAGCGGTTTGTGCGCCAGGCTGAGTACATTCCGTTCGAGGAGGAGGTCTACGACACCGTCATGCAACGCTTTGAGAATCGCACAACGGGCAGCATGTTTGAAGGCAGCGGTCCCACCATTGGCGTGCGCATTGGCGACCTGCTTGATCGCATGAACACAAACGATGCCCCAGCGCCCTCTGACTCGACCACGACGGCCCCCGATAGCACCAACGTAGGCTCGTAGCCGAGCAGCTACGCTCTACACGTTGAGGCGCGAGGCTGCAGCGGGCGGTCTCGCGCTATTCTGTTCTACGCACGAAGCGTCTTCACCCCGGCCCCATGCCTACATCGTCTCCCCCATCGGCCACCATGTCGCAGCCGTCCTCTGATGCGTCTGACGCCTCAATGGATCTGTCGGCGAACCTATACCGAAGCCCACGCGAGCAGCTCGTAAAGTATGGGCTTGGGCTCTGCGCCGTGCTCACTATTCTGACAACGCTGGGCATTGTAGGCATTCTGCTCTACGAGTCGATAGGCTTTTTTTCGCAGGTATCGGTGATTGACTTTCTGACAGGCACCGACTGGGAGTTCGCTGGAGCCGACCCGTCGTTCGGTGTGCTGCCGCTGGTGTCGGGCACGCTGCTCATTACGGGTATTGCTGCCGCCGTGGCTATGCCTATCGGCCTGGCCAGTGCCATCTACATCTCGGAGTATGCTTCGCCTGGCGCTCGGCGCTGGCTTAAACCGGCGCTGGAGGTGCTTGCAGGCGTACCCACGGTCGTGTACGGCTTCTTTGCGCTTACTTTTGTGTCGGGGGTTATCATTCAAGGCTTCGACTCAACGCTCCCGCCTTTGAACGCACTAAGCGCCGGACTCGTGGTAGGCATCATGATTATTCCGATGGTGGCCTCAGTCAGCGAAGATGCCATTCAGGCCGTGCCTAAGTCGCTGGCGGCCGGGGCCTATGCGCTGGGCGCAACTAAGTTTGAAGTGGTGCTACGCGTCATTGTGCCCGCCGCGCTTAGTGGCATCATCGCCAGTTTTATTCTGGCACTGAGCCGCGCTATCGGCGAAACCATGATCGTGGCTATCGCTGCGGGCGCTACGGCTACGCTGACGGCCAACCCGCTCGAATCCATCCAAACCATGACGGGCTTCATTGTACAGGTGGCCAAGGGCGACATTGATCAGGGCACGGTAAGCTACCAGAGCCTCTTTGCGGTAGGACTGCTGCTGTATCTGATTACGCTGGGAATGAACCTGGCAGCAAACTGGATTATCCGACGGTATCGCGAAAACTACTGATGAACGATCATAGCGCATTCCATCCGCAGCTTGATAAGCGCCGCCGCTACGGCACGCTCATTGCCGGACTGCTGTTTGCAGCCACCATGCTGGGGCTCCTGGTTCTTGCTACGCTCATTGTAGACGTGGTAACAACCGGCTCGGGCTGGCTCAGCGAGCAGTTTTTAACGGGCTATCCGACCGCACGCCCGGAAACGTCGGGGATCTGGCCTGCTATTGTTGGATCCCTCTATCTGATGCTCGTTGTCGCAGCTACAACGGTGCCGCTGGGTGTAGGCACGGCGCTATATCTGGAAGAGTATGCCGACGAGGGCGGGCTGAAGCGGATGATCCAGCTTAACATTACCAATCTGGCTGGCGTGCCCTCGGTCGTCTACGGGATTCTGGGGCTCGGCGTCTTTGTGTATCTGTTTGATATGGGGAGCAGCCTGCTGGCTGCCGGACTCACGCTCTCGCTCCTGGTGCTGCCCATCGTAGTGATTAGTGCCCAAGAGGCACTGCGCTCCATTCCGCAAGGCGTGCGCGAAAGTGCGTTTGCCCTGGGCGCCACGCGGTCGCAAGTCATCTGGCACCACCTGATCCCGATGGCGCTGCCTGGCATTATGACTGGTGTGATTCTGTCGCTGAGCCGTGCAGTGGGCGAAACGGCCCCGCTGGTGCTCGTTGGTGCG
>CAZBTM010000030.1:15943-18812 GCA_964494425.1 uncultured Rhodothermales bacterium | reverse complement strand
GATACCAAACCGTCTTGTATTTCCAGTGTCTTGCTCCCCTTCAAATTTGACAAGGAACGTAGCCTCTCCGCCCGGCGAGCCTGACAGTTCCCAGCCGTTGGCTTCACCTTCTTTTTGTACTGAGAAGCTCCCCTTCGTCCACAGGCTGACGGTGAAGCCGCTGGAACCAGTTCTCGGTGTAGGGAAAGTGAAGGCAGACGGGTCGCTGATCTCCACGAAGCCGGGTGCGTCCAGCGCCTGCCCGGGTCCGTAAGGTGGATCGACGATCGTGATGGATTCTTCGGTTGTGATTGTGCCGCCCGGCGTATCGATCTCTACGGGGCCGGAGGTGGTGCCCTCGGCCACGGTTACGGTGATGCGCTGATTACCATCGCCGGTGCCCGTAAGGTTCGTGGCGGGCGTGCCGTTAATGCGCACGGCGGTGGCATCATCCACGCCCCTGCCGACAATAGGCAGCCGCTCACCCACGGCGATGGCCGTTGGACCCGGATTGGGCGCGGTGCTGAAGGGACTTTCGTATGCCCCGGGGTCAGGAGCTACCCCCTGAATCCGCTCGACCCCGCGCGCATCGACAGGAAGCGGCTCGGACGTGTCGCCGTCGCCGTCCAGGTCTTCAGTGTCGGCGGGGAGGCGGCTGGTACTGCCCGCGTCCACCAGCGAACTGGTCTCCGTATCGATTTGCAGAAAAGTCGGGCTGCTCGGGTCAAGATCGAGATCATTGCCGACTGCATCGTTATCAGCAAACAGCACGTCGTCGCCCGAGATGTTCTCCAGTGTGCTGGCATCTGAGGGATCGGGATGCTGGAAAAAGGTGGAAAAGTCGATGTCCGGCGAACCGCCGTCGTTAAATACCGCCGTGCCAAAGCCATCGGTGATCTGATCGGTAACGGGTTGTCCATTGGTATCGCCGGGCCCACTGACGAAATAGAATTGGAATACCCTATCACCCGGAGGATCGTTAAAGGTTGGTGGCCGCTTGCCAGCATTGTTGCCCCAGAAGACGCTGTTGATGAAGTGCGGGCTGCCGCCGCCCGTCACGTACACCGCCCCGCCTCGTGCAGCGGCATAGTTGCCCCGAAACGTGACGCCGCGCACCGTGGCACTGCATCCGTCGCAAAACAGCCCCCCGCCGAAGTTGCGCTGTTCCCCCCCAACATAATCACCGGTGGATGTGGAGACGAACTGCGTCACGGCAAAGCCGCCGGTAATGGTGACGCCGTCGATGACGGTACTTCGCGAGAGGCCGCCGCCAAGGAACACCACATGATTCACGTTGGCCCCCCAGCCCCGCTCGGGCGGTCCACTCGTGAGCCCCGCTCTCAGATGGTCGGTGGCGGATCGCGTTTCGGGAACCGGGTCTACAATGTCGCCGGACGCATTCGTATTGGCATCCGAATCGAAGTCGGGATCGAAGGGAGCGTCGTCACCAGGACCGAGATCGCCGGAAAGAATGACCTCGTGGGCGCCGGGATCGCGCTGGTCGAGGGCGGTTTCGGAGCCGTTGAAGCCGCCATAGAGCTTCAGCCCGTCTTTGCTGTCGGGGATGACGAACGACCGGTTGCGATAGGCGAGATACGAAAACTGCACAGTGCCCGAGCGCTCGAACGTGGGCAGGTAGGTGCCCTCGGCGATCCAGATTTGGTCGCTGCCGCTGGCGTTGTCGATGGCCGTTTGGAGGTTCGTGTAGGCGTTGGCCCAGGAGGAGCCGTCGCCCGTGCCGGAGGCGTCGCGGTCCACATAGATCTGGGCGTGGGCGGCGGGGGCCAGGGCCGCTCCGGCGGTGAGCAGGAGCGTAAAAACAAGGGCGGAGAGCAGCGTTGCAGAGCGCATGATATTCGCGTAGCAGGTGGGCATGGCAGGTCGTTGGGGGGTGGAGAGCTGGGTGGTCTTGGTGCAAGCCCATCACCATAACGCGTCGCGCGGGGGCGGTGCAGAAGGCGGCTTCAGCACCGCGCGCAGCGCCTGCACCTCCGTCGCCAGCCTGCGCGGAGGGTACGTGCTGGCAGCATAGGGCGTGGGCACAAACCGCACCGGGGTGCTTCCGTCTGACTCAGTTTGGAGAGGCGCGGAGTCGGGCGTATTTCCGGCGGGTTCTTTCGGGGCATCCGTAGAGGCGGACGCGTTCGGCGGCATGGGGACGGTGCGTTTGTTGGGGGCGTACGGCAAGGCAATGCGCCAGACCGAGGGGCGCGCCTGCGTCGTTGGCGCATCACCGAATGGCACTACAGGCGCAACGTAGCCAATGCCCTCAACTCATGCTTGACGATTCGTGCCAAATGTTTGACGATATGTGCCAAATGGGTGTCACACGGGTGTCACAGGCGCGTCACACAGGCGAAAAGGCGTGTCATGCCTATTGTGTGCTTCGCTGGGGAGATGCGTGGAAGGGTGGGTGAAAGATACATGCGGCCTCCTGTCGACCGGAAAGTGTACTCCCCTCATCCTGTCCTTCTCTCCCGACAGTGGTCGGGAAGAAGGGACTTTATAGTGTGAGTTTTTGGTGTTCCGTGTTTGCTTGCGGGGGGCTGCTGGGCAAAGAAAGAGCAAACCCCTGAAGTAAAGGTTGCCCGCTCCCTGCCACCGCATTTTTACGGACGCTATCGGTTGGCGTACGCCGTAGGCGACTGGTCAAAGTGCTGTGCAAAGTGCCGAGAGAAGTGTGAGAGGCTTTCGTAGCCTACGGCATAGGCGATTTCGCTGACGGTGCCGGCATCGTTGTGTAGAAGCGTGGCGGCGTGCTTCAGTCGCATGGTGCGAATAAGAGCCGCTGGTGGGGGCATATCGGCTTTGCGGGCACGGCGGTAGAGTGTGCGGCGGCTCATGGCGAGGGCCTTGGCCAGGGCAGTGGCGTTGAAGGCGGGATCGGGGA
>CAZBTM010000030.1:14490-15933 GCA_964494425.1 uncultured Rhodothermales bacterium | reverse complement strand
ACCTGGCGCATCTCGGCTTTGATCGGCGCATCCGGTGCTGAGGAATCGGTCGTGTGGGTGCTGGGATCGGTGGGGTTCGAGGGATCGACATCGGCGCCTGAGGGGGAGCCTTTGGAGGAGGCATTGGCCCAGCGGAGCGCGGAAGGGGTGCTGGGCGCTTCGCTGTGGGCCTCTGCTTCCTCCTGAACCCATCTGGACGATCCGTTTTCGGGCTGCACCTCTGCCAGGAGCTGTCTGCGCAGGCGTTGCTGGTAGGCAAGCGTACCGCGAATGCGGGACTCCAGCACGCGGGCATCGAACGGCTTGGCAACGTAGTCGGTGGCTCCGGCGGAGAGGCCCTCGACCTCGTCGGTGGCTTCGGCGCGGGCGGTGAGCATGATGATGGGGACCGCCTCGGTACGGGCATCATCGCGGAGCTTGCGGGTCATGTCCAGCCCGTCGAGTTCGGGCATCATGACGTCGGCCAGAATCACGTCGGGCAGATGCTTGTGGGCGACGCGCAGCCCCTCGGCACCGGTGGCGGCTTCGACGATGCGGAAGTCGGGCGTGAGGATGGAGCGGATGTACGTGCGGATGTCGGCGTTATCATCGACCACGAGCACCAGGGGCGGGTCCATGCCCGGGGGGGCATCGTTGGGCGCTGGGGTCGTGCGTTTGGAGACGCTGGAATCGACTGAGCCTGGATTTCTTGGACCGGGATCTTCTGGTTCTTCCCAATCGATGCCGGGTGTGGGCTTGGGAACTGCGTTGTGGGAGCCGGGGCTGTCGGCGCGCTGCTCATCGGTGAGGTGATCGGTGCCGCGCGGCAGCATGAGGGTGAAGGTGCTGCCGGCGCCCTCGGCGCTCTCCACCGAAACGCTGCCGCCATGGACCTCGGCCAGCGCCCGCGTAAGGGCGAGTCCGATACCGGTGCCTTCTTGCGGACGTGTGGCGCTGTCGTCGGCCTGCACGAAGCGGTCGAATAGGCGCTCTTGCAGTGCTTTGGGGATGCCGGGGCCGGTGTCGGAGACGGATAGGCGGGCGGCATTGGCGGTGTGCGTTACGGTGACGCGAACGGTGCCGCCCTCGGGCGTGAACTTGAGGCCATTGGAGAGCAGGTTGCCCAGCATCTGCTCCAGGGCTTCGGGGTCGGCATGTACGGGGGCGTAAGTGGCATCCTCGTCTGGGGCATCCTTGGTGGGGGCGGTGTGGATGCGCAGATCGATTGCTTGCTCGTCGGCCAGCGGCATGAACGCCTGGGTGATGCGCTCGGCCTCATCATCGACCGAAATGGGACGCGCCTGGATGCGGAGGCGTCCGGCATCGTGGCGGGCCAGGTCGAGCACCTGGTTGATGAGGCTGGTGAGGCGTTCGCTTTCGCTGACTACGATATCGAGGTTTTGCATCACCTGGAGGGTAGTGCGGGCGAGCAGGGGGTCTTCGAGGTTGAGGCTGGGCAGGATG
>CAZBTM010000030.1:2222-14480 GCA_964494425.1 uncultured Rhodothermales bacterium | reverse complement strand
GTTTCACGGCGAGGAGGGCGTGCTGACGCTCACCTGCCCGTTCAACTCGGGTGTCTTCGACCAGGCGGAGCTGCGGATCAGCGGTGTCGGCGGGAAGCGTGCGGGCGGATTGCAGCTTCTGCCGCAGCGTGCGCACGGGGCCGAGCATGAGGGTAAGCGGGGTGCGAAACTCGTGGCTCAGGTTAGCGAAGAAGCGCGATTTGGCGGCATCGAGCGCCTGCAGCTCTTCGGCCTGCTGCTCCAATTGGCGCTTCTGGGTGCGCACCTCGGCAGTTCGCTCGGCCACGGTGGCTTCCAGCTCCTCTTGGCGCTGCCGCAGGTGCAACGTGCGCCACTGCACGGCTCCGGCAACGAGACCGAGTGCAAGAATGCCCCATAGCCCATATGCCCACCATGTGCGGTACCACGGCGGAGCAATCACAAGCGTGAGCGTGGCCGGTGTGCTGGGGCGATTGTAGAGATCCCGCGCCTGGACTTCGAAGCGGTAGGTGCCCTCGCGCAGTCCGGTGTAGTCCTTGTGGCCGGTTGTGCTCCACTTCGACCAGTCGTCGTTAAACCCGAGCAGCCGATGCCGAAACTGCAGCGGCCCCTCGCGCTCGAACAGGGAGCCTCGCACGCGGGCGAAGCTGGTAGCGCCGAACGCCAGGCGCACGGTATTATCGGCATAGGGAAGACGCAGGGGAGCGGCGAGATGCGTGTCGCCGCCGTACACGCGGCGCTGCCGAGAGGCTGGAGCGGCAGGATGCGCCGTGACACCCCGCACCAGGGCCTGTACCGGCTGCATAGGAAGCGCGGCGCGTTGGCGATCGTAGCGCATCACGGTTTCAGAGGTGCCGATCCATACGGCACGAGCGCCTGCCGGTGCAATCGTGTGCACGTCGCCAATGTCGGCGAGGCGGCGGAAGGGGCGGGCCGTCCAGGTGTAGGCGCTGTCGGGAGCGGGGCGCGTAGCTACGCCAAACTTGTAGCCGCCAAAGTCCATCCACACCTCGCGGGCATTGGGGGCAACGACGGGCCAGCCCAGGAGTGTGCTATCGGCATAGACCGCGGCAAAGTCGGGGTCGGGCACAAAGCGTTCGGCATCCGGCTGAAAGCGATAGAGGCCGTCTTGCGTGATGAACCGCACCGTGTCGCCAACAGGCACCGCAAAGTTGAAGGATGCCGCAGGCAGGCCGTGGGTGGTGTCGTAGCGGGCCACGACAGGGGCTGCGTCTGGCTGAAAGGCCTGCTCGACGCGATAGATCGATGCGCCGGTGCCCAGCCACAGTGCGTTGTGTGCATCCTCGGCCACGGTGTATGCGAGTCCCTGCGTATCCTGCCGCATGGTGCCGCGGGCCTGCCACCGGCCCTGCACGCGTTGGACGCGTCCTACACCACCGTCTTGCAGCCCGACGTATGCCGTGTTCGGGTCGTTTGGGGAGGCGGCAAGTCCGTAGCCGCTCCATGGGCTGATGCGGCGTGCCGTGGTGCCGCGAACGGCGTACACGCCGGCTGCGGTGGCCACAAGCACGTCGCGTCCCACCGTCAGCGACTCGTACACCTGCACGCGAGGCATGCCGCGAACGCGTGCAGGAGCGCCTTCTGTGTAGTGCCAGAGCCCGTCTCCGGTGCCCACGTAGAGCGTATCGCCACGACTGGTGAGGGTGCGCGCTGGCGCCTTGTCGGCCAGCGTCGGGATGCGCGTCCATGCGCCTGGCCAGCTAACACGCGCCATGCCGATCGCCGTGGCCGCCCACAACGCATCCTGCTGACTCACCAATAACGCCCGCACCTCGTTGCTGGGCAGGCCACTGGCATTGTTGATGACCTGGGCGCTCCCCGTGTCTGGGTTGATGACGACGATGCCCTGCGTAGTGGTAGCCAGCGCAAGCGTACCGTCGGAGAGGCGCACCGCGTCGTTGATACCGGTGCCGCGAAGAAGCGCATCGGCGGTGGTAGTGCGCTGGGTGAGCGTGCCATCGGAGCTCAGGCGAAACAGCCCGTTGCTTGCCACAATCCAGGCGGATGCGAAGGGCGTCGTCTCGTTGCTGGAGATCACAGCATGCACAGTGGCGTCTTGCAGCACAGGGTCGGCATTCAGAACCGAGGGGGCGGCGTCGGACTGCGCATCTGTTGCCACCGACAGCAGAGCGCCATCGGAGGCCCGTTGCACCACTGCATGTCCGCGTTCGGAGGCGCTGATATGCACCGACCGGATGCGCATGGTGGGCGCTACCGCATGCAGGCTGTCGTCGCGAACCGCCCACAGCAGCGGACCGGTTTGCACGAGCGCGTGTGTGTTGGATGTGTGCACATCGAACGACGTGGGGGCTTCGCGGAGCGAATCGGGCACGGCGTGGCGCAGGGGATGCACCGCGAAGGTGCCTTGAGCATCGGGACGCAGTTGCGCAGCGGTGCCGACGCCGCCCATAAAGATCGTACTATCGGGGCCTGGGGCCAGGCTACGGACGGGACTGCCATCGGGAAATGCAAAGCGCCGCCATCGTACGCCATCAAACTGGCGAATGGACCGCTGGATGGCCATGTAGAGCAGGCCCCGCGTGTCGTGCGCCAGTGCCCAGGTTTCGTCGTTGCCATCGTAGATGCCAGGAGCCACGGTGCGGACGACAGGGTAGAGGGTATCGGGCGAGGCAGTCGGCTGGGCTTCCGCCAAATCAGGGTACAGGACAGTGCCCGCAAGCACACTAACCACCCACAGAATCAGCCATCGGAAGCGATGCTGGGAAACGGCGTATCGGGTGCACATCAGAAGGGCCGACGGTACAAATGAGCGGATGCGTAAATGGGCACACGCAACGTAGCAGCCCTACGAACAAGATGCAACGCTTAAACAGGGAAGGGAGGCGGCGGCGCTTGCATCCCCGGCGAAGCACACCAGAATCCCCCCAACGCAGCTGGGCGGACGCAGGAGCAGGCGCTTGCGCAACAAAGCCGAGACCACAAGCATTCCGTTCACGATCAACAGACAGCGTGTCGGCATAGGTAGGCATACGAAGCAGGCGGTGAGTCCGCTGGAAGCGGGGTATAGATGGGGCCAGAAGGAAGCAGAGCCATCAGGCAGATATGTTGAGGTTTAGGTTCAATGAGCCTATCACACTTCGAAAGCGATTTTCGGTAGCTGTTAGATCGCAAGTGACGCCTTCCAAGCAGTCATCCCGGACAAGGCGCTCTCGGCACCGCTGATCCGGGATCTATTCGTCCCTTTGCTAACGCCAGTCACTTCAGGATTAGCGACTCCCCAATTCTCTTCACAGCGTGCCGGGAGGTGACCCCGGAGCCGTTCGCATTCGGCCCCCGATTACAGGTTTCCCATCAGACCTGTTCAGGTTGTTAGGCCTACGCTTCATCGCCTGCGTACACGAGCGCCACGAAGCGGTCGTGGTCGAGGCCGCCGAAGTAGGCGCTCACGTCCACCTCGCTGAGCGCGGTGTGCAGCGCCTCCAGACGGTACGGCACGCCTTCGAGTTTGGCTTCGAGATCGTCCACGTCGCGGTGGCCCAGAAAATCGCCGAAGATGGTCGCTTCCGTGATGCGTCCGTCATCGACCGAGAGCCGCACGTCGACCTCGCCCACATCGTCGAAGCGGCGCGTGCGCTGCACATCGAACGCGGGCGAAGCGCCGTAATTCCAGTCCCATGCCCGGTACTTCGTCTCCGCAAGCGTTTCGGCGGCTGCCCAATCGGATTCAGTCGGTTCGTAGACGGTCACATCCTGCTCGGCCTTGAACGTGTCGAGCAGATGCGTGCGCAGGTCATCCACCGTAAAGTCGTCGTCCAGAAACTCCGCGATGTTCGCCACGCGGCTCCGGGCCGACTTGTGGCCCTTCGACTCAATCTTGCTCTGCTTTACGTCGAGGGCGCGGGTTACCTCGCTCAGGTCGCTATCAAAGAGCAGCGTGCCGTGGCTGAACATGCGCGTGCCGGTCGAATACTGCGCGTTGCCCGACACCTTGCGGTCGTTCACCACGATGTCGTTGCGGCCCTTCAGTTCAGCGGGTACGCCCAGGTCGTTCAGCGCGTGGATGATGGGCTTGGTGAAGTGCGTAAAGTTGTTGAGGCGGTCGGGCGCGTAATCGGTAATGAAGCTGAAGTTCAGGTTGCCCGGATCATGGTAGACGGCCCCGCCGCCCGACACGCGCCGCACCACATGGATGTCGTTCTCGTCCACGTATGCCGCGTTGATTTCTTCAAGCGTGTTCTGGTTGCGCCCAATGATGATCGACGGCTCGTTCACATAAAAGAGCACGTAGTCCTCATCATCGGGAAACGTGCGCAGCACATGCTCTTCGAGCGCCAGATTAAGCGTGGGGTCGTGTACGGGCGTTGTATCCAGGTAGCGCATAAGGGAGGCGAAGGGAATCGGTTGCACAATAGTGAACGCCAGATTACCACGTACATGGATGGATACACAGGCGCGTAGTTTCCACGAGGACATGTTGCGACAGCCCCTTCACACCGCGCCTTATGCGCTATCGACGGGCGTTTGCGTAGGGCGTCCGTAGTGCCGTAGTGCGCCAGCAATCACGAGCAGGCTAAGCAGTCCCCACGCTGCGGCCCAGAACTCGGCGGGCAATCCGGTGAGCTCGGCCATGGTGGCGGCATCGTTGTGGGCATGGCCCGAGCGGGTGAGCGTCCACAGCGTCAGGATGCTGTTGAGTCCGTCGAGCGCGAGCTGCACGCCCAGAAAGATGACGGTGCCCTGCTGCCAGCGGGGCGGGGCGTACGCGGCCACGCTCCACAGCACCAGCGCCATGAGTCCGCCCACGGCCCAGGCCAGGAGGCCACCCGTGATGAACATGTAGGCGAGCGCTCCGCCCATGAGTGCAAGCCCGGCGACGCGTGCCAGACGGCGGCCCCCCGAGTGCGTGGACCTGCGGGGGGAGGAACCAGCGGTGCTATGAAGCGCGGCCTGTACCTCCGAGCCAGATGCACGGGCGAAGGAACACATCAGGAGGCCCGAGACGAACGCTCCGAAAGCCAGCAACGAGGCTCCGTATCCACTAAACAACGCCGTCACGATAAGCAGTCCGCCCGCGGTAGACCACAGCGCCGCACGTACGCGGGTTGCTTGCGTACCGGCTACAAGAAGCGCAGCGCCCACCGCCACCGACGCCAGATAGCCCGCCGGCGTTGCAATCAGGCGCACCCCGCCGCGATAGCTGACGTATCCGCTCGTATCCAGGCGGATGACGAACTGCTCTACGGAGCCGCCGGTACCCACTGCGGCCAGGGCGTGCCCGGCTTCGTGGATAAACGTGCCGACAAGATCAAACGGATAGATGAGCCACATGCCGTACGGCACCATCATGCATACCGCAACCACGGCAACAGCCGCCGCAAGCAGCGTCTGAGCAGAACGAAAGGTCATGGCAGGAGGAGGCTAAAGAGCAAAGCTGGAGGCATGGTGCGCTGTAGCGCGGTTGTGCACAAACCCCATGGGTTCGCGGATGTGCCGCACCGCCTGCATAGAACCTTATCGGTGGCGTCGAAACGTCCGCATAGGGCGTAGGTACAGTATGATCCAGCAAGCAGCGGTCTGCGCCGCGACATCTGGATAAAGAAGAATCTGCAACCTATACCATAGGGAGCTTACCTCCAGGACTGGCCGGCAGGCCTCACCGCAGGGCGTGCGGAGACCCCTCCTCATCGCGCCCCGGCGGCTGTGCATCAGAGGACCGCAAGGTGCACAGGTAACAGTGGACGTCGAAAGGCTCTGGGCGGCTACCCACATTGTCGAAGAAGAGGTTCTTCTCCCCTGGTCGTCCGCAGATGCTGCTTGCTTCCCTTGCGCCCCACTCGTGGCTTCTGGCTGACGGGTGGGGTTTTTCTGATGCTCGTTGCTGCACCTAACGCCATCTGCGCGTCATGATTCATCTGCAAAACGTCTCGGTCATGTTCGGCGGGACGCCCATCTTTACGGATCTGTCGTGGGCTATCCCCGACGAAGAGCAGCGCATTGGCCTTGTGGGGCCCAACGGCGCGGGCAAGTCGACGCTGCTGCGTGTGATTACGGGCGACCAGGAGGTGGAGTCGGGCCGCGTAGACCGCGGGGCCACCACGGTGGGCTACCTGGAGCAGAGCCTGAACGAGCAGCCCGGCGACGCCACCGTGCGCGAGGCCGCCCTGCAGGCGTTCGACGAGGTGCTGACGCTCGAAGCCCGCGAGAAAAAGATTACCGCCCAACTGGAGCGGGCCACCGACTACGAGAGCGACAGCTACGCCAAGCTGCTCGACCGCCTGAACCGCGTGCAGGAGCAGCTCAACGCCCGCGATGCCCACCGCATCCGCTCGCAGACCGAGGCTACGCTGGCCGGACTCGGCTTCCAGCCCGACGATATGGAGCGCCCGCTCCGTTCGTTTTCGGGGGGATGGCGCATGCGGGTGGCCCTGGCCAAGCTCCTGCTTCAGCGCCCGGATGTGCTGCTGCTTGACGAGCCCACCAACCACCTCGACATCGACAGCATTGCCTGGCTGGAGAGCTATCTCGATTCGTACAGCGGCACCGTGGTGCTCGTGAGCCACGACCGCTACGTGCTCGACCGCATGGTCACGCAGATTGCCGAGCTCACGCGGGGCCGCCTTAGCCTCTACGACGGCTCGTACTCCTACTACCTTGAAGAGCGCAAGGAGCGCCGCGCGCAGTGGAAGGCCGAGTATGAGAACCAGCAGAAGCGCATTAATGAGATCGAGGAGTTCATTTCGCGCTTCCGTTACAACGCCTCGAAGGCGGCCCAGGTGCAGAGTCGCATCAAGAAGCTGGAGAAGATGGAGCGCATCCCGCCGCCCCCAGATGCCGAAGACCGCATCTCCTTTCGCTTCCCCGACCCGCCGCGCTCCGGACGCGTGGTGCTGGAGCTCTCCTCCTTCTCAAAAACCTACGCAGGCGAAAACGGCCCCGTGCAGGTGTTCGACAACGCCGGTCCGCTGGCCGTAGAACGCGGCGACACCATTGCGCTGGTCGGCCCCAACGGCGCCGGGAAGTCCACCCTGGCGCGCATGCTGCGGGGCACCGAAGCCTTCGAGGGCGAGCGCAGCGAAGGGCACAACGTGCAGCTGGCGCACTTCGCCCAGCACCAGGCCGACGCGCTGCCCATGGATGCCACCATCATGCAGACGGTGCGCGGCGTCTCTCCCAGCACGCCCGATACCACGCTCCGCACCCTGCTGGGCGCCTTCCTCTTCACCGGCGACGACGTGTTCAAGGAGATTCGGGTGCTCTCGGGTGGCGAGAAAAGCCGCGTGGCGCTGGCCTGCACGCTGCTCTCGCCCGCCAACGTGCTCATTCTCGATGAGCCCACGAATCACCTCGACATCCAGTCGAAAGATGTGCTCATCGAAGCCATTCAGCAGTACACCGGCACCTGCATCATCGTGAGCCACGACCGCTACTTCTTAGACGAAGTGAGCACCCACACCTGGCGCGTGGGCAATGGCGACGTGCGCATCTTTCACGGCCCCTACTCTGAAATGCAGTGGCAGGGGGAGCACGGCCGCCGCGCTGGACCCTGAGCCCAATGCCTCGTCGAACAACACAAATGGCACGGCCAGCACGGCCCATGAAACGTCAGAGTCCGGCACGACACCCACAAACGGCACCGCGCCTCGTCCCGACGACGCCTTTGCTGATTTGAACTCGTACGAGGTGCGCCAGAAGATGGAGGCCACCGAAGAGAAAATCATGGAGCTGGAGGCGCAGAAAGAAGAGCTCGAATCCGAAATGGCCGATCCGGCAGCCCTCGAAGACGGCGCCATGCGCGGGCTCACCGAAGACTACCAGGCCCTCGAAGCGGAGCTGGCCGAGCTCTATCCCACCTGGGAGGCGCTCACCGAGCACGTTATGGCGCTTGAGGACGCGTAAACGTGCCACTTGAAACGGGATCAAGAGGGATACAGCGTATCGATGCCGCGTTTAAGCGCGGCAGCAACGTAGAAGCAAAGAGTTGTCAATGCGGCACGCCCTCTTTTCGTAACGATCCATCCCACGTAGCATGTTCAGAATGCATCTCCAGAGGGTCGCGCTGCTGGCCATCGTGCTGATTTTGCACGCCAGTCCGCTGGCCGCACAGATCACCACGCTCGCTCCCCCCGACTCGGTCGACGCCCGCTCTTTTGGCGAAGCACTGGCGCTGGATGGCAATCGCGCCATCGTAGGCGCACCGGGCGAAGACGTCTGCGGCCCGCAGTCCGGCGCCGCCTACATCTACGAGCGCGACCCCGAGTGGGGACAGTGGACCGCCACCGCGCGCCTGACGCCGGAGCCCTGCCGCGAAAATGCCTTTTTCGGGAGCGCTGTGGCCATGCACAACGACCGCGTGCTCATCAGTGCAAGCAGCGAGTTCTTCGCCACGCCCGAGTCAAACGCCGCCTTCGTCTTTGAACGCACCGACACCACCTGGACCCAAACCGCCACGCTCACCGGCGACCTGAACCAGCAAGACGGCCCGTTCGGGGCCGATCTGGCCCTCACCGACACACGCGCCTTCGTATCCACCACCGGCGATTTTCAGGGGCAGTTTGGCGGAGCCGTGTACGTCTTTCAGCACGATGCACAGGCTGGCACCTGGACCCGCGAGGCGCGCCTTACAGGATCTGAGGCCCCTACCGCGCCGGGCCGTTTGGGCGGCATGCTCGAAGCCACCGACACGCGCATTGTAGCGGCAGCGCCCACATATTTCGAACGCACGCCCGGATCCGTCTACGTGTTTGAGCGCGATGCGGGGGCACGCTGGAACGTGACCACGCTCCTGAACGGATTCGACGACTTCTTCATCCCCTTGTCGCTGGATGGCAACCAGCTACTGGTAGGCGAGCGCCGCGCCGGAGACGACAAGTCGGGGCAGGCCACGCTCTACACACGTACTGAGACCGGCGCATGGACGCAGGCCACCACGCTTAAGCCAAGCCGTCCCTTTGCCGATGGGGCCTTTGGCTCAGCGGTTGCGCTGCACGGCCCGTGGGCACTCGTAACCGGCTACGATGAGCAACTGCAGCAAGACGTGAACATCGACCGCGTGGTGTATGTCTTTCGGCGCAACGAGGAAGGGGCCTGGCAGCAGCACACCATCATTGACGTGGGGCGTGTAGGCTTTGGCACCGCGTTGGCCATTGACGAAAATATAGCGCTGGTTAGCTGGGTGGGCGCGCAGGGCAACGGCCTGGTGTACGCCGTTACACTTCAGTAACGTGGCGACTCACGACCGCTGGGGGAGTGTGTCGCGTTCTCAATCAATACACCGTTATGCAATGCAGCACGCAGAGCACGTGCCACAGAAACACTGGGCCCCTCCTGGCGTGCATGCAACTGTTTTGTAATCCGTGTGCCATGCCGCACACGCCCGGTTCGTACTCTTTTGTTGCAACGATCAATCTATGACTACTTTACGTTCCTTACATCGCTCATGGGGCCTATATGGCGGCCTGCTGGCCGTGCTTCTGGTGTTTGCTGGATGCGGCGGAGCCAACGGCGAAGACGACGACGGTGACGATTCCTACACCGTGCAGCGTGACATCAGCGATGAAAACGTAGCTGCGGTGGTATCATCAGACTACGGCACCGATACGCTGCGCACCGCCGAGTTTCAGCAGCAGATGCAGTTTGCAATGCAGTCCATGCCGCCCAACCAGCAAGGAGGTATGGCCCGCGTTCACCAAATGATGCTCGACCAGTACGTAAACAACCATGTGCTGCGAGGTGAGGCTGAAGCGCGCAACGTGCAGGCCGACACGGCCACAGTGTCGCAACAGCTGCAGCAGCAGCGCAGCCAGTTCCCCAGCGAAGAAGAGTTCCAAAGCGCACTTGGCAACGCGGGGCTTACGCTTGACTCCCTACGCACGCTGATCGCCGAGCAGGTACGTGTGCAGCAGCTCCGCGATGAAATCGGGTCCGATGCCGTTGAAGAGCCGACCGACGCCGAGGTCGAAGAGTATGCCGCGGAGCAGCGCAGCGTAAGCGCTCGCCACATCCTTCTTCAGGTAGGCGAGAACGCCGACGACAGTACCGCCACGGCGGCCCGCGAGCAAGCCGAAGAACTCATCGCGCAGCTGAACGACGGCGCCGACTTTGCCGAGCTGGCCCGCGAGTACAGTGACGGACCTACCGGCGAGCGCGGGGGCGACCTGGGCTCCTTCACCCGCGATCGCATGGTCGAGCCCTTCGCCGATGCGGTATTTGCATTGGAAGAAGATGGCCAGATTGTGCAAGAACCTGTACGCACGCAGTTCGGCTACCACGTCATCCAGCTAACCGACTACGGCGAGCCCATGGACAGCGGGCAAGCCCGAAGCGCCCTCGTTGAAGAAAATCAGCAAGAAGCGTATCAAGACGCGCTAAGCGACCTCACGCAGCAAGTGACGGTGCAGATTAACCCCGATGTGATTACGCTGTCTGCTGAGGACAGCGGCACCGAGAGCGAATCGGACGAGAGCTAAGCGCCTAAGCATCAACAGCTTCATCGGTGGGGCGAGACGGCGCGTCCGACGCGTCCGAGGACCGCACCATTGCTACATGTGGTATGCCCGCTTCGGTAAAGCGCTCGCCTGTCGAGCCAAAGCCGAAGCGGGCATAGTACGTTTCAAGGTGCGCCTGCGCATGGAGCTTTTGCGTGCTGAACCCGGCCTGCTCCGCATCGGCGATGGCGGCGTGCACGAGTTGCGTGCCAATGCCGTTGCCACGGTACGCCTTGCGCACAGCAAAGCGCTCCAGCTTGGCCACCGGCGTTTCGTTGTGCAGTACGGTACGCCAGCGGGCCGTGCCCACCGCTGTGCCGTCATCGAGCCGGGCCAGCAGATGGCGGGCCGTGGCGTCGTGGCCGTCCCATTCCTCTTCGGGCGGACAGTCTTGCTCTTCAATGAAGACCGCCTTACGAATAGCACGCGCCGCAGTCATTGCATCGGTGTCAGCAATCGGGCGAATTGTTACAGACATAGCAAAAAAAGGCAAAATGGTCAAAAGGGGCGGATGCATCGCATTTGGGTAGGTCTTTCACCGCTTTTGCACGGCCCTATCTGGAATAGGTCTAAATAAGACAGTATGTTAGATAAGTATCGCAATGAAACGTGCTTTAGGCGGACTTCTACGAGCACCTTTCGTTCTATCGGTCCACGATCTAACAGATACGAACTGAATGCATAAAGATCGACGAAATTACGCGTGGAAGGTCCTGACTGCTGCCGTAGCATTGGTGATCGGATGGGCTGGGTTAAGTAGCCAGGCCTTCCATGCGTATGCACAATCAGAGCAGGCAGCCAGCATTGCAGGAACCGTACAAAATGAGCGCGGGGCGCCGCTACCGGGTGCCAACGTTGTTGCTACTGCTGAGGATGGTGATACCACCGTAGGCGTAGCCACCAACGCCCGCGGCGCCTTCCAGCTTTCCGTTCCGGCTGGCACGTACACGGTAGAAGTCTCGGTTGTTGGCTACGCCACAGACGCGCGTACTATTGCGGTTGGTACCGGAGCAACTGAAGAGGTTGTGTTCATGCTTAGCGAGGCGCCGTTCGGGCTCGACGAGGTCGTTGTACGTCGCGCCTCGCTCACCGGGGGACTTCGCAACCTCGACGGTATCTCGGGGGCTGCGCAGTACATCAGCCCCGAGGAACTCGACACGCACAGCTACACCAACCCGCACCGCATTCTGGGCAGCGTACCCGGCGTGTACGTAGTCGAAGAAGACGGCTACGGCCTGCGTCCCAATGTTGGGATGCGTGGCACAGGCGCCGAGCGCTCGTCCAAGATCACAGTCATGGAAGACGGCGTGCTGGCTGCCCCTGCGCCTTACGCAGCGCCTGCGGCGTACTACTTCCCCACGATTGGACGTGCCCACGCTGTTGAGGTGCGCAAGGGGTCCAGCCAGATCAAAACAGGGCCCTACACCACAGGTGGCGCACTCAGCATGCTGTCTACGCCTATTCCAGATTCGTTTAGTGGCCGCGTCAATGCGATGGCTGGGAGCGACGACGAGCGCCAGCTGCATGCCTATGCAGGCGACTCCTTCGAGCACTTCGGCTATATCGTAGAAACGTTCCAGACGCGGGCTGACGGATTCAAAGATATTACCGGATTCGCCAATGCAGATGCAGGCCTCGACTACAGCACCGGATTCGATAAGCAGGATTACCTGGCCAAGGCGCGCCTTAACACCGGTACCGATGCGCGCATTCCGCAGTCCCTTACACTAACGGCCACGCGTACCACCGAAACCTCGAACGAAACCTACCTTGGCCTCACCCAGGCCGATGGCCCGGTGCGCCAGAGTCTTTT
>CAZBTM010000030.1:0-2212 GCA_964494425.1 uncultured Rhodothermales bacterium | reverse complement strand
GGTCGCAGAACGACCAGATGAACACCGAGCACAGCCGCCTGCAGGTCCGGCATGCTATTCAGCCTGCTGAAGGGCTCGACATCACTACCACGCTGTACCGCACCGACTTTCACCGCAACTGGTACAAGCTCGACTCGGTAGACGGCGTAGGCATTGGCAGCTTGTTGTCGAATCCCAACGAAAACAGCCTCGCACTTGCCCGGGTGCAGGGCCGGGAGACGGGCGGAAGCCTCTTGCTCAAGAACAACAACCGTGAGTATTACACGCAAGGCGTCCAAACGTCGATTGGATACGCGTTTAATTCCGGATCCATCATGCACAGCCTGGAGATTGGCGGTCGCTACCACGAAGACGAAATCGACCGTTTCCAGTGGGAAGACGAGTATCGTATGGCCGACCGCGGCGCAATGGAGCTCGTACGCGAAGGCATTCCGGGTACCGAGAGCAACCGCGTCACGAAAGCCATAGCACGGGCTGGATATGCCCAGTACACCCTTGAGCGCGGACCGCTTACAGTAACGCCGGGGCTGCGTGTCGAAGACTTTGAACTGACACGCACTGAGTGGGCCACCGATACCGAAGCCGGACGCGCACGCACCGCACCGCCTACCGCATCGCGTAAGAACGCAGGCACGGTATGGATTCCGGGTATTGGCATTGACTACCGCATCAACCCGGCCTGGATGACCTTCGTGGGCGTACACCGTGGCTTTGCCGTGCCCGGATCGAGTCCACAGACCGATCCGGAAAACAGTATCAACTATGAGGTCGGCACGCGATACAACGCCAGTGGTGTTCGCACCGAAGTCGTCGGCTTTTACAACGACTATACCAACCTCTTGGGGCGCGATCTGGCCGCGATCGGGGGCGATCCTACCGGCGACACCTTCAATGGGGGAGAAGCCCGTGTCTTTGGATTGGAACTGACCAGCGGGTATGACCTGGGGCTGGCTTTGAATACAGATTTTTCTGTGCCGATCGAAGTCGTGTACACCTACACCAATGCTGAATTCAGTACCACCTTCGACAGCGACTTTGACCCGTGGGGCGAAGTCGAAGAGGGATTCAAACTGCCCTATCTGCCCGAGCATAAGCTTGCGGTCAACGCTGGCGTGGACAACGTGTATGGCTTCGACCTGCGCCTGACGGGCCGCTTCACTGATGAACTGCGCACGATTGCGGGCGCGGGAGCCCCAGCTCCACGTAATCGCATCGACAGCCATTTCGTGATGGACTTGTCAGCGGAGTATGCACTCTCGAATCGCGCGCGTCTTTTCGGCAGCATTCGCAACCTGGCCGATAACGAGTACGCTGTGGCTCGGCGTCCGGCGGGACTACGCCCCGGCATGCCACGCACATTCCTTGTGGGCGTAAAGACCTCGTTTTAGACGCCTCAGCGACATATCGTAACATACCGTGACGCTGCATCGCGTCGACGGCTCGATGGCTCTTGTGTGCTCGGTCGCACAGGAGCCATCGGTGTGTTTGGGGATGCACGTCATTCGAAACAATGCACCATTGCCCTGTCATGCGGCGATAGGAATATCCACCGCCGTTTCTCTGCGATTAGACCGCGGCGTACAACTAACACAGCCGGTTCTCGAGTATCGTGGTCGTCAATATTTCCAAGAACTTCCTGAGGCTTCCGTGGGCTCTACATCATCAAACGGCGATGCCTCCCGTTAGCACAAACACAAATGTAAATTGGACTTACACTCCAACGCCTATCTTATCCAAATAGCCTTCCCATATGTCTCAAGATTCCTCAACGCAGCGTACAAGCGAAACGAATGGCTGCCCGGTAATGCATAATGGGGCAGAGGCGCCGCGAGAAAGTAAGCCCGAGGCGAGCCGCAAATGGTGGCCCAACAGCCTGGACATTGAGATCCTTGATCAGAACGCGCAGAACGTTGCGCCCTGGAACGGCGACTTCAACTACGCTGAAGCCTTTCAGCAAATCGATTATGCCGCTCTGAAAGAAGACCTGAAAGAGGTAATGACAACCTCGAAAGAGTGGTGGCCCGCTGATTACGGGCACTACGGGCCGCTCTTCATCCGGATGGCCTGGCACAGCGCCGGCACGTACCGCACCACCGACGGCCGCGGCGGTGCCACCGGGGGGCGACAGCGGCTGGCCCCGCTGAATAGCTGGCCCGACAACGCAAACCTCGACAAAGCCCGGCGGCTGCTCTGGCCAGTCAAGCAGAAATAC
>CAZBTM010000029.1:16907-18852 GCA_964494425.1 uncultured Rhodothermales bacterium | reverse complement strand
GTGGGACCTCGGAGAGGTACGACATGAAGTTGCCCGTGTGCACAATCGTTTCGGCATCGGGCATGCGCGCGAGATTGGTGAGCGTGTTTAGGAAGGCTTGGGCAGCTTGCGCATCTTCGTCGGTATCTACTACGGTAAGGAGGCGCATTTTTGCATTCCAATTGCGTTTGAGCTTGTACGCCATAAGCAAGGGCAAGTCCAGGTTGCCGACATCCATCGACACGCGCCAGTGCGGGCTGCGGTCATTGATCCACACATTGATGGTTTCGCGCTGCCCGAGCCCCACCCGTTCGTGCGGTGCGTAGATAAGGCTCCCCATCTGTTGCTCACTGGCCGTCGCCACGAGTTTCTGATAGTCGGCCTCGCGCTCGTTGGTTACAGGCAGTGGCAAAAACAGCACGTTTGGTTTAAAGAACGCGCCTTGCATAGTCTGGATACTGGCGGTAAGACTATGTGCAAAGTCGTGCGCTGTTACGACCGATGAGGAAGCAAACACGCCCTGCTTCCGAAAGGCGGCTGTCAAATCGTGCACCTGGTCAGAGAGATCCGATGACGAGGCCTCGCTCTGCAGACCGAGCACGTTTACCGCACCCTTTGGGGCTGCCAAATCTTGCAAGAAGAGGAAGGAGCCACGCAGCGTATCGACATCAGTGATGGGCACCAGGATGTTCGGCTTCCACGCGCGCTCCTGGCGGGCATCGAGATCTTTCACATGCTTGGCCGCCCACTCGGCCAGCGAGACGAAGAGGCCACTGCGCACGTCGGCCATCGAATGGTCAAGGGTACGACGCACCAGAATCCCGTAGAACACGACGACAATCGCGAGCGCAGCGAGTCCGAACGCAGGGTTAACGATAAACATGGCGAGGATACACCCTGCGGCCCCCGCAAACGAGACAACACGCGGAATGCGAAGTAACGGACGGAAGCTGACGAGACCCAGCGTCTGCTCCACAAACACCACGACGTTAATCATGGTGTAGGTAATCAGGAAGAACATGGTGATGAGCGGGGCAATGGCATTTAGGTCGCGCACCATGAGCGCGGTGAGTACGATCCCACCCGTAACGAGCATCGCGTTGCGCGGCTCACCAGAGTCAGTGCGCCGGGACATCCAATCGCTTTGCGGCAGGATGTCGTGGTTGCCCAGCGCCTGCAAGATCCGTGGGGCCCCTACGGCTGAGGCGAGCGCTGAGGAGAATGTAGCCCCCAGGAGTCCGGCTACCACCGGCGGCCCCCAGAACGCCTTGTCGATCATGACGGTGTAGTTGGTGAGCAGCTCCTCAGTGGAAGCGGAGCGTAGCAGCCAGAGCGCCAGCAGCACATAGATAACCGCGCTCAACCCAATCGCCGACATGGTGCCCAGCGGAATGCTGGTACGCGGGTCTTCAAGCTCGCCCGACATGTTGGCGCCTGCCATGATACCCGTGGCTGCCGGAAAGAACACCGCAAACACGACCCAAAACGACACGCCCGGAAAGCCGTCTTCGGGCGCACCGGGAAACTCGCCCCAGAGCGGCACTTCCGTCAGTGGAATGGTCATCGACCCCGTGGCGGCCGCCATGGCCACCGACACGAGCGATGCGACAATAATTGCCAGAATGGCGTATTGCACG
Organism: uncultured Rhodothermales bacterium; assembly: GCA_964494425.1. Taxonomy (GTDB): domain Bacteria; phylum Bacteroidota; class Rhodothermia; order Rhodothermales; family Salinibacteraceae; genus Longimonas. Next base: position 17,236 of record CAZBTM010000029.1, on the reverse strand, counting down.
CGGAAGGCCAGGCTCGCGCTGATGTAAGCGATGCCGAAAACCACCACAAACACGGATAGGTCAACGAGCAACGCTGCGTGATCCGGAAACACCCAAAGCCAGCCTTCGCGGAAGCCAAAGATGTACATCGTAACGGCAAGGGCCTGCGCCAGGTACAGCGGGATGCCCACGCTGCCGCCCACCTCCAGGCCCAGCGACTGCGAAATGATGGAGTAGGCACCTCCGGCTCCGATGCGAATGTTCGTCGTAATCGACGACATCGACAGCCCGGTGGCGGTTACGATGCCAAACGCGAGGAGAATGACGAGCAGCCCGCCCAGCAGTCCGGC
>CAZBTM010000029.1:0-16897 GCA_964494425.1 uncultured Rhodothermales bacterium | reverse complement strand
GGTGAAGCCCGTGATTCCGAAGGCAAGGAGAATCACCAGCCAGGCGCCCAGAAGCCCGGCATTGCCCACCACCCAGCCGGTACGCAGGTACATAATGACGCCCAAGATGGTAAGCAGCGTGGGCGTAAACACGCCACCGAAGGTCCCATACTTAGCCGAGTCAGGCATAATGGAGGACTCTGCCGAAGGCTCTACATCAGCATCTTCCCCCGCTGCACCTGCTACACCTGCAGGCGATGCAGCGTCGGCAGAGGGATGGGTAGCGGCAGCATCAGGAGGCGTAGCGTCGGTATCAGCCATGCGAGCCACGGGCAGCGTACAAAAAACGAGGCGCCTAAACGTAGTGCGGCGCACGGGCTATGTGGGCATCAGTTTCACGTCTATGGCGAAACGCGGTGCTTAGGCAAGACGCCCCATCTTTCATGGATGCCTGTCGTCCTTCACTCTGCTATTGGCTATCCCCATTACAACGAGTTACTTGTCGGGGAGCGTCGTCTCACGCGCGGGGACATACGAACGGCCTACAAATCCGCCAAAGAACCACTCACGCATGGTAAGCTGCCGCTCTGCGCCGTCTTCGCGGGCGGTTTCGAGCCGCCGGGCTGTCGTTTGGAAATAATTGACCACCGTAACGAGGAGGGCGCCTCCAACTGTATTCCCAAGCACCACAGGAAACACAAAGCCTGTAAGGCCTGCCCAGAACACGGCATATCCATTAAACACCAGATACATCAGTTCGGTGAAGGAGACAACGACGTGGAACAGGTTGCCAAATGGGATGCACAGGAATGCCATGTACGTCAGTGCAAAGCGGGCAATGACGTCGCGCGCAGTGAAGTTGAGCCACACTACGCCTGCCACGATGAACCCGGCGGTAAGCGCCTTGAAGAAGAGATCAGCGAAAGGGGTTTCCATCCCCTTCTGGCTGATTTCAAGGGCAGCGTCGGCAGCCTCGGGCGAGAGCACACCTGTGGTGGCGAGCAGCAGTGCCCCTAAAGCCCCCCCAAGGAAGTTGCCGGTGAGCACGGTGCCCCATACTCGAAAGAGTGCCGGCAGACTCGCCAGACGCTCCAATACGAGTGCTACCGGGGGAAGCGTATCTTCGGTGTAGAGGTTGTATCCGCCCAGAATGATGTACACAAACCCGACCGGATACAACAGTGGACTGATCAGCGGGTTGCCGCCCGATGCTGCGGTGAGCGATGCGTATAGCAACACCGTAATGGTGATGCAGAAGCCCGCCGCCAATCCACTAAAGAGCAGCTCACGCCCGGGCGTACCGATCTCCTCATCAGCGGCTACGATGATGCGCTGAAAGATTTCGTCGGTGCCAAACCGGTCGCGCACAGCCGCACCCACCGCAGGTGCACCGTGGGCAGAGCGCTCGGCCTCGGATGTTTCTTTCACGACGACGCTCGGTTCAGGCTCGGGGCAGTCGGGATCGCGAGGGGGCGTTTTCGTATCGGCTGTTTCCGTGTCGAACGCGGAAACGGGGAGGTCCTGTCCTTGGGACGACTTCATGCAGGTGGTGAGCGCTGTTGTCAGAACAAATGACTTCATTCGCACCTTCGGAGCCCACCGGCGTTCCTCTGTGGAAGGGGTTTGCACCGTTAATTGCGAAATGAGACCGCAGGTTATAGCAATACGGTAACACCCGTCCTGTATCTACCTTCTCTTTATGCCAGGGCTGGCTAAGTCCTTTTAGACTGCGCTCTGTCGTTGTATCTACCTACAACTTACCCCATACGCCCAGCCGTATCCTCTTCAGGCGATGACGTCAGTCCCAATCGTTCTTTGATACGCTTGAAGCCTTCGGTGGCTTTCACGGGCAACGTGTCGGGGACATAGCGGCGCACCATAAGCACCGAGCAGTCGGCCTGATCGGCCACCACATCGGGAATAGACCCAAAAAGCACCTGCCGGAACGTCCACTCGCGCGAGGCCCCAATGATGGTGAGGTTGAAGTGCTGCTTTGCCATGTAGGCTTCGATGCCGCCCGTCACGCTGTCGGCATACTCTATCTGATATGTGACCAGTCCGTCATCTCCAATTTCGTTTTGTACGGTGCGGCGAATTGCAGCACGCTCGGTTTCTGGATCGACCCCTTCGCGCACGACACGGAGCACATGGAGTGTGGCACCGGTCGCGCGCGCAATCCGCATCCCCAGTTCAAGACCAAGCCGTGCATGCAGCCCGCCTCCCCACGGCAGCAAGATATCATTGACCGCGTCGAGTCCTCGATCTTTGAGAAACGCAACGTCGGCTTTGAGCTCTTTGATGATGCGCTGCGACGGGTTGTTGTAGATGTTGCTCACGTTGAATCCGCCCTGCCACCCCATGAGCAGCAGATCGGACTCCGACTTCATCGTCTCGTCGATTAGCCCGCCGAATACATCGTGGGCCACATCGATGGATGACTCGATCTGTGTGCGCATTAGCGGAGAGGAGGCCTCCTCAGTCTGTTCCTCGGTCTTGGTGTGGTCTCCCCCACGCGCCTTAATGCTGCTATCGGATTTCTGCGCAAGCGAGGCAATTGTCTTCTCTATAGAGGGACGCTGAGCGAATCGTTCACGTGCTTCCTTGAGCGGCGTTTGCAGCGGCACACGCACCAGGTGGATGCCGGTGACGTGGCCCCCTTCGGCCGTACCGGTCGCCAAATAGCGTCCCAGTTGCAATAGATCTCGCTCGGTGTCGGGGTTCGCCAGGGCTACTGCAATCCGGCGCGGCTCCTCGGCATTGATAGCACGCTCGCCAGGCAGTACGGCTTCGGCAAGAGCACTGCCATTGAGTACAGGCGCAGGAGCCTGCATGAATACGCTCCAGCCGTGCGTCTTCCACTCGGCCCGGAACTCGGGCAGGGCGTGGTCAATCTCCACGCGGCTGCGGCCCCACACAGCATACCACGCCAGACTGACTACGATGAGCACAACCACTGCAATCTGCGCAAATGGGCCGGAGTAGATGATAATACCAACGCACGCAATGGCTGCAAACACCTGTGCAAACGGGAAGAGCGGCGTGCGGTAGGATGGCTCATACCACTCCGGCTTTGCTACGCGCAAGGTAATGCACCCAATGTTCAGCGCCGCATAGCTGTACAGCTGCAGCACACTTGCGATCTTGGCCAGGTCTTCGAGGCTCTCCAGCAGCAAAAACAAGAGCGCCAGCACGCCTGTTAGGATAATTGCTCGATACGGCGTCATGAACGTCTGGTGGATGGCGCTCAGCCAGTTCGGCACCATGCGGTCACGCGCCATCGCCAGGTTGATGCGCGAGGACGCCAGGATGCTGGCATTGGCCGACGACACCGTAGCCAAAAGTCCCGCAAAGATGATGATTCCCGCTCCTACGGGCCCCAGCATCAGGCGCGCGGCCTGCGTGAGCGGATCGCGCACTTCGCCGATGGTTTCTTGCGTAAAGATGCCCCCGATGATCAGCAGGATGACCACATAGAGCAGCGTCACCAGTGCAACGGAACCGATGAGCGCGCGCGGCAGGTTCTTGGATGGATTCTTGATCTCTTCGGCCACCGCGGCAATCTTAACGAACCCCAGAAACGATACAAACACCAGCGCAGTCGTCGACGCCACCGGCGCGGTTCCAAACGGGAAGAACGGCTCAAAATTGCTGGGCTCAATGTAAAACAACCCGATCACGCAGAAGCCGCCCAGAATGGCCATAAGCATAAGCACCACAATCACTTGCGTTTGGCCGGATTCTTTGGCTCCATAGGCGTTCAACGCGGTGAGCAGAATGCCGCCTACAAACGCGCCCCAGAACGGCGTAATGGGCGCAAACTGAGATAAGTATTCGCCTAACCCAAACAGGTAAAACGCAATGGCAAAGGTGAGACTGAGCCAGATACCCACGCCCGAGATCGCTCCGAGCGCCGGTCCGAGCGAGCGCGACACGAAGAAATAGTCGCCGCCCGAGGTGGGCATCCCCGTGGCCAGTTCTGCCGCGCTGGCCGCGGTGATCATACACACCAGCCCCGCTCCCAGGTACGAGAAAATTGCTGCAGGGCCTGTTAGCTCAAGCGCTACGCCTGCCAGGAGGAAGATACCGGCGCCAATCATGGTACCGGCACCAATGGTCAGTGCATCCCAGAACCCGAGTTCGCGTCGCAGGTCATCTTGAGCCAAAAGAACTACCTCATCTGTTGTGAAGAAATCTGATGGCACTGCGCGGTTGTAAGCCACCAACTGTATTTTCGTAGCATAGGCACTGCACATGACACTGTCCACTATGCACAGCAGTGTTATGCATTCGTTACGGGCAGTTTAGATTTATTTTGTAATAACGGATTGAAGAACGGCTGGCCTGTCGTTGGTTTGGGGATTGGTTGGAGGCAACGCAAGCGCTGCGGACTACGTGCCCACGGACTTACGCGCCTGCAAACTGCTGCACCACCTGGCGCGCCCGTTCCATGTGTGCAGGCGTCGCCCAGGTGGCCCACAGGTCGGGCACTGGCATCGTTACCGTGCGCAAGCGGCCCGACGCCGGATCCTCGAACCGCAGTCCGTAATGATGCAGCGCAATGCCCGGACGGCGCACCTTGACCGAGGCCCCGTAGCGTCCGTCGTGCACCACCGGATGCCCGCGCTGCGCACACTGCAACCGAATCTGATGCGAGCGCCCGGTACCCAGCTGAACGTGCACAAGCGTGCGGTCGTCGTCAGTGAGGAGCGCCTGATACTGCAGCTGCGCCGCCTTGGCCTCGGGGTGGTCGGGCGACACAATCTGCGGCCCGGTCGCCGTCTTGGCAATCGCATCTTGCATCGTGCCCACGCCCTGCATCCGGCCCTCCACAAGCGCCAGATAGTGCTTGTCGATCGTGCGGTTTTGCACCTGCTCGGTGAGTTGGCGGGCGGCATTGGAATGCTTCGCTACAATGAGCAAGCCCGAGGTGGGGCGGTCCAGGCGGTGCACCAGCCCCACAAACGGGTCGCGGTCCGCGTCGGTGCGCCACTGATGCTTCAGCACGTCGAATACGTTGGGCTTGCCAGTGGCGTCGGGCTGCGAGAGCAACCCGGCCGGCTTTTCAACGACCGCCCACCCATCGGTTTCAGCAGCGGCGCGAAGGGGCGGCGAGAACGAGTCAGCATCAGACATGGGGAGCACGGGGCATCAGCAAAAAACAACTGTGCGGTTGGACGAGCCACATCCTTGTTTGTTTGCCAGTTATTTGCACACGCCCTACATGCACGCTGCGCCAAACCCTTACAGTAGGATGTGCCGTTTCGTGATGCACTGCCTTGCTCGTTTCCATTATTCTCGAGGATGCTGCTGTTCATACCCTCCCGTTCAATGTCCCTGCGTTCTATGCTTCGGCTCTGGGTGCGTGCCTTATCTCTTGGTGTAGTGATCGTGCTGCTCCTAACAGCCGGCAGCCGGTCCGCGCCGGCCCAGTCGCCCTTCGGAACGTGCCTGGACGCCACCAGCGGCAACGCCACGGTCATCATTCCTGACAGCGCCGAGATATCCATTGATGGGCACACCCTGGCCCCCGGCGACGAAATCGCAGCGGTTGATGCCAACGGGCGGTGCGTGGGGCATCTTACGTGGTCGGGCACCGGCAGCGAGGCACTTACGGTGTGGGAGGCCGGACTCTTTCGCGACAGCCACGCGGGCCTTCATCCCGGCGACCCGATTACTCTATACGTGTGGATGCAGGAAGCCAAGCGCCTGTTCACCCCCGAAAACAGCACCCTCACCATCCAGCTCGACACCTCGGCCCCGCACCTGCATGACACGCTTCGCTACCAGCGTAATGGCATGTACGTGGTAGCAGCATTCACCATTCAATCGGGGTCATAGAGTAGCAAGGACACCGCCTGCCGTGCTTCTCCTCATCAGCAAGGCTGCGTCTACGCCACGAACGCCGGAAGCGCAGTCTCACGAAGGTCAGCCAGCACAGGCGCGTCGTGGTCAGACGGGGAGAGCAGTGGATCACGAAGCGGCCAGTTGATGCCGAGCGCCGGGTCGTTCCATCGAATGGTGTGTTCGCAATTGGGCGCGTACTCGGCGGTGCATTTGTAGGTAACGAGCGCATCGGAGGTGCCTACCACGGCAAACCCATGCGCAAATCCGGGCGGAATGTATACCTGGCGATTGGCCTTCGCATCCAGCCGAACCGCTACATGCTGCCCAAACGTCGGGCTGCCCTTTCGAATATCCACGGCCACGTCGTAGATCGCTCCCGCCCATACGTCAATGAGCTTGCCCTGCCCCTGCGGATGCTGGTAGTGCAACCCGCGCACCACCCCCGGCTGCGAGCGAGACACGTTGTCCTGCACGAATGGGCCGTCGATGCCTGCTTCCTGATACCGCGAGGCCCGCCACACCTCTCGGAAAAACCCGCGTGCGTCGGGGTAGCGGGTGGTTTCAATACAGCGAACGGCAGGAATAGCAGTTGGGATTACAGTCATTGCAGGACAGCCCATGTAGCATCAGAAGAAGTACGCGGCGGATGCCCTAACTTGCCGCCCCAACGCAAGGGTTCCGGCACATACAATGCTGTCGGGGCCCGCGTCCTCCTCAAACGCCCCCTGCATCATCCAAAAGCGCATCTGCAATGCGTAGCGAATCCCTTACTGATATGCACAAAGACCCATTCGTAGCCCGAGACTTCCGCCTATGATTAGGGCGCATAGCAGCCGGATGTGTTTGGTTCTCCGGCTTCCCCCTTATTTGATGTTATTAGTCGCCCCTATGCCTCCTTCTACCCTGTCTTCCCCGGCGAAGAGCGCTTCTACCACGTCTTCTCCATCGAAGAGCGACCTTCACATTCTGGCTCCAAGCTTTCGTCGCTACGCCGGTCTTATCGCACTTACATCAATCTGTGCGCTTTTTGCATCGCTATTTGAAGGATTGAGCATCGGGCTGCTCATCCCTTTTCTACAGACGCTTGATGACCCCGGCAGTGTGGGCACCGGTATTGAGTGGCTTGATCATTTTTTGACGGGCTCAGGCCGAAGTGTAGTTCAGCAGCTCTACATAATCTGCGGATTCATCTTGTTGGCTACCCTCTTGCGTGGCGTTTTGGGATACGCAGCGACGGTGCTGGCCACCATCAGCCGCGTGCGTATCGTGGAAGACCTGCGCATGCGCATCATTGATCAGTTGAAAGCAGTTTCGCTGTCTTTTTTCAGCGGCAAGCGGGGTGGCGATCTGCTAAACAGCCTAATGAATGAGATTACGCGTTCCACGGTTACTCTCGGGGCGCTGTTCACACTCATCAACGAAACCACCATGTTAATGGTGTACCTGGCCCTGATGGTCTGGATTTCATGGGAGCTGTCGCTGCTGGTGCTGGTGTTCTTCGGCACGCTCTCGTACGCCCTCACGTTTCTGATTCGGCGGGTACGCGCCCATGGCGAACACATCACCGAAACCAGTGCAGACTTCACCAGCATGCTCACTGAGTTCATTCAGGGCATTCACACCGTAGTAGCGTTCAACCGGCAAAAGGACGAACGCAACCGCCTGGAAAAGGCTACACGCAACTTTGCAGACGCCATCATTGCAACCTACAAACGCCGCGCACTCATCAAGCCGCTTACGCAGAGCGTGGTGACCACAGGGATGATTGTGTTGATTGTCATATCCGTGCAGTTTCTGGTGCTCGAAGGGAGCCTGGATCTTGCATTTCTCTTGGCATTCCTGTTTACCCTCTTGCGCATGATTCCAACCATGCTCAACCTGAATAACATTCGGGGCGACTGGGCCGAGAACCGGGCCGGACTGGCGAATGTGGCCCAACTGTTACGGACCCACGATAAGCCGTATTTACCGAACGGAACTCGCACTGCCCCGCCGCTTCGCGAGGCCATTCGGATAGAGCAGGTGGACTTCCGGTACACCACCGGTCCCAAGGTACTACACAACGTATCCGTTACGCTAAAGCAGGGCACAACCACGGCGTTTGTTGGGGGCAGTGGCGCTGGCAAATCGACGCTGGCCGACCTCATTCCACGCTTTCACGACCCCACCTCAGGACGCGTGCTGTACGACGGCATAGACATGCGCGACCTGGATGTGTACTCGCTACGCGACCGCATTGCCATTGTCACTCAGAAAACGTTTATCTTCAATGACAGTGTGCGCGCCAACATTGCGTACGGGCGCCCTAATGCCACCATGGCGGAGATTGAGGAAGCGGCTCGGCAGGCCAATGCACTCCCGTTCATCGAAGAAATGGCTAAAGGCTTCGATACCTCGCTGGGCGACCAGGGCATCCGCCTGTCGGGTGGGCAGCGCCAGCGGCTGGCTATTGCACGGGCCCTGCTCAAAGACCCGGAGATTCTGATCCTGGACGAGGCCACCAGCTCCCTCGATAGCATCTCGGAACGCGCTGTGCAGCAGTCACTGGAGCGCCTCATGCAGGGACGCACCGTCATTGCTATTGCACACCGGCTCTCTACCATCGAGCACGCCGACTGGGTTGTCGTCTTGGAAGAAGGTCGTGTCGTAGAGCAAGGGACCTATCAAGACCTGCTGGCCCGCGAGGGTGCGCTCTGGTCTTATCACAAGATCCAGCACGCCCCCGTTGCCGCCCAATAGCTGGTTTTTACGGTTCATTCGTGCTACCTGCTATGTCTCCCTCTGTCTCCTTTTGCAGGGCCTATTTGTGACGTGGAACCTGTTCGGGTCTTTGTTTGCAGAGTAGCGGTTCAACGCTACATGATAGAGAAAACGTACCAGTAGCCCGAGAACTTGCACCGAACGCTATCGGTGCTGGGAGCGCCGCCCGGCGCGGACGCCTCCGGTGGAGTTGACGGGAGCGAACGGAGGACCGTTCGCCCCAGGAGAAGTTTTCATCAGGGGAGAGCAATCACTTAACGTCTATCCACTACCATTTGCAGACGAGAGCACACAGCAATGTGGTGAAGATTACCCCAACAGATTTTAGCCATAGGCCGCAAACGCGAGCCCTTACGTGAACTGAGCGCCTGCATCGCGAGCCTAACCCAGCATACTGCATGTTAAAGCCATTGAGACGCACCACGCCGATCGTTCCCTTGGTGGGCCCCGATGTGCTTTATAGACCACCGATGTGCTTTAGCATCCACAATTTGGAAGGCTTAGCCGAAAACATTTTCCCATAACGTATCCGAACTCTGATGCGGTACCCAGACTTTTTTATTGCGGGAAACTCGAAAAGCGGAACCACCGCGCTCTACTACTTCCTGGCGCAGCATCCCCGCATCTGCATGTCGAACCCAAAAGAACCTAATTTCTTTGCGACAGACTTTCAGCATGAGGAAGATGTGGGGGCATTCAACGCCCGCACGCCAGAAGACTACCAGCAGTGCTTTTCGGGAGGACGCAAGGATCAGATCTGGGGAGAAGCGAGCGCTTGCTACCTCTACTCGAAGACTGCTGCTGCGAACATCTATGCGAAGAATCCAGCAGCAAAGATTGTTATTTTATTTCGCGAGCCGGTTTCATTTCTTTATTCTTATTACTTGCAGATGCTCCAAAATCCGGTCAGCGAGGGGGAGACGGTTAAAGACTTCACCACAGCTCTTTCTCTTGAGCCTAAACGAAAGCGCGGCCACTGTTTGCCCGACGGCTGCCTGGTGCCCCAACTGCTCTACTATAGGGAGCGCGTCGACTACGCCAAGCAACTGCTCCGCTTTACCAAGCACTTCGGGAGCGACCAGTTGCAGGTGTACCTGTACGAAGACTTCAAAGCCAGCAACGAGTCGGTCTACTACGACATCCTGGAGTTTCTGAAACTGTCGCCTGATAGTAACTCCCCCAAATTTGAGCGCCATAATCCAAGTGTCAAAGTAAAGTACAAGAGTGCACAGAACTTCGCTTACAACCTGTCTCATGGACACGGATGGTACGCGCCAGTGCACGCAACGGTTAAAACCGTCGTTCCACAGCCCGTCCGGCGGTTTCTAATGCGCTCCATCTATCAGACGCTGGCCTTCGAACCGAAGCCGGAGCTCTCCGATGCAGTCCGACAGGAGTTGAAGCACCAATTTAAACCCCATGTAGAACGTTTCAGTGAGGTATTGGGGCAAGATCTTGTTTCCCGGTGGGGATACGAACACATTTAGCACGCCCCGGTCGTGTGCTTCTGAACCTCTGTTTGGGGGTGGTTTGCAAGCGAAAACGAGCAGCATCGTGAAAACACCCTTCTACACCACAACCGATTGGGGAATGTCCAGATCGATGAGTGGACAGATAGCCGTTTTTCTCGTTCTCTCCGCCCCCATATATTTACACACCAGCAACGCATTGCGCCCGAAGCAACAGTGGGGTCGTCCAAAAGCCACACGTCCCGCGCCTCTTTTTTCCTACCTTAATTAGTGCACCCATGGAGACTGGGCGATGCTCAACCTACATGGCTGTTCCCCCCAACCTGGTCCATTCGGTTTCTGCTGTCCATGACTGCTTCTGCTCGCCCTGCACCGGTGTCAATGCCCTCCTCCACTTCTACCGATATGCCGCTCGCGGTCTTTTACGGTCATCACAAATGTGCTACCGGATGGATTACCCGCATCTTTCGGGAGATGAGCTTTCATCTGGGTTGCCGCCACAGCATTGTGCATCTGCCGCGCCACTTTGCCCCGTACGACTCAATTGCCGCAAAGGTACGGTCCGAGGGCATTGATGTGCTCATTTACACGAACGCCGATATCGATCAGGCCCAGCAGCTACCGCCATCGCGTGGCTTTCATGTCGTCCGCGACCCGCGCGACATACTTGTCTCGGCCTATTTTTCGCACAAGCACTCGCATCCCTCCGATAAATGGCCTGAGCTGGAGCCCCACCGTGCGCTTTTGCAAACGCTATCTTTAGCAGAAGGTCTGGCTGCCGAAATGGTGTTCAGTCACGACGTTTTTGCAGCGATGGAGGCCTGGGACTACGAGCAACCTCATGTGCTGGAGCTCCACATGGAGGATCTCACTGCCAACCCCGACAGAGGCTTCCGACAGATTGCACAGTTTTTAGGCTGGTTGGATTCGGAGGCCTCGTACTCCGTCGGCTATCATGCGCTTCTCCGCATGAATCGCCTCCATTACAAAGGACATGCCCGCGTACCGGGGCCGTGGCCGCTGTTGCCCATTCCGCGATGGCGTCTGCCGAGGCTTCCTACTGACACGCTCCAGCGCATTCTGGACGCCCATCGCTTCGACCGCCTTACCGGCGGACGCGAAAAGGGCGAAGAGAATGTGCACAGTCACTATCGCAAGGGCACGCCAGGCGACTGGCGCAACCACTTTACGCCCGCGCTGGCGGCGCGCTTCAAGGAGAAGTGGGGCGACCTGCTCGTACGCCTGGGCTATGAGCCCAATTTAGACTGGAAGGTGTAACCAATGCGCATTGCTCACTACGCGTCTGACCTTTGGGCCCCCGGTGGTATCTCCACATATGTGGAACGATTGACTACGGAGCAAGAGCGGTCTGGGCACGATGTCATCTGGCTCTGCCATGCTCCGTCTGAGCGGTACGCACTCAGCGACCGCATGCAGGCGGTAACACCCGCTACGCTGTATGCCGCAGCGCAGCAGCTTCAGATCGATGTGCTTCACGCACACCGCACGCTGCCCGATCCGCTGTCCTCTGACTTAGCCCTTGTGCGTACCATGCACGGCCACCAGGGCGGCTGCCCGTCAGGTACGCGCTACCTGCGGCGCTCCGGGCAACCATGCGACCGCGCGTACCAGCTATCGGGCTGCATGCGCATGCATGTGCAGGAGCGCTGCGGAAGCTGCCGTCCCCAGAAGATGTGGAAGCACTTCAATCGGCTCTGGCGTGAGCGCGCTCAGACGAAGCAGGTACTTACAGCAGCGGTGAGCATGTACGTGCAGCAGATGATGAGCCGCGCCGGGTGCGCTATCGATAACATTGTTGTATGTCCCTCGCCTGCCCCCACCGTAGAACCCTACACCGCGCCCCCCGCGCAGGCCCCGAGCCTCTTGTATGCCGGACGCATTGCTCCTGAAAAGGGGCTGCACTGGCTTCTGGATGCACTGGGGCAACTCGACCCGCAGGTTGTGCTCCATATTGCGGGCACGGGCACCGATGCGCACATGCAGGCAGCTCACGATCAGGTGGCGGCACAGGGGCTGGGCCATCGCGTCCGCTTTCATGGATGGTGCGACGGTCCGGCTCTCACCAGCCTCATGAGCATGGCCTGGGTTGTAGTGGTGCCTTCCGTCTGGAATGAGCCTGCCGGACTCGTGCCGCTGGATGCCGCAGCTCACGGGCGATTCGTGGTAGCCAGCGATGCGGGGGGGCTGCCCGAATACGTGGCACCTGACGCTTCGGCCCTGGTGCCGCCTAACGATACGGATGCGCTGGCGGCCACCTTAACCCGCGTGCTCGGCAACTACGACATGATCGCTGCTGCCGGACAGCAGGCCCAGCACCACGCCCGCGTTACCTTTTCGGCTACGCACACTGCCTGGGCCTACGAGCAGTTATACGAGCAGGTAATAGCTTCCCGCCCAGCATCTCACGTGCCGCTTGCTCCCCACCCCTGACAGTTCCCCTTTCCAGCCTTTTTTCCTGATACGATCTTGCCCATGGCCCACATTCATCTGCTTTCCAGCGCACCTGGTGAACGCCCCAGTCGCCCATTTCCCTTCGATGAACTGAACCGAATGCGCGAGGCTGCCGCTCATGACCGCTTTGGTATCCACACTGTAGTCGATACACCAGAAGAAGCTGATCTTATTCTGTTTGTAGAAAACTGCCACACCGTTCAGCACTACCAGGAGGTGCGTACGCACCCGGTGTACCAGCATCACGCCGACCGCTGCTTGCTGCACAGCCGCCACGACCAGCCGCTGCCGCTCTTGCCAGGCGTGTATGCTTCGCTGCGACACGCCGAGTACCATCCCGAGCGCACCCGCACAGGAGGCTACCTGAAGGCGTTTGCCCACAGCCATGTGCAGTACGATCCCACGTCTACGCCCAGCCGCTACCTGTACTCATTCATCGGCAAAACCAGCACGCATCCGATACGCAAAGCCATTATGGCGCTGAAGGATGACGAAGCCTTTCTCTTCGACACCGATCCGTTCTGGCCGTACGGCAACCTACCTGCATCGCAGCGCAAGGCACTGCAAACGCAGTACCGCACCGTCAGTCACGAAAGCACATTTGTGCTGTGTCCGCGTGGTATTGGCACCAGCAGCATGCGTCTCTTCGAAACGCTGCGCATGGGACGCGTACCCGTCATCATTGCCGACGACTGGGTGCCGCCGGTTGGGCCCGACTGGGCCGCGTGCAGCGTGCGCGTAGCCGAAGCGGATGTACCCCATCTCCCTGATTTGCTTCGCGAACGCCGCCCCGACGCTCCCGCAATGGCTGCTGCGGCACGCCACACATGGTGCAACTGGTTTGCGCGAGACGTAACCTTTCACCGAACCGTAGAGTGGTGCCAACAGGTCGCGTCCGCTTCGCATGGGTGGTCGTGGGATACACTTCCGCATCTGCTCTCGCCCACGCATCTGAGGTCGGTGTGGCGATATGCCGGACCTCGGCGGTCGCTTGCGTGAATGGCGCATTGGGCATGCGCCATTCGTAGGGGGCAGCACGCACCGCGTCTATCGATATTGCGGATACATTTTTGATTGTCCGTCCGCTTATCACCTTCTGCCATGCGCATTGACCTTCTTTTTCCTGCGTATCCGCCCGCCCTCGACGGGATCGGCGACTACACGGCGCATCTGGCCAATACGCTGTCAGGACGCCATAACATACACGTGTGGACTGGGCAGACTCCGGATCCTGGCGCGTCCGAAGTCACGGTGCACACAATCTCGGGCGTGCCCGCCGCTCCCGCTCTAACCACCTGGGCAAACCAAATCTGCGCGACTCCGCCCGACTGGCTCGTGGTGCAGTACAACCCGTTTGCGTACGGTACTCGCGGCTATGCCCCCGCCCTCGTATCCACCTTGCGCAACATACGCACGCGCTGCCCTGGCATACGGATCGCGCTCACCGTACACGAGCCATTCATGCCACCCGATTCGCTGCGCCTGTTTGTGATGTCGCTCTGGCAACGACGCCAGTTCAAACAACTGGGCCGCCTATCCGACCATCTTATTTTTACCATTGCGCCATGGGTTGATCGCTTTGCATCGTGGTTTCCAGACACGCCGTGCACGCATATTCCGGTAGGCTCAAATATGCCTTGCATCGCGCTTACCAAAGCCAATGCTCGCGCTCGTACCGGCCTGCCAAAAGACGCGTGCATACTTGGTCTGTTCGGACGCGGCCACCCGTCCCGGCTTTTCAATCACATCCGGCGTGGCATGCAGCAGCTTACGCATGAGGGCCACAACCCACTACTGCTTTACATTGGGCCCGGGGCCGATCGCATTCGAGCCGCGTTTCCAAATGTACGGCTGCACTGCACGGGCGCGCTTCCAGCAGCAGGCGTATCGCACCACCTGAGTGCCATGGATGTGTATCTGGCTCCTTACCACAAAGGCGTATCCACCCGGCGAGGCGCGTTTTTGGCTGGCTTGCAACATGCGCTACCGGTGATAACCACCAGCGGCCCACAGACCGATGCACTCCTTCATGACGCCGCCGGTTCGGCCTTTGCCATGACGCCCAACGATGCTCCCGATGCCTTTGCCGATACGCTTGTGAAGCTGGTCAACACGCCCGCCTGGCAGCACCAGCTCGGCCGTAGCGCACAGAGCTTCTACCTCGACCACTTTCAATGGCCCGTCATCGCCTTGCAGTATGAGCGTGCGCTCGCACCGCCACGTAGCTTCATTCACGCGCACTCGCTCTACCACATGATTCGCACCCTCGCCGATGTAGCCCGCGACCCGAAGCGAGCACCGCTCCTGGCTGGTGGCATCATCCTGATTGCATTCGGGATGTACGGCATGCTTTTCCTGAGCGCCCATCCGTCGGCCCTGCGGCTGCTTAGCCTGTCGTACATGGGCGTAAGTACCGTCGTGGCTGCCTGGCTTTACATCTCCAGCCCCACGCTCTACATCGGGTTTGTGTGGTGGCTCTGGTTCCTATCTCCCTTTGTGCGGCGTGTCATCGACTATCACCTGGGCTTCTACACCCCGCCGAGCGCCGCTTTTTCGATGCTGGCCCCCTATGCCGCAACCCTGGTTATTCTGCTCGACCTGCCGCGCTTCGGACGCGTTCTAACGCGCCGTATTGGCGTACCCATTCTCATCTGCTTTGCTGCACTCCTGTATGGCTATCTTGTAGGAATGACTAAGGTCGCCCCTTTTCGCGCCACAACCGTCATGCTCGACTGGATTTGCCCCCTGCTCATGGCACTGTTTCTGCTGGTGCGATGGCGGCAGTACCCTGCCCTGCGGTCGGTCTTCCGTACGACATTTGCGTGGGGCGTGGCTCTGTTGAGTCTGTACGGCATCTATCAGTTTTTTATGGCACCGCCCTGGGATGCTCTCTGGATGGAGGGCTCGGGCATGACCTCGGTGGGCAAACCCGAACCCTTCGAGATTCGTGTGTTCAGCACACTCAACTCGCCTGGCCCCTTCGCTATGGTGCTCATGTCGGGGCTTGTTTTGCTTTTCGATGGCAAAGGACTCGTGGGGCGCCTGGCTCCCATCCCAGGCTACATGGCGTTTTTGTTGTCGCTCGTACGGGGCGCATGGGGCGGCTGGGTGCTCGCGCTCTCGTTTAGCCTACTGCGCCTACAAAACGCAAGTCGTGGACGCGTCATTGCTATCTTGGTGCTCATTGCTGCGGTCACCGTTCCCCTCATCATGTCCGGCGAGATTGGAGACCAGGCAGGGGAACGCATGGAAACATTCAGCAATCTCGAAGAAGATGGCAGCCTGCAAGCCCGCCAGCACATGTACAGTACCGTAGGCGTCGAATTGCTTTTTAACCCAATTGGGCAGGGCCTGGGGGCCCAAACCTTCGACAGCGACTTTGTAACCATCCTCTTTCAACTCGGATTGATTGGCGGCATTGTGTATCTGGGCGGGCTGCTCATGATGCTTATCCCAGTGCTCCGCGATACACCCTCAACCGACCGGTTTGCGGTGTTGGCCTCGGGTATTGCACTGTCATACTTTGCGCTGATGCTCATGGGCCCTCAGGTCGTGGGCATCAAAGGATGTGTGTTCTGGAGCTGCATGGCTTTCGCGATCGCCTCGCGTCGCTATCACGACGAGCATGCCCCACCCGAGGATGACGCGTCTCTCGAACCCCCACCCACGGCCTCTTCCGAAACCGCCACGGCTCAATGAACATCGCGCTCTACCATACAACCTTGCCCGAGCCGCATCGCAAGATGGGCGGTGTGGAGGCCGTGGTGCATCGCCTGGCTACGGCACTTACGGTGCATGCCAGGCTCAACGTCACCGTGCTGAGTCTGACGCCTGCTCCTGCTGATGCGCCGTATCGCCACCGGCAGCTGTTTCCCAATCACCGCTGGCTGGCCGATCGGTCGTGGGCGCGCTGGTTTGTGCTGCCTGCACTGCTAAATAGCATCTCGCTGTCGGAGTATGACGTGGTCCACCTGCACGGCGACGACTGGTTCTGGATGCGCCGGGGCACCCCCTCGGTGCGTACCATGCACGGGTCCGCGCGCGACGAAGCCCGCACTGCCACCTCGCTCAAGCGCTGCCTGGCGCAGTGGGCGGTGTATCCGCTGGAGCATGTGGCGGCGCGACGCGCATGCCAGGTGTGGGCCATTAGTCCGCCGTGCGAGGTGCTCTACCGGGCCGACCGCTGCATGCCGAATGGCGTCTCGCTTGACCGCTTCTGCCCCGGGCCGAAGGCTGAGCGCCCCACGCTGCTCTTCGTGGGCATCACCGGCATCAGCACGGCCCTGCGCTCGCCCATGAGCGCCTTGCGCAGCCGCGCGCCGCGCCACTGGATCCGCGACTGGGGCCACTGGCGCTTTTCGACCCTGGGCGTG
>CAZBTM010000028.1:16270-18867 GCA_964494425.1 uncultured Rhodothermales bacterium | reverse complement strand
TTCAGGGCGAGCTCGGCACGCTCGGCCTCGAGCCGGGTCTCGAGGGTCTCGAGGGCTTGCAGGTAGTTCGCCTGCGCCTCAACGCGAGGCGTTGTGGTTTCGATGTCGTTGCTTGCGCCGCCCGGCTTCTCCGGGTTGATCAGGCCCAGCTTCAGCGAAAAGCCATCCAGGTTGGGCGTGGTGTAGGTGATGCGCGGGTTGAAGTTGGCATAGGTGTAGCCCGTGCCAATGCGTCCGAGTGTGGCATCAGCAGCATCCGGTCCGCCAAAGCGGCCAATGCCCATGGCGCTGCCCTGGTCGGCAATAGCGCTGCCGCCGAAGATGCCAAAGCCCTTGCCGATGTTGAACGTGCCAAAGTCGCCCGACACCGCGATGTCAGCGATACGTCCTTCAAACAGACCGTCGTTCTGCACGCTTGCTCCTTGCAGGTGATGGTTAATCTGAAAGGTGGCCGATACGTTGACGCCGTTTTGTTCGGGGGCGTTGACGGAAAAAGTAATGTTGCCCGGATTGAAGCCCGACTGGATGCGCGTGGCGAACTGATTTTCGCCATCTGACCGGGCGCCCTCGTGGCCCGAGGCATTCAAAAATACCGGGATAGCGCCCGCAACGCCGAAGTTCCACCCGTCGTCGGTATCCATGGAAATAGACTGTGCCTGCGCATCCGACACGGCGAGCGTTCCGAAGAGCAGGGCCACGCCAAATAGCGCAGCAGTTGCATAGTGCGAGATTGTTTGTATCGGTTTCATCGCGTATTAGGCTGGATTATGGTACAAAAGCGGAGGTTAAAATCAAGGGGATTAGCAGCGCATGCCTTCGCATCAGCACACACTGCCAACCCCCTGAGACTGGTGATTAGGTAGGCATCTTGTATCCGTTCGCCACTTCGGTGAAGGCTTCGACCTGCTCCTCCTGCCAAGCCTGATCGTGGCCCATCTCGTCGGCCATCAGTTCGGCCACCTTCGGCGCAATGTCGATGCTGGCTTGCGCGTCGAGCAGAAGCGAGCGGGTACGCCGTGACAAGATGTCCTCGACCGAGCGCGCCATTTCGTGGCGTACGCCCCATACAACTTGAACGGCCCGCACGGGCAAACGCTCATCGAGCTGCTCGTTGAGCTCGGGAGTTTCGCG
The DNA here is from genome assembly GCA_964494425.1 of uncultured Rhodothermales bacterium. Taxonomy (GTDB): domain Bacteria; phylum Bacteroidota; class Rhodothermia; order Rhodothermales; family Salinibacteraceae; genus Longimonas. The sequence goes on along the minus strand of CAZBTM010000028.1, from coordinate 17,736 downwards.
GACCAGCCCCTTCAATGCAGGAGCATCGGATCCATACTTGCTGAAGTCGCCAAACTGCTCGGCGTGCTCATGCCATCCGTGAATGTGCAGATCGGCAGTGACCGACGGACGCTCTTCCACATTTGCCAGCGTAGCGGCCTGGTCGATCGTGTCCTCGGCCATCTGGCGGTAGGTCGTCCACTTCCCGCCCGAGATGGTGACGAGCCCGTTGTTCGAGATGTGCAGCACATGGTCGCGCGAGATCTCGGAGGTGTCGCCCGAGCCCGGGTTCGTAGGATCCGTAACAAGCGGACGAATGCCAGCAAATACGGAGAGTACGTCGTCTGGCGTTGGGTCTTTGGTCAGGTAGCGACCGGCGTGCTCCACCAGAAAGTCGAGTTCTTTCTGCATCGGCACCGGCTCCATTTCGGGGCCGTCGACTTCTTCATCGGTCGTGCCCACCACCACGCGATCGTTCCACGGAATGGCAAAAAGCACGCGCCCGTCGTCGGTCTTGGGGATCATGATGGCGGCCTCGCCCGGCAAAAAGGAGCGATCGAGCACAATGTGCGTGCCCTGGGCCGGACGCAGCGTATCGCTCACCGTAGGATCATCCATCTTGCGGATGCTATCCGTAAAGATGCCGGTGGCGTTGATCACAGCGCGCGCCTCAATGTTCATGGTGGTGCCGGTTTCTTGGCACTCGGCCACCACGCCATTCACGTAGCCGTCGTCAGCTTTCAGTAGATCGGTGACCTTCATGTAGTTGAGGGCAGTGCCGCCCTGTTCTACGAAGGTCTGCGCCATATTGACGGCCAGGCGCGCATCGTCGAACTGCCCATCATAGTAGATCACGCCGCCCCGCAAGCCTTTCGGCTCAATGGTTGGCAAGTGTTCGAGGGTTTCGTCGAGACTGAGGTGCTTCGAGCGCCCAAAGTTTTGGCGTCCGGCCAGCATGTCGTACACTTTCATGCCGATGCCGTAGAACGGGCCCTCCCACCAGTCGTAGTTCGGCACGACAAACGCCAGATTGTGCACCAGATGGGGCGCATTCTTCTGGAGGCGTCCGCGCTCTTTCAGCGCTTCGAGGACCAAGGAAATGTTGCCCTGTTGCAGGTACCGCACGCCGCCGTGTACCAGCTTCGTGGAGCGGCTGGAGGTCGCCTTCGCAAAGTCGTGCTGCTCCAGCAAGAGCGTGTCGTACCCACGGGCCGCCGCCTCAATGGCCGTACCCAGCCCGGTGGCCCCTCCACCAATCACGATAAAGTCCCACGGACCGTCGTGCGCATTTAGCGCTTGTTGTCCAGCGTCACGTTGCATAGGTCAGTGTCGTTAAGCGAAAAAACGTAGTGTTGACGTGACAGACGAGGAGCCCAGCCGCAGGTTATGGATGCCAGGCCCCTCGTGCCACGTTGTCTATGCCGCGTTACGCCTCAACTTTGGCGGGGCGGGCTGCCGGACCGGTCCATGCTTTGGCACGGTCGAGC
>CAZBTM010000028.1:13585-16260 GCA_964494425.1 uncultured Rhodothermales bacterium | reverse complement strand
CTTTGCGCCAGCCTTCGCGCAGCTCTTCAACGAGCTCCGGCTCCATCGACGGCGTGAAGCGGCGGTCTTCTTTCCACTGCTTCGCGATATCTTCCTGGCTATTCCAGTAGCCTACGGCGAGTCCGGCCAGATAGGCAGCGCCCAGTGCGGTCGTTTCCGTCACCTCAGGGCGAATAACAGGTACCTGCAAGATATCGGACTGGAACTGGAGCAGCAGGTCGTTGGCGGCGGCTCCACCATCCACGCGCAGTTCCTTCGTTTCGATGCCCGAGTCGGCCTCCATGGCCTCAATCACATCGACGACTTGATAGGCAATGCCTTCGAGCGAGGCGCGGGCGATGTGCCCGTCGGTCACGCCGCGCGTGATGCCAGCAATTGTGCCGCGAGCGTACTGGTCCCAGTGTGGGGCCCCAAGTCCAGAAAATGCGGGGACTACGTACACACCGCCGTTGTCTTCGACGCTACGTGCAAGCGCTTCTACCTCGGCCGAGGAGTCGATGATGCCGAGTCCGTCGCGCAGCCACTGCACCACAGCGCCCGCAATGAAGATGCTGCCTTCAAGCGCGTAGGTGACCTCGCCATCGATATCGGCAGCGATCGTAGTAAGCAGGCGGTTTTCGGAATGAACCGCTTCGGTCCCGGTATGCTGAAGCAGGAAAGCGCCGGTGCCATACGTGTTTTTGCTCATGCCGCTCTTGGTACACATCTGTCCAAAGAGCGCGGCCTGCTGGTCGCCGGCGATGCCTGCGATGGGAATGTCGCCGGTAAGCACGCCGTTGTGGACATGGCCGTAGACTTCGCTACAGGAGCGCACCTCGGGCAGCATGCTATGCGGCACGTCGAGAATGTCGAGCAGTTCGTCGTCCCACTCGTTCTCGCGGATATTGTAGAGTAGAGTACGACTGGCGTTGGTGGCATCCGTGATGTGCTGCCCCCCGCGTGTGAGCTTCCACACGAGCCAGCTGTCTATCGTGCCAAAGGCAAGATGCCCCGCTTCTGCTTTTTCGCGGGCTCCTTCTACGTTGTCAAGAATCCACTTGACCTTTGTGCCCGAGAAGTAGGCATCGATGATAAGCCCTGTCTTTTCCTGGAAGAGATCAATGCCGACCTCGTCTTTTAACGTGTCGCACATCTCGGACGTGCGGCGGTCTTGCCAGACAATGGCGTTGTAGACCGGCTCGCCCGTACGGCGATCCCACACTACCGTGGTCTCGCGCTGATTGGTGATACCGATGGCTTCAATGTCATCGGATGAGATACCCGTGCGGCTGAGTACCTCCGCAGCCACGCCCACCTGCGACGACCAGATCTCGCTGGGGTCGTGCTCTACCCACCCGGGTTTCGGGAAGATCTGCTCGAACTCTTTCTGGGCTGTGCCTTCAATCTGTCCGTTTCGGTTGAAAATGATGGCACGCGAGCTCGTCGTGCCCTGGTCAAATGCGAGAATGTATCCCATTACGATCACCTGCTGTTCGTATCAAAACGTTTCGTTTCCTTTCGGATCGACAATCATACAATAGGGCGTGGAAGCGCTTTTGTCAACATTTGCTTAACGCTCAATTGTTACGTTATAGCAACGCGGGAGAGATTGGATCACAGACTCCTTCCATTTGTAGGCGCACGAGGTGCTTTTTATAGCCGGAAGCGCTTTCTTTCCGTGGATCTGTTTTTTTCGGACTACAGCCTTATCCCTCATGCCCGACAAAAATCACGGCCCTGCTGAACGCGAGGTGATCATTCTACGGCGTCTCAAAGAGCATGGATACGTAACCGTATCGGATCTGAGCAAGCGTCTGGATGTCTCAGAGGTTACAGTTCGTAAGGATCTCCAAAAACTCGAAAGCCGCAACTTGCTTCATCGCACGTATGGGGGAGCCAACGTGCGTGACCCCTACGTGCGTGACCGTCCGCTCGATGAGAAAGTCACTCAGTTCACCGAGGAAAAGCGCCGCATTGGAAAGGCGGCTGCGAACCTGGTGGCGGCCCGCGACTCCATCATTCTGGCCTCGGGCACAACGATGACACAGGTAGCCCGCCACCTGCGCGACAAGTCAGAACTCACGGTCATTACCAGCGCCATGAACGTTGCGCTTGAGGTGGCCCACCTTCAGGATGTAGAGGTGCTTATGCTTGGCGGCATGGTGCGCCGCACCTCGAAATCAGTGGTCGGCCCCTATGCCCAAGAGATGATGAAGGAGTATGCATGCGACAAGCTTTTCCTTGGCGTCGACGGGTTCGATCTTGACCATGGGCTTACCACCGCCAATGCGCCCGAAGCTCATCTCAACCAGTACATGATTCGCGCGGCACAGCGCGTAATCATCGTGACCGACTCCAGCAAGTTCGGGCGCCGTAGCCTGCGTCGCATCTGTGGACTTGATGCGGTGCACCGGGTCATTACTGATGCTTCTGTGGATGACCATATTGTCAGTCATCTTAAAGAGCAAGGCATCTATGTAGATGTAGTATAGAGGTACCTGTGTAGAGAGCACGTGTACGACATGCGCATATCGAGGCTTACTCCTCCTTATCTTGAGGCTGCCGTTCCTCCTGCCTCCTCGTCTAAACGGGGTCGCCAAACGCAGTGACGTTTGTGTCGTCACAAAGCACTGACATGATACAAATCTCCTTCTTTTTTATTTTCACATTTAACTTATGTGAATAAACATACTATA
>CAZBTM010000028.1:12139-13569 GCA_964494425.1 uncultured Rhodothermales bacterium | reverse complement strand
TGCATACTCATTACACGAATCAGAGATTACGTAACAAAGGAGGTAATATTCACCACTTTGCGGTCTGTGTTCGTATCTAAACAGACCTACATCTTGGTGGATCAAGGATGCTGTCAAAACGCACCTGGCATAGCTTCTGTGCAGGTCTGTTCCTCAACCCCACAGGCTTAAGAGGCCTGCTTGAGGCAGACCGCTGATATCACACAGTACTCCTGCAATCGTGTATAACACGACGATCGTGTTGGGCGGCGGTACCCGCTGGCCTCTCGGCCAGCCCCCACCTCGTCCTCCTGACCGCTCCGATCTATCTGCACACCGCCTACCTGTCCGTTACGACTTTCCGGTGCTCAAACGCGTTCTGCCATCAACTTTTTGACGTCTACTGTAATGCCAGAACCCCTTACAGACGCTCCTCCCCACGCCCGGTCCCAAGACGACGAACCTTCTGAGGCGCTTGCTGTCCCGTCTCCCGACACCCAGGCGCTTTCTTCGCCAGCTATTGCACTTGCCCAACTCGACCGTGCCCCTGGACTCAGCGAACGGAAGCGCACGCTATACGGCACCTGGATTCAGGGCTATCTTGACTACTTGAAGCGCCAGTGCTTGGGAGCACCGCGCCCCGCATATGTAAAACGCTTCCTTACCCAGATTCGCGACAGCCCCCACTCTGATGAATCTACCTACCAGAGCGCAGCAGAGGCACTGGTCTTTTATCATGAGCGTCTGCTCCGCCAAACGGTCTGCGGCGACGGCTATCGCTTGGCTACGCTTACCGACAAAGAAAAGCGCAAGATCGTATCGCAACTGAACGGGCCTGAGCGTGTGCTGGCCCTCGTTGTATGTTACACCGACCTCAACTTAAAAGAGGCACTACGCCTACGCGTGGGAGATGTCGCAGTCGCCAAGCGCACCATCCTCGTGTCGAGTTCGACCGGCTGTGCAGATCGCAGTGTCTCATTCCCTGAGTCGTTGCAAGAGCCGCTTCGCGAGCAACGCGCTCACGTACGCGACCTACACGACCGCGATCTTGCCGCCGGATACGGCACGGTCGACGTACCCGATGAAGTCGTACGTCAGTTTCCCTGGGCCTCAAAGCAATTTGTATGGCAATACCTTTTCCCGGCCGACGAGCGCACGCTCGACATTCGCGCTGGCACCGAGCGGCGCTATCCAATGACCCCCGACGCTCTCCTCGATGCCATTGGGTCTTCCGATGCGCCACTCACACAGGCCTTTCGCCCCTTGCAGTAATGCCCACAAGGGGGTCGTCGGCTTCTTATAGGTAATCCGCTTGCTTACATGTCATTGCGCGGACGCAACGGGCGCACGACCACTTCAGAGATGAGATGGTTTTCAGGAGCCCGCAGCACATGCATCGCCGTGGCCGCCACGTCTTCGGCCCGTAGCGGGTTATCGGTCATATCAACCCC
>CAZBTM010000028.1:0-12108 GCA_964494425.1 uncultured Rhodothermales bacterium | reverse complement strand
TCCTGCGCCCCGCACTTCCTTCATTAGCGCCTGGCTGAACCCGCGCACGCCAAACTTGCTGGCGTTGTATGCAGAGATATTGGGGTTTCCGATGAGCCCCGCGATCGATGCGATATTGACGATGTGGCCGCCGAATCCGCTGTCTTCATTTTGGGCCCGCATCATAGGTACCGCCGCCCGGGTGCATAGATACAGCCCACGCAAATTGGTATCGTGCTGCACATCCCAGTCTTCAACAGCCATCTCATCGATCGGGCCAAAGCGGCCCAGGCCTGCATTGTTTATGAGGATGTCAAGGCGCCCCGCCTTCTCTTTAATCGTCTCGAACACCGCGTTGATGGCGTCTTGATCGCGCACATCGGCCGTACACGGAATGAAGGCATCACCATATGTATCGTGCAGCGCTTGCAGGCGCTCGGTGCTGCGTGCGAGTCCGAAGACTTGCACCCCCGCCTCAATGAGCTGCACACTGATTTCTTGTCCCAGCCCGGAGCTGGCTCCGGTCACAAGGGCAACGGCGTTAGTCAGGGTCATATGCGTTGGGGCTCTGGATCGAAAGTCACGAGTACGAGTGCACGTAGTCTACTCACATCTTGCTTGGCCATATCCTGCTTGGCTCTGGCATCTGCGTTACGTGCTTCTACGCAGGTGCCATACAAAACGCGCAGCCCCAACGACAGCGCGGCTGTCGTTGATCGCTGCGCATAGAAAGCGTGACGCAACAGTCACAGAATATCAGGTCAGCCTGAGACTGCTACTCATTCACCGTTACATTGGTCACGGTCGTGCGCACGGGTTCGCCGCTCATCATGGCCTGCATCTGCGCAAACTGCTCACCCATCCGCTCTTCCATCATCTGGCGCTGCTCAGGCGGCATCTGCTCCATCTGCGCCTCCATCTGCGCACGCATCTGCTCCATCTGTCGGCGCTGCTCCTCAGGCATCTGCTCCATCATGTCGTTGCGCATCTCGGTTACAAACGGATACACCAGCCCGTCAATGGTCCGGTAGTCACGGAAGTCTACCTGGAACGTGATCGGTCCCGGCCCAACCTGAAACGGGGCGCCTTCCATTGCGTCTTCAGGCAGTACCGCCTTGAACAGGAAGCGGGCAGGCATCAGGTTGTCGGTACGCAGGTAGAAGCGCATCGACTCCAGTCCCTGGAACTCTTGCCCCTCCATGCTGGCGTACGACTCCAGGCGGCTCGGGTCTTCGACAAACAGCACGTGCGTCGCTACGCCGTCGATCGACTCCGTGCCCTCGTACACGGCCTCTTCCTTCAATCCCTGAAGGTACGACTCATCCAGGAAACCCATCACCGGCATGTCATCGGCGCTGGCCGGGCCGCTGGCGTTGCTTATGCGGTAAATGTAACGTCCGTTTTCCTCGCTGCGCTCATAGCGGTTCGTCTCGCCCTCGGTTTCTACCGTAAATGAGCGGATGTCTTGTGCCATGGCCTGATGCGCAGCATCCGCCTCGTCGATAATGTTGGCGGCCGACTGCGCCCATGTTGGCGTTCCTATCTGGGCCGTAGCCAAACACAAAAGCACGCTTACGCCAACTGTGCGGAGTGCCATGCGAACTGAATAGGTCATCGTATTTTGTGGGTCAAGTCAAAAAGGTGGCGAGCAACATTTACTACGTCATGCGGAATATACGGGCAAGCGTGGACATATCGTATCCACAGTGCATTACAGAGGCGCATATATCGATTGTTTTTTCTACCGCCTATGCCTGAGTCTACCCCACCGGAAGCGCGTAACGCCATGCATCAGCTCATTGGGCCCGATGCCGCGCCCGATCATCCGCCGCGGCCCGACGATCCTACAGCCCCGCTGCAGGTGGGCGACTATACGCTGGCACCAAGCCGCATCATCGAACTGTTGCGCCCCTTTATGCGGGACCGCCGCCTGAACGGCATCCGCCAGATTGTGGCCAAGCGCACCCGTACCGTGGTGCCCGTCATTGAGGGCGTGGTCAACACCGGCAACGTAAGCGCCGTTATGCGCTCGACCGAGGCCATGGGCTATCAGGATCTACATGTCATTGCCACGGGCGGACGCTACAAGCACTCCGAGCGCACGGCCAAGGGCGCGCAGCGCTGGCTGGATGTGCATCAGTGGGACGCGCCCGTGCCGTGTGTTGAGCATCTTCAGCAGCGGGGCTACCGCGTGGCCGCTATGTACCTGGACGACGAGGCGGTGCCCATTGCTTCGCTCGACTTTACCACGCCCACCGCACTCGTCTTCGGCAACGAACGCGACGGCGTGTCCGAGACGCTCCGTGACGCTGCCGATGTCTCCTGCATCATCCCCATGGATGGCTTCACCGAGAGCTTTAACATCTCGGTAGCAGCGGCCGTGGGCCTGTACCACGCGCGCCACGACCGCATGCAGCGCCAGGGCGCACACGCCGACCTTTCGGAGGTCGAGCAGACTCGCCTCACGGCCCGCCTCTGCATGCGCAGCGTCACCAAAGCCGACTCGGTGCTGCAGCGCGTGCTTCGCGAGCGCGGCGAAACGCCTTAACCAGATACCAGCCCTCGGGATCGGTATCTCCTGCACCGCACCCACGGAATCTTCACGACGCTACCGCGTATATGCAGCCCCACAGAATCCTCTTTATGATTGCCGAACGCACCCTATGCCTGCTCCCGACGTTGACGCGCCCCGTGCGCCCGCCAAATCGCTATCTGAAGCAGCGCACGCTGAAGACGCGCGCTCTGAATCCGCCAGCACCTACGAACAAGAACGCGGCAAGCCCTTGCCCAGCCTAAATCACGGTCATCTTCAGTTTCTCCTTTCTCTCGCTTTTGGCCCGCATCGCGATGAGTACACCGTCGCCAGCGAACTAACGCTCCAGCTGGGCGATATGCGCCTGACGCCCGATCTGTGCGTGTTTCGGAAGCGCAAGATTACATTTGCGCACGACACCACCCGGGTTAGCGAGCCCCCGCTTTTGGCTGTGGAGATCGTAAGCCCGTCGCAGAGCACACAAGACGTGGCCGATAAGATTTACGACATGCTGGATGCTGGGGTAGAATCGTGCTGGCTCGTACAGCCGGCCATGCAAACCATTACGGTGTATACCGACGGTGCAAAGCCGCGCACATTTGATCGAGGCACGCTTACCGACCCGGCCACCGACATTGAAGTAGACGTGGACGAACTCTTCTCGGGCGAATGATACCAACTTCGCATGCTCCGCTGGCCGGACGTGTGAATGGATGAACCTGTCCCACTGTCCCAAGCCCCGCATCTGCTTACTGCGCTGTCAATTCTCATGTTGCTGGTAGCCCCGCAATCATCCTATCACGAAGCGTGTCACGGTGAGCGCAGTCGAACCATCTCCTCGGGGCTTGGTAACGCCAGATGGCCAAAAGGTCTTGCCTAATTTCGGGGAGACCGTCCAACCCAACCATTGACCTGAGACATAACACTCCTTCACCCATTCGCTTTACATGGACCCTTCGTTCTGGAACAGCCGCTTCGACCGCGATCACTTTGTGTACGGCACCGCCCCCAATCACTTTATAGCCACGCAGCAAGATCGACTACCGCCCGGCACCACCGTGCTCGACCTGGCAGGCGGCGAAGGGCGCAACGCGGTCTATTTAGCGGCCCACGGATGCGAGGTTACGCTGCTCGACTACTCGGATACTGCCCTCCAGAAGGCCGAGCGGCTGGCCGCCGAGCAGGGCACCGCACTCGAAACCATCCACGCCGACCTGACCACGTGGACGCCCGATCGCACCTGGCAGGCCCTCGTGGCCACGTACGTGCACCTGCCCGTGCAGTGGCAACCGCGCCTGTACGAGATGATGCAGGCCAGCCTGGCCCCTGGGGGCACGCTCGTGGCCGAGTGGTTTCGCCCCGAGCAACGCACCGACGGCTACACCAGCGGCGGTCCGCCCGATGTCGAGATGATGGTCACGGCCCAGGATCTGCGCGATGCCTTTCCCGAATCTGGCATCGAGCTGCTCACCGAGCCCATCGTGCCGCTTAGCGAAGGCCCCGGCCACAGCGGTCAGGCCGCCGTGGTGCGCCTTATCTGGACCAAGCCCGGTGCGTAACGGTCTACACCGCGCGTTCCACATCCATCTGAAATGCCCGCACCGGGTGGTCGGGGTCGTGCGTCGTGTTAAACGCCGCAATCGCCTCCATAAACGCATCCGCCTCCTCATCGCTCACAAACGCCCACGTAAGCATGGAATAGGCCGGAAGATTGGAGCGCCCGAACCACCCAATATCGGCGGCGGTCGACTCATCGTCGTGATAGTGGCCGCGGATGTCGACCTCGCTGAACACCCGAATCGCATGGTCGCGGTACAGGCGCAGCAGGTCGTCGCGGTACGTGTCGATGCTCATTACGGCTACGAGCTTCATAGCAAACCTTCGTTCATTCAAAGAAGCAGTTAGGCGGATGCGGGAGGCGGGCTGCCATCAGAAGGAGCGTCATCAGTCCCCTCAGGGTTGGTGTCGTTGGCATCAGCGGTATCGGTCGCGGAGTCGGTTCCTGTCGAATTGAGGGCAGACTCGGGGCCCGAAGCACTGGTAGGCGCTGCGCCAGACGCGGCTGCGCCAGACGCGGCTGCGCCATCGCGCCCCCGGTTCTCGGGCGCTTTGCGGCGCTCCAGCATGTAATAAATGAGCGGCACAATGAGCAGCGTAAGCGCAGTCGACGCAATCACACCGCCAATGAGCGAGATCGCGAGTCCCTGAAACACCGGATCCAGAATAATTACGAAAGCGCCAATAGCCACCGTGCCTGCCGTCAGCAAGATGGGGCGCGTACGCACGGCCCCGGCTTCGATAACGGCCTGCTTGAGCGGTGCCCCATCGTCGAGCCGAATATCGATGAAGTCGATGAGCAGCACCGAATTGCGCACCATAATTCCAGCCAGGGCAATGAACCCGATCATCGACGTGGCGGTGAAGAACGCGCCCATCACCCAGTGCCCAATCACAATGCCGATGAGCGACAGCGGAATAGCAACCATCATCACGATAGGCGTAGTCAGCGTCTGAAACCAGCCCACAATCAGCATATAGATGATGAGCAGCACCACCGCGAACGCAATCCCCAGATCGCGAAACACCTTGTAGGTGATCGTCCACTCGCCGCCCCACTTCAGGAAGTACGCATCGTCGACCGTGGGCGGCCCGGTGTAGAGCGTTGCCAGGTCGTATCCGGCAGGCATCTCGACCTCATCGAGGCGCTCCTCAACGTTGAGCATCGAATAGACCGGGCTCTCCACCTCGCCCGCCACGTCGGCAGTGACGTACACGACGCGCTGCTGGTCTTTGCGGCTGATGTGCTGGCGGCGCGTGCGTTCGTTGATCTGCACCAGGTTGCCAACGGGCACGGTGGTGCCGGCCTGCGTCTGTACCGGCATGTTACGAAGCGCGTCGAGACTGGAGCGCTCGGCCTCGCCCAGGCGCACCTCGATACCAACCAGGTCATCGGCACCGCCCACGCGCAGCGTAGACACATCCGCCCCGCTGAGGCCCATGCGCATCGCCTCGGCAATGCGCTGCGCAGGCACGCCCATCTGCATGGCTTTCTCCTTGTCAACGGCGAAGGTGTAGCGCGTCTGGTCGGCCTGCACCGTCCAGTCCACGTCGACCACCTCGTCAGTTTCTGCGAAGAGCGTTTTTACCTGCTCGGCAATGGCACGCTGCTGCTCCGCATCGGGGCCATAGATCTCGGCCACAAGGGTCGCCCGCACAGGCGGCCCCGGCGGCACCTCGGCCAGCTTGATGGTTGCGCCGTAGCGTGCGCCAATGGCTTGCAGGTCGGGGCGCATGGTCTTGACGATGGGGTGGCTCTGCATGTCCCGTTCATCGCTGCTACGCAGGTTCACCTGAATGTCTGCCTGGTGCGGCGCCGAGCGCATGTCATAGCCGCGCACCAGTCCGTTCAGGTTGATAGGCGACGCATCCCCCACATACGTCTGGTAATTGACCACCTCGGGGCGCTGTGCCAGGTAGAGTCCCAGTTCGCGTGTAACAGCAGATGTTCGCTCCAGCGGCGTGCCCTCGGGCATGTCAATGACCACCTGAAACTCGTCTTTGTCGTCGTACGGCAGCATTTTGACGGTCACTGCCTGAAAGTAGAAGAGCGATAGCGAGGCCAGCAGCAACACTGTAGTGCCGCCGATAAAGCTCCATGCCAACGTACGGTTTTCGAGCAGCGGACGAATAGAGGCGGTGTACCAGCGGTAGATGGTGGTGTCTTCAAGGCGGTAGTCGGGGGTGTCGTCGGTGGCCGGGCTCGTGTCGAGCAGCCGGTAGGCCAGGTAGGGCGTAATGGTGAGCCCAACGAACAGGGAAAAGAGCGCAGCAAGCGAGGCGCCAATGGGCATCGGGCTCATGTACGGCCCCATCAGGCCCGAGACAAACGCCATGGGCAGCACCGCCGCAATGACGGTGAAGGTCGCCAGAATGGTTGGGTTGCCGACCTCGTTAATCGCTGCAATGGCGGCCTGGGCAAACGGCAGCCTTCGCATCTTAAAGTGGCGCTCCATATTCTCTGCCACAATGATCGAGTCGTCGACCACAATGCCCGTCACAAAGATCAGCGCGAAGAGCGTGATGCGATTGAGCGTGTACCCAAACATGTAGTACACGAATAGCGTGAGCGCAAAGCTGATGGGCACCGAGAGGAACACCACAAGTCCGCCGCGCCAGCCCATCGACAGCCCTACAACCACGGTTACGGTAAGGATGGCGATGATGAGGTGCAGGAACAGCTCGCTCACCTTGTCGGATGCGGAGGCGCCGTAGTTGCGTGTTTGCGTCACGGTTACGTCGCTCGGCAGGAGGGTAGAGCGCGTTTCTTCGAGCGTGGCCAGGGCATTTTCGGCGACTGACATCGCATCGGCGCCGCTGCGCTTGGCCAGTGCCAGCGTGACCGCGGGATACGTGGCGAGGGCCTCATTCGAAGCAGCCGCTCTCGATTCATTCGATTCGCCCGCAGCTTCTGGACGATGGTGGGCTCCGTATCCAAACTGCACGTAGCGCTGGGGCTCGCCCGGTCCGTCGGTAACGGTAGCCACGTCGCGCAGGTAGACCGGTTGTCCGCTGTGGACGCCAACGACGAGATTGCGTACGTCTTCGGCAGTTTCCAGAAACTCGCCGGTTTCCACCAGATACTCCGCGTTTCCCGACCGAAACGACCCCGACTGCAGCTGGCTGTTCGCGGCCTGCACCTGCTCGGCAATGGCAGGCAGATCGAGGTTGTACGCCATCAGCCGGTTCGGATCGATGCGGACGTTCACCGTGCGCTTGCGTCCGCCGATGACATCGATGGCGGCCACGCCGTCGGCCCGCTGCAGCTCGGAGGCGAGTTCCGTGCCCATCTGCCGGAGTTCGTAGTCGCTGTAGGTATCGCTGTGCAGGGTGAGCGAGAGGATGGGCACGTCGTTCACTGCGCGCGTCTTGAGCAGCGGCATGGAGGCGCCGGGCGGCATCTGCTCCATGCGTTTTAGGATCTGTTCGTAGAGCTTCACCAGGCTGCGCGGAATGTCTTCGCCCACATAGTAGCGCACACTGACGGCGGCCTGCCCCTGCATCGCGTTCGCGTAGATGTACTCCACGCCCTCAATATTGCCCAGCAGCCGCTCCAAGGGCTCCACGATGCGGCTCTCCACTTCCTCAGGGGTGGCCCCGGGCTGCTGCACCATAATGTCGACCATGGGGACCTCAATCTGCGGGTCCTCTTCTTTGGGCGTAAGCCACACGCTATAGATGCCAATGCCCAGGAAAGCCGCCATCAGCAGCGGCGTGATTTTCGAGTTGATGAATGGCTGAGCAAGACGCCCGGCCAAACCAGTTTGGGTAGCCATAACAGTAGCAGTAAAGGGGATGCGTGAGCAAGCAGCGGCAGCGGGGAATGCAGTGTTCGTCTTGCACAGTGTTAGTCCTGCACCGTCGCATTCTGGATCGTAACGGGGCGTCCGTCGTGCAGGCGGCCCTCAGCGCGCCGCACGTAGCGATCGCCGGGCTGCAGTCCTGCCAGCACAACCACGCGGCTGCCGCGCGGCGTACCGGTGCGCACCCATTGCAGCAGCGCGTGGTTATCGTTGCTCACCGTGTACACCCCGGTGAGCTGCCCGCGCTCAACCAGGCTTTCGGTGGGCACGGTAAGCAGCTGCTCAGCCCCCGACTCATGCATCACTTGCGCGTACATCCCCGACTTTACGGATGCAGACGGATTGTGCAGCATCACACGCATGCGAAACTGCCGGGTGGCCGGGTTGGCGCTGGGGTTCACCTCATTGATGTGTCCGCTCAGGGTATCGCCCAGAGCCGGTACAACTACGCGCACCGTGTCGCCCGTGGCCACCCGGTTGATGGCGCGCTCGGGCACCTGCGTGCGCACCTCCAAGAGGCGGCTCACCTCCAGCGGCTGTCCGGGGGCGGCCATGGCCCCTTGCTCGGCCCGTTTTTCGACTACGATGCCCGCTGCGGGTGCGGTGATGGTGGTGTACGAGAGCGCATCGTCGATTTCATCGAGGCGATTGTTGACCGCTTCGACCTGTGCCTGAGCGCGTTCGTACTGCGCTTCAGCAGCGTCGTAGGCTTGCTGGGTGGCGCTTCCACGCTGCAGCAGCGTATCCAGGCGGGCAAACTGCGTGCGTGCGTTGCGCAAGGCGGCCTCAGCCTCCTGTTTCTGGGCTTCAGCCTGCCGCCGCTGCGCACGCATGCCATCGGCGCTGATGCGCGCAAGCACCTGCCCTTCCTGAACCGGCGTGCCCTCTTCAGCCAAGACCGCATCAACGCGGCCCATCATGCGCGTGCTCAGGGGGATGCGCTCGGTACCTGCCACGGTGCCGGTGTACGCAAACTGCCTGGGGTGGGTGGTTTCAGTCAACGTTTCCACCTGTACAGCTACAGGCGACTGCTCGGGGGGCGCCTCGGGAGCCTCGCTGCCGCATGCACCCAGGCTGGCAGACAGTACAAAAATTAGAATCGGTATGAGGACGCGGGAAGACGGGTGCATAGCAAACGGAATGCGAAGTCGAGAAAGCATGTTAAGCATGGACGACAAGATGGCAGAAGCGTAAGGGCGCGCGCACAGCGGCAGTTCGCAGCAATCAGCGCAGTGAACGTTCGGTGAGCAGTTCGAGCCGGAAGCGGTTAGTGGCATGCGCGTATTGCGCCTGCAGGGCTGCGAGGCGGCTTTCGGCCAACTGGGCTTCGGCTTGCAGCAGGTCGGTGGTACTCTCAATTCCCTGTTCAAACCGATCGGAGCGCAGGCGGAACGACTCGCGGGCCTGCTCGACCACCGCCTGGGTCTGCGCAATGCGCTCGCGCGAAGTGCTCAGTGCGCGCAGTGCCGCTTCAATTTCAACCTCGTTCTGCAGCCGCCGGTCGCGCACAGCGAGCATAGACGCACGCTCGTTCGCCTGTGCCCGCTGCATCCCACCGATCTGCTTAAACCCGCCAAAAACATTCCACTGAAGCGATATACCGATCGTCCAACTCTGGCCTTTGGTGCCGAACGGTGTTGTATCATTCCACTGATATCCGCCTTGCGCATTCACCGTAGGCAGGAACGCAGCACGTGCAGCTTTCACACGCTGCTCAGCAGCATCGCGCTGCAGGCGTAGCGCACGCATGTCGGAGCGCTCGGCATTCACCGCCTGCACGTCGATCTGCGAGGGCGTGTCGATGGGATCGGGCAGTTCGTCGGTCGGAGCAATACGTGTTTTTTCGGTGATGCCAAGTAGATACCGGAGTTGATCTGAAGCATCCTCAACAGCCGCCTGCACTTCGGTCTGATCGGCCTCCAGTTCAAGCACACGCACCCGTGCTGCCAGCACATCGGCCTGGGTGATCATGCCCTGATCGAAGAGGTCTTCAGCACGGTCTTGGTTGCTGCGTGCCGCCTGCAGCGCCGCCGCAATGACCGACTCGCGTTCGTGGACCAATACGAGCCCATAGTACTGCCTTCGCACCTGAAATCGCACCATTTCGGCGGTGCGCTGCGTTCCCAGCTCAGCTGCTTGAGCCTGCCGATTAGCCGCCCGACGCTCAAATAGACCGTCCAGGTTGAGCACAGGCTGCTGCACAGTAACCTGCGTGGTGTAGTTGTCTATGCGATCGGAATCGTTCAACGACGCGGGGGCGAAGTCAGCCTGCGTAACGGTCTCCTGCTTCAGCAGAAAACCAAACGCGTTGAGCGGATCCGTAGTGGATGTCGCATTCTCCGACACCGAAACCTGCGGCAGAAAAGTCGCCAGCGTTTGGCGTGCTCCAGCCTGGGCCGCCTCGGTCTCCGCTGCGGCCGTCTGCACCTGGTAGTTCTGCTCCTGTGCCCGCTCAACGGCTTCGTGTACCGATAGCGTAAGCGTGTCGGGCGTTTGGGCATAGGCGCTTGGAAGGCTTCCCAGTGCAAACACGCAGGCAGCAATGAAATACAGGCGCGGTATGATCATAATGCGTTCGAGGCAATGCATGTCTACAAGCAAAACTGTATAACTTTTTAGTTGATTAGTGTTCCGAGACAGCCCCTTGCCTCTATATCCTTCTATTGTGCATCATGCTCTACGCCGATCTCACCGAGGGGCTTTATCATGGCGCTCTCAGTGGTTCACGTTTCCCATTGCGCGAGTGCAGCCACTAACATCTCACGATTGCGCAACTCGCGGAACCGGCAGTATGCCGCGTGCTGTTACGCAACAGTGCATGGAGTACCCCACCTTCCTTTTTTTGCTTATTGCGTCCTCGACTTATGCTTTCTATTCCACATCGCGTTACATACCTGATGGCCCTTGGGGCCGCCACCCTGCTCTTGGCTACTGGATGCGGTGGCGACGCATCCAATGAGAGCACGTCTGGCACCGTGGACACCACCAGCACTGTAACCCTGGAACCCGGCGAGCGCGCTCCTGCTATTGAAGGGGCTACCGCCCGCTTTGCAGCGCCTGCTCAGGGAGCCATACTCGATTCTGGAGAGGTGAACGTCGAGGTGGCTATCGAAAGCTTCACGCCCGGCGAGCAGACCGACGTACCCCGCCGCGAGCAGCTGGCTAATTCGGGCAACGGCCAGCACACGCATATCATTGTGAACAACGACCCGTACTTTGCGAACTATAACGCCGAGGGCCAGCCCTTCAGCCTCGGCGAACTGGGCCCTGGTGCGTACTCAGCCTTTGTCTTCCCCAGCCGATCCTTCCACGAGAGCGTTAAAAGCGAAGACGCTTTCGATGTCGTGAACTTCTACGTGGGCGAGGAGGCCGAGGGCGAAGAATTCCCGCTCGAAGAAGGAGCCCCCAGCATCATCTACAGCCGCCCGAAAGGCACCTACAGCGGCGACGGGGCCGAACGCATTATGCTCGACTTCTATCTTTACAACGTGCAACTGAGCGCAGATGGATACCGCGCCCATTACACGATCCAGGAAGAGGGAGCAGACGAACCGGTCGCCGAGCTCACGATGGATGAGTGGACGCCCGCTTTCGTTGAAGGACTCGACAGCGGCACCTACACGTTCACGCTCGAACTGCTCGACGAAAACGGCGAGCGCGTGCCCGGCATGTTCAATTACACCGAGCGCGAGATCGTCGTTGACCGATAGGGGGTACCGCTCCTGTTTCGCTTCGGGGTTGCTTCGGCACATCCCAAAAGCAACGCTGCCCGTCTCCTCGGCATGAGGATGCGACGGGCAGCGTTTTCTTGTTGATGCCACTGTCTTCGTGGTGCGCGCCGGGGCGTCTATGCAACCCGGCTCGCGGCGCGCGTTGGCACGGTGCTGCAGTCTACCCACTGCCCAGCCCGGTAGATACCATGGGCCCTGCCCACAAGCTCTGTATCCACAAACGGCGTATTCTGGCTCTTCGAGCGGATGTGGGCCTCGGTGAACGTCCACCGCTTGTCGGGGTCGAACACCGTGAGGGTGGCCGCGGCCCCCGGCTCGAACGTCGGCGCGGGCAGCCGCAAGATGCGGCGCGGCGCCACTGTGAGCGCCTGCACCGCCTGCATCAGTGAGCATACCCCGGGCGCCAACAGGTGGCGGCCCACGAGTCCCCAGGCGGTTTCCAGGCCCAGAATGCCGTTGGGCGCTTCGGGGAACGGCACATCCTTTTCATGGGACGCATGCGGCG
>CAZBTM010000027.1:10550-19021 GCA_964494425.1 uncultured Rhodothermales bacterium | reverse complement strand
GATGATGTGCGAGGGCGCTTCGCGGATGTCGTCGGTGTTCGGCTTGAACGAAAGCCCCCAGATGGCCACCTTCTTACCGTGTACGTTGCCATCGAAGTAGTCAATGACGCGCTTAGCGAGCAGCTCGCGCTGCTGGTCGTTCACCTTGAGCACCGAATCCAGAATCTGGAAGTTGTAGTCGTTCTGGCGTCCCGTGCGGTGCAGTGCTTGCACGTCCTTGGGAAAGCAGCTGCCGCCGAATCCGATGCCCGCATACAGGAAGTGCCGCCCAATGCGGTGATCTTTGCTGATGCCGAGGCGCACCTTGTCAACATTGGCCCCAACCTTCTCACAGAGGTTGGCGATTTCGTTCATGAACGAGATGCGCGTGGCCAGAATGGAGTTAGCTGCGTACTTGATCATCTCAGCAGACCGCTCGTCGACTACGACGATAGGGTTGCCCTGCCGCACGAAGGGCTCGTAGAGGCGCGTCATCATATCGGCGGCCTCATCGCTGGAGGTGCCGATGACCACACGGTCGGGTTTCAGGAAGTCGTCTACGGCGACGCCTTCGCGCAAGAACTCGGGGTTCGACACGACATCGAACTGTTCCCCGGCCTGCAATCCCGCCTCCTCCATCACGTTCTGCACGCGGTCGGCGGTACCCACTGGCACCGTACTCTTATTAATGATAAGGCGGTAGCGGTCGTCGTCTTCTTTCGCGATGAGGTCCGCAATCTCGCCCGCGGCATTCAGCACATACGAGAGGTCGGCGGATCCGTCTTCGCCGGGAGGCGTGGGCAGGGCCAGAAAGATGAGTTCGGCGTGCGCCACCCCCTCGGCCAAATCCGTCGTAAAGGTGAGGCGGCCCTCCGACGTGTTGCGGCTAAAGTAGTGCTCCAAGTCGGGCTCGTAGATCGGAAGTTGGCCGTTCCGGAGCTGGTCGACCTTGTTCTCGTCAATGTCAACACATACGACGCGATTGCCCATTTCGGCAAAACACGTTCCCGACACCAAGCCTACATAACCGGTGCCAATCATGGCAATGTTCATGGTTCAACAGTTGATATCAATTCGGAAAAGGATGGCGCGCACAGCTGCACCGTCCAGGCGGTTGTACAGTACGCGATTCATGCAGTCTCTGTATGGACTGTTGGCGCTATGCCCCCGGGGGCATTGGTCCTATCTGCTATAGCGGTTTGGCGCATCGCCGTGGCAACACAGCCACGCTCTGATTCGAACGAAGACATACGGAACGAAGACATACGAGAGGGCATCGAAGCCAACATGCAGCAGAGACGCGTGTAGATTCGAATCGTGTTGCAGGTTCTATATTGCGTGGGAACGCATGGCCCTACCTTATCATCGATGGCCATTGCGAGTGACATCCAGGCCCCAGTCTGCATGATACAGCAACCTGCACGACACAACGGGTAAATGCAACGATACAATAGTAGAACACGCGCAATAGCACACGATAGATGAAGCACAAGCGCGTATTTGTGCAATTTTCGCTTCGTGTTTTGCATTAGGAATCGGAGCGCATCAGCGCGGTCTTACGTCTCGGTAGCACTTGTGCACCCCGGTCATGTATATTGGAAGCGGCACATTGTTCATTCTCTCCCACCAATTTCGGCCTCTGGCATGTCCGCGCCTGCCCCCATTCCGCTCTCGCAGCCCAGCATCACCGCACACGAGCGTGAGGCGGTGGCCACGGTCATGCAGTCCACCCGCTTATCGATGGGGCCTGCACTGGAGCGCTTCGAAGAAAAAATGGCAGCGCACTGCAGCGTAGATCATGCCGTGGGCGTAAGCAGTGGAACCGCCGCGTTGCATTGTATTGTGCGGGCCCTCGATCTGCCTGAGGGCGGCACGGTCATCACCACGCCGTACAGCTTCGTGGCTTCGGCGAACATACTGCTGTATGAGGGACTTACCCCGCAGTTTGTTGACATCGACCCCGCCACCTACAACATCGATCCGGCACGCATAGAAGCGGCCATCACGCCGGACACCTGCGCCATCCTCGCGGTCGACGTGTTCGGACGCCCGGCGCCCTGGCCCCGCTTGCGCGAAATCGCTGATGCACACAACTTGGCGCTCATTGCCGACTCGTGCGAGGCGCTGGGCGCATCGATCGGAGATACGCCAATTGGGGCCTGGGGGGATGCGGCTGGCTTTGGCTTCTATCCAAATAAGCAGATTACCACCGGAGAGGGCGGCTGCATCACCACCAACGATGCGGCGCTGGCTGAAACGTGCCGCTCGCTCCGCAACCAGGGGCGCGCCACGCGGGGACAGATGCGCCACGTGCGCCTGGGCTACAACTACCGCCTCAGCGAACTGAATGCCGCCCTGGGCGCTGCCCAACTCGACCGCCTCGATGCTATCCTGAAGGCACGCGCCCGCGCATCCACCGATTACCACGAAGCGCTCGCTTCTCTTTCCGAGATGCTTCGGCGCCCCTCCCAGGCGCTGGCGAACGCCAAACGCAGCTGGTTCGTGTACGTCATCGAGTTGCGCCCGCCGTGGACGCACACGCATCGCGATGCCCTCTGTGCGGCGCTTCAAGCCGATGGCATTGGCTGTGCGCCCTACTTTCCGGCCATCCACCTGCAACCGCTCTACCGCGAGCGCTTCGGGTTTCGAGAGGGGGCGTTCCCGCACTGCGAATCGGTGGCGGCGCGGACGCTGGCGCTTCCGTTCTTCGCCGATATCACCGAGACACAGATCCGTCGTGTGGGGGATGCGCTGCACACGCACCTGCCCGCATGCGCTCCTGAATCCAACAGAATGCCGCTTTCCACCTCATGAGTTACGCCGCCTGTAAGTCGATTGCTGAACGCATCCTGGCCGCTGGAGGGCTGGTGATATTGAGTCCGCTACTGATGCTCATTGCGGGGGCCATTGCCTTGTTTGACGGGGGCGCGGTGTTCTTCATGCAGCAGCGTGCGGGGCAGCACGGGCAGCCCTTCCGCATCTACAAGTTTCGGACGCTCCGCCTTGGACCTAAAGACCCGGAACGTCCCCGTGCGCACTGCACTCGTACCGGTGCCTTCTTGCGGCGCTGGGCGCTGGATGAGCTTCCGCAGCTGTGGAATATCGTACGCGGCGATATGAGTTTTATTGGCCCGCGTCCCACGCTGCTCGATCAGGTTCGCCGCTATGGGGCGTTTGAGCGCAACCGTTTGCATGTTAAGCCGGGGCTAACGGGCTGGGCCCAGATCCACGGGCGCAATGCCCTGTCGTGGCCCGAGCGCATCCGGCTGGACGTGTGGTATGTGAAGCACCAGTCGCTTTGGGTCGATGCAGAAATTCTGCTGCACACCCCACGGGTGCTGTGGCGTGGGACGGGGGTGTATGGCCCCACCGGTGCTAACGACGCGTTTGCACAATCGTCTCCTTCCTCCTCGTAACGCTGCTCCGCTGTGAACCCGGTTGTTATTATTGGTGCAGGCGATTTGGGGTGCGAGACCGTCGCGCTGGTAGAGCGCATCAACGCGGCATCCAGCGATCCAATGTGGACCCTCCGCGGCCTGCTTGATGACGATCCGGCCCGCCACAACTCACATGTGCGCTCTGTTCCCGTTCTGGGGGGATGCGACTGGCTCGATGCATACCCGGAGGTGGCATGCGTCATTGCGGTTGGGCACAGCGATGTTCGGCAGCGTGTTGCTGCGCAGATACCTGCCAGTTGTGCGTCAGCAGGCGCTCTTGTGGACCCGTCGGTGCATGTGCCACGCACGGCCTCTGTCGCCGAAGGCACGATCTTATACGCCGGAAGCGTGCTGATGGAGAACGTTACGCTGCACGCGCACACCATCGTCGATGCGCAGTGCACGCTGGGTCACGATGCCGTGCTGGAATCGTTTGCAACGCTCCATCCAGGTGTGCGCCTCTCAGGTCATGTGCACATTGGCACCGGCGCTCGGCTTGGCGCCGGAAGCGTGGTGCTCCCGCAGTGCCACGTAGGCGCTGGGGCGACGGTTGGAGCAGGCGCCGTGGTCACGAAAGATGTTCCGCCGGGCGCCACAGTTGTCGGCGTTCCGGCGCGTGTGGTTTCGTAGGTCTTACTGGTTTCCTTTTGCCTCCTGTATGCACATACTGGTGCTGCTGCAATACTACCACACGCCCGACTGTCCCACTGCGGGCCGTCCATACGCGTTGGTGCAGGCGCTGGCGGGGCACCACGATGTGACCATGATTACGACGCAGACGGGGCAGGAACGCCGCATTGCGCATCAGTTTGAGTGGGTGCCGAGTGGCGTATCGCTACAGACGCTCCGGGTGCCATACCGCAACGCGATGACGACGCGTGAGCGTCTACAGGCCTATGCTCGATATGCCGCAATGGCCGGATGGAACGGGCTTCGGGTGTCGCGCCCCGATCTCATTGTGGCATCATCAACGCCCCTTTCGGTGCCGGTAGTAGCGGCGGTACTGGCCCGCTGGCACCGCGTGCCGTGGGTGTTTGAGGTGCGCGACCTGTGGCCCGACTTTCCCATTCAGATGGGCGCGGTGCCGTCATCCTGGGCGCAGCGTGTGCTCTATGCGCTGGAGCAACGTCTTTACCGCAGCGCCGCGCACGTCGTCGCGCTCTCGCCTGATATGGAGCGCCACGTGCGCCGCCGTGCCGGACACGACCGGGTGTATCTCAACCCCTATGGCACCGACTTGTCACTGCTGAGGGAGCCCCCCCTGCAGGAAGCCGAAGCGCGTTGCCCAATCGAAGACGCGCAGCATCTCATTTTGTATGCGGGCTCGCTGGGGCGGGCTAACGCGATTCCGACGCTGCTCGATGCCGCGCACCGGTTGCGCCACCGCTCCGATATTGTTTGGGCATTTGTCGGCGATGGCTATCACCACGACACCGTTGCAAAAGCCGCGCAGCAGCTTCCTAACGTGCGATTGCTACCACCGCAGCCGTATTCGCATACGCTGGCCCTCTTCAAGCACGCATCGCTCTCCATCACCTCATTCATCAACCGTCCCGTGCTGCGCACAAATGCGCCGTCAAAGCTCATGGACAGCCTGGCCGCTGGTACACCTGTGATTGTCACCAATCCGGGTTGGACACAACGGCTTGTTACGTCAGGGGGATGCGGATGGTACGTCCCTCCCGAAGATGCAGAGGCGCTGGCTGCGTGCGTGGCCTCTGCACTGGATGCCGATCCAGAGCGCGAGGCATCGTGGCAGCGCAACGCCCGGCATCTTGCGTACACCCGCTTCGACCGGGCCGAGCACATGACCCGATACCGGATGCTTCTTGAAAGTCTTGTCTGATTGAGGAGGAACCTAATGTACTGATAGGTTGAACATGGGCAGAGGATGAAAAGCATTATGCTGTGTTGTATGTTGAAATTAAAGAAACTACCCGCCGTGACCGCGTGCTCACCCCGCCTTATTCATTGATTGGGTTGCCTCTCTAATCGTGCCTACAGATCGTTTTGATTTTGGCCTGCATCGGCTTTCAGATGTACCTCGAAGGGTCGGTCTTGCGCTTTGGTTCGTGTGGGATGTTGTGCTCGTCACGTTCAGTCTGTGGGGCGCCGCAGTACTGATGAGCCGACCTGTACCGGCGGATGCGCTGCTCCAGTTTCCGGCAGCCGTTACGCTTAGTGCGATGCTGCTCAGCCTATGGGGGACGGGCGCCTACCAGGTTGTGGCGCGCGACATTCACCTACACCGCTTCATACGCATGGGGGGAGGCATGGTAGGAGCGGGGTTGGTGGCCACAGCACTCGCGTATTTCTGGGATCCAGCGCATATGCTTCCGCGGGGCGTACTGGCGCTGCATGCACTCATGGCAACGGGAGGGGTACTGGGAAGCCGTGCACTGGCACGTTTGGTCTGGGAATATCAGCACACGCCTGCCCCGCCCACTCCGACTCCGGCCCCGATTACGTTGTACGATGTGGTCGACCGCGAGCCGCCCGTCATAAACACGCAGGAACTGCGCACAGCCCTGGCTGACTGCACAGTGCTGGTAACTGGGGCCGGAGGCTCGATCGGGAGCGAACTGATGACGCAGCTGGCGCAGTTGCATCCGTTCCGGCTCGTTGGCGTGGATATGAGCGAGTACAATCTGTACCGGCTACGCCATGCGCTGGATGCATCGGTTCTGCCTGAAAATGCGCTCGACCTCCGCCTGGCCGATGTGCGTACCCCCGAAACCATGCACCGCATCTTCCGCCAGACCGCGCCCGATGTGGTCATTCATACCGCTGCGTACAAGCATGTGCCCATGATGGAGCGACATCCGGCGGAGGCCTTTGGCAACAACACGCAGGCCACCATGCAGTTGCTCCGGCTCTGCGAAGAGCACCAGACCGGGCAGTTTCTGTTTGTATCCACCGATAAAGCGGTGCAGCCAACCAGCGTACTGGGCGCGACCAAGCGGCTGGCCGAGTGGTACGTGCGGGCGGCGCAGTCGCCGGTATCGCGTAGCATTGTACGGTTCGGCAACGTCTTTGGCAGCCGGGGCAGTGTGGTGCCGCGCTTTGAGCGATGTCTGGCTGCAGGCACGCCGATTCCCGTTACGCATCAAGACATGGAGCGCTACTTTATGAGCGCCACCGAGGCGTGTAGCCTGATTATGCATACGCTGCTGCTCGATTCGCACCCGGTGTACCTGTTCCGAATGGGCGAGCCGGTCCGCATTCAGGATCTGGCCGAACAGCTCGTGCGCCGCTGGTACCCGCATCAGTCCCCCAGTGCGATGATCGAGCACACGGGGCGGCGTCCGGGCGAGAAGATGACCGAAGCGCTGGCCATGCCCGGCGAGGAGGCGTCTGACACTGCACATCCCTCTATCTTGGGCGTAGAGGGCGCGATGCCATACAGCCGCGCCGAACTTGACATGCACATTCAGCACGTTGAGGAGCAGTGCCGCCACCCCGACGTGTCGGCCTCGCAGTTGCGCCGTCTCATCATGAACACGCCCAGCGTGCCGCCATCGGTATCCACCCGTTCATAACCTAACGCTTTGTGCTCCCGCACCATGCATGTGCTGGTCCTTCCCTCCTGGTTTCCAACTGCACATGCGCCACGCAACGGAGCGTACTTCTACCGGCAGCTCCGCGCACTTCATGATGCGGGGCATCGCATTGGCATTGTATATCCTGAACACCAGAGCCTGCGCGGTCTGTCGAGAGAGGCCCTGGCTGCACATCGCTTCCAGACGCGTTGGTATCTTGAGCATGGTCTGCCGGTGCTGCGTCGGCACAGTTGGAACGTGCTCTCGAAGGCCCCCGGCAGCTACACCGGGCGTATCCGCACCGCACTGCACCTGGCAGAGCGCTATGCCGCGTCTTACGGACGCCCCGATGTAATCCATGCACTCAGTGCACAGTGGGCCGGAGGTGCTGCTGTCCAGCTGGCCCGACGGTGGAACCGCCCGATGGCTCTCACGGAGCACTTTAGCGGATTCATGCGTGGTGCGCTCACATCCGAACAGCGATACTGGGCCCGCACGGCATTTGACCAGGCTCACGCTGTCGCAGCGGTCAGCCCAGCGCTACGCACCGCAATGCGCACTTACATGAGGCAGAGGACGCGCCCCATCCGCCTCCTTCCAAACCCGATTGATCTTTCTTTTTTTGCGCCGCCCTCCACGCGCCCCGCGCCGCCCCCGGTCGTGTGGGCGAGTGTGGGACGCCTCGTTCCCCTAAAGGGGACTGCTTCCTTGCTTCGGGCGGTGGCTGGCGTTGACGCGCATGGCCTCGACATCCGTCTGCACGTGGTGGGCGATGGCCCAGAGCGGGAGCGTCTGCAGACGCTGGCGCGCACCCTGGATGTAAGCCAGCAGGTGCGGTTTCACGGGACATTGTCCTCGGAAGGGGTGCGCAACGTACTTCAGCACGCACATGGCTACGTGCTCGCAAGCCATCACGAAACGTTTGGGATTCCCGTAGTCGAAGCCCTGGCCTGTGGATGCGCTGTGCTCGCAACCCGTTGTGGCGGTCCCGAGTACATTCTGTCTGGGGAACGAGGGCGGATGGTCGCCCCGCACTCGACGGCGGCTCTGGAGCGGGCACTGCTTCGCATGACCCGTTCGCTCCTCCAGAATCCGTCTCGCGGCGCCACGCCTGCCGCCCGAACGCGGTTGCACAATCGGTTCAGTTACGATACCTTTGTAACGCGTACCATCGATCTGTATCAAAATGCTAAGCGGCACTGGGCCTCATCGTGACATTGCACCTGGTTGAACGGCTAAATGGTAGTAGCCGCCCGCTGCACAGACTCTCCTCGCGCCATCTTTCGTGTCTCATGCCTGTGTCTTTGCTTCGCATCCGTCCACTGTTTATCGGGCTGTGGCTGGCTTGCGTTCTGTGCTCTGCGAACGTCTACGCCCAAAATGGGCTCGACTACGATGCCTCCTGGTACGTTGAGGACGCGCCCTATGTGAAAATCGATGTGGTTGAGGACGGGGTCTATCGCATATCGGGAAGCCAGATCGCTGATGCCCTGCCCAATGGTACGTCGTTGTCGAG
>CAZBTM010000027.1:0-10442 GCA_964494425.1 uncultured Rhodothermales bacterium | reverse complement strand
ACTGGTTCGCTGGCCGCCAGCGATGAAATTGTGTTTGTGGGCATCCGCAACCGCGGCACTGACGAAACCTGGGCGTTCAACGATGAGACGGTATGGCAGAGTAGCCCCCATCGCAGCCTCTACACCGATACCACAACCTACTGGCTTACGTGGAACCAAACGGACAGCGGGCGGCGCTATGCATCCGCCAATACAAATAACGTGTCGCCAACCACGGCCTTGCGCGACACCGCCTGGGCCGAACGCGACACGCGTTACTACTTTGGCCGCCCCAACGAAAATGGCAGCCCGCTCTACACCGAATCCGAAGGCTACTACTGGCACCGCTTTTCGCACAACAACACCGCACCGCGCACCTTCACGTATACACTTCCGGTTAGTCGCCGCGACGAGAACGCCACTACGCCGTTTAACCTGCGCCTGCGTTTCGATGCCGAGACCAACTCCTGCCATCGCGTAGAGGTAGAGGCACGCCTGAGCACTGGCGGTAGTGCTTCGTTCGAATCGCTGGGCACGCAATCATGGCAAGGGCTGGCGCGCCGCACGTTTGAGGCGACCGTCAACCCGGCGCGTATTCCCGATGACGGACTCGACCTGCGCATCACCTCGTACAACGACGGATTCGACAGCGGGTGCCCGCCCCCAGCCAGCACGCCCAATTACGTACTGCTCGACTGGATTGCTGCCGACTATACCCGCACGCTCCGCGCTCGCTCGGGCGACTGGCAGCGCCTGGTGCTTCCCAACTCAGGGCCGTACACGCTTTCTTTAACTGCCCATACCGGCACACCAGTTGCGTACAGTCCCGCCACCAGCCAAAAGGCAACAGCTGATGCTGAGGGTGCCGTGTCGCTCAACAATTCGGAGGCGCAAGCCGCCTACTGGGTCGCGGGCGCATCGGGCTACAAAACACCTACGCAGCTTCGACCGCACATCGGTACCGACTGGACCAATCCGAACGCGCACGCTGCCGATTATGTGCTCGTGGTGCCGCCGGCCCTTGAAGAGAGCGGCCAAGCCATGGCCGAGTACCGACGCACACAAGGCGGATACGAAGTGGCTGTGGTGCCCCTGCACGACATTTTTGATGCGTTTGACTACGGGCGCCCAAGCCCCGTCGCACTGCGCCGCTTTGCACACAGCACACGCGAATGGAGCACCGCCCCGCAGTTCTTGAGTCTATGGGGGGATGCACAGCATCCCATCTACACCAACAACATCGTAGATCGGACCCCGGACTGGAGCATCCCGTCGTTTGGCTATTCGCCGTCCGACGGCTGGTTTGTGATGCAGCAAGACAGTCCAACCGACTGGAGCGAGTTTATGGCGGTAGGCCGCATCCCGGTGCGCACCAATGCGCAGGGCGAGCTCTTCCTCGACAAGCTTGAAACGTACGAAACCGCTCCGCTCGACCTGTGGCAACAGCGCATGATGCTCCTGGCAGGCGGCACCAACTCATCCGAGCAGCAGTCGCTGCAGTTTTACTCGGATCGCTGGGGCGAGTGGGCCACCGGCACCGAAGACTCGCTTTACGTGGCGGGCATGGACACGACCCGCTACTACAAGCGCGTTGACGATGCCCTCGACAGCTCGCTTCAGGACTCGCTCGCTACCAGTCTGCAGCGCGGGGCCGGGTGGCTCAACTACTTTGGCCACTCTGCCGCCCAGACCTGGGAGATCGTGACCGACCCGCCCGAGCAGTTTAACAACGCCGGTCGGTTACCTGTGGTGGTATCGCTCGGGTGCCGCACCGGGTCGTTCGCAGGCGGACGCTTCGAGGTGGCCAGCGCGCCCTCGCTTGGCGAACAGCTGGTCGTTGGCTCGCTACAGGGCGACGGCACGCCAATTAGCGGCTCTGAGAACGGCGGCATTGCACATTGGGGTACCTCGGCGCTGGGCAACCGCATTCCCTCAGCCCGACTCAACGACGAGCTCATTGACCGCGTTTTCCGGGACACGGTGCGCGTACTTGGCACGGCGATTCAAGACGCGAAATCCGATGTCGCGGGGCGCTTTGGAAGCAGCAATACGTACCGGCGCCACCTGCTACAGTACAGCCTGCTGGGCGACCCGGCCACCGAAATCGCCATTGCCGGAAAGCCCGACTTTCACCTCACTGCCGATGCCATTCGCATCGAACCTGCGTCTCCCACCCCAGACGACGACCTCACCGTAGAGCTGCGGCTTCGTAACCGGGGCATCGTAGCACACGACAGTGCCACCGTAGTGCTGGAGTGGACCCGCCCCGATGGCACGACCACCACTCGCGAGCGCCGCGTTCCGCGCTTTGCTGTGGAGCGCCATGAATCGTTCACGTTCGAGCTCGACGGCGCCAGCATCGGTACCAACACATTTTCCGTTACCCTTGACCCCGAAGATGCTTACGATGAAGTCGTAGAAGCCAACAACACGGCCACCCGCGAACAGGTCGTTTTCGACACGAACGTGACCCTCATATCGCCACTCGACCAGCACACCGTCTCTACGCGTACGCCCACGCTGCGCCTCAACCTGGTGCGCCAGGGCGATTTTGATGCACCGCTTCCGCTCGAAGTGCAAGTCGACACCAGCGCCACGTTCGACTCGCCTGCGCTGCAAACTCACACTCCTACCGTAGAGGGGGCGCTGGTAGAATGGACACCGCAGCCACTCTCCAATGAAACCGTCTACTACTGGCGGGCCCGCATCGCGGGTGAGGCGGCCGCCACATGGTCGGAGAGCCGCTTCGTGGTAGAGGCCGAGCGTCCCGCCTCCGCATGGAGCCAGCGCGGTCCCCTTTGGACGCGCACCAACACCGACGCGCTCAACTACAACCCCAATACTGCGCAGTGGGCCTTCGACACGTTCACGAGCAACGTATCCATCTACTCCGAGCGCGGGCAGGGCGAAAATGTGTACGGATTCGTTATTAACGGATCGGCCAACTATGTCTACCTCGCATTTGGGTTCGGCATCTTGGTGGTGGATGGTACCACCGGTGAGGTGCGCGATGCCCAGTCATTCCCCACCTATGACCTGCGCGACCAGTTCGTCGGCGAAAATGGTGAACAAGAGGAGGCCATTGAAGCAATGGGCGAGTTTCTCGACAACGTGGCGCAAGAAGGAGACTACGTGTTTTTTCGCACCCGCCACTTGGCTCGCCAGAGTGGGCCTACCATTCCCGAATCCGTTAAAGACCTGATCCGCAACCTGGGCACCACGCCCAGCGCCTCCGAGCCGCATAGCACGCTCGTGGATGACCTCTCGTACGTGGATGTGTGGGCCCTGAAGGCGCAGAAGGGCAATCCGGACGCAACCGAAGAAATCGTTACCGACCCCAGCGCCCCGCCCGACGAGCGCAACATCAACGGCTACGAACATGACCTCACGTTTTCACGGGCTGAGGGCACACTTGCCACGCAGGCCATCGGCCCCGCTTCAAGCTGGGAGGCGCTGGAGTGGACAGCCACCGACGATACCGACGCGGCATCGCTGCAGATTAACGTGCGCTCGGCGTCCGACTCTACGCTCCTCGTGAGCGATCTGGAGGCGCTCAGCGACAGCGCGCCCCTCGATGCCATTGATGCCGATGCGCATCCCCGCATCTTCCTGGAAGCAACGCTGCGCAACGCAACCGATCGCGTGCCCCCACAGCTTCGGTCATGGTACGTCGACTACACCGGCGTGCCTGAGCTCATTCTGGATCCAACCCCGTTAACTGCCAGCCCCGACACGCTGCAGGAAGGGGCCGATCTCTCGCTCACCACCCGCGTGGTGAACTGGGGGGCGATTGCTGCCCCCGAAACACGCATCGTGTACGATTTGAATGACGCCAGCAACGTGTCAACCACCGTGGCTGCCGACACCGTGGGCGCGCTGGCCCCCGATGCCACCCACGAAAGCACGGTAACCATTGGCACGCGCGACCGCAGCGGCGCAAACACGATTCGCGCGCAGGCTCAGCAGGCCGATCCCCGCGAACGCATTCAGGCGAACAACACCGCCGCGCGCCCGCTCACCGTTACCACCGATGCCGCACAGCCCTCGGTGCGCGTGCTGGCCGAGGGGCGCGAACTCCCCCCGAATCCAGAACCGCTTGTGGACCTCACCGACCCGGCGCTGCCGTACGTCTCTACTGAGCCTTCCTTCGAGATTCTGGTGGAAGACGAAAATCCGTTTCTGCCGCTTGCAGATACCTCGCTCGTCGATGTGTACCTGGACGATAATCGCGTGCCGTACGCGAATCCGGCGCTTTCGTTTGAGCCGGCGACCGAGGAGCAGCCGGAAGCACGTGTGCTCTACGAACCCGACTTTTCAGGACGCGACAGCACCTATACGATTCGTGTGGAGGCCGCAGACGCCAGCGGAAACGAACTCGCCGAGCCGTATCAGACGCATGTGCGCGTAGAGCAAGACCAGACGATTGCGGCGCTCTACCCGTATCCGAACCCGATGGTGGAGCACACGCAGTTTGCGTACCGCGTGCAGGGCGGCACGACCCCGCCTCGCAACGTGCGCTTGCGCATCTACACCGTGTCGGGACGACTCGTGCGCGAGCTTCAGGACAGTCCGAATGCCATCGGTTGGAATCAATTCCGATGGAACGGGCGCGATGCCGATGGCGACCGTGTAGCCACGGGCGTGTATCTGTATCGCGTGCGCATGGACACCGAAAACGGTACGCACGAGGGCGATGTCGGCAAGGTAGTCGTGATTCGGTAGCCTGGTGTCTCCGTTTTCTGTGACGCATCGTTGCTTCCATCTTTTTCATCCCTTAGCATACGGGGGCTGCATCTGGATGCGTTGTTTCCTACCTTGGCCTTTATGCTGCCCAGTGCCTCCCGACGGGTAACGCCTCCGCTTCTTTCTTGACTTGTGTTTATGTGATCGCCTATGACCTATGCTGTGATTATGGCCGGTGGCATCGGAAGCCGCTTCTGGCCCGAAAGCCGCCAGGAACGCCCGAAGCAGTTCCTTAATGTCTTCGGAGATGCCACGCTTATCCAGAACACCGTAGCGCGTCTCAACGGCATCATTCCGCCCGAGCGCTGCCTTATCGTCACGCACGAGCGCTACGTAGAGCAGGTCAAGGAGCAGCTTCCGGCGGTGCCTGCCGAGAATATTCTGGCGGAGCCCGTAAGTCGCAACACGGCCCCCTGCATTGCCTACGCGGCCCACAAGATCAAGGCCGACGACCCCGAGGCGACCATGGTCGTGCTGCCGGCCGACCACATCATTCGCGATGTGCGCAGCTTCCACACGGTGCTCAAAACGGCGATTGACACCGCGCAGACGCCAAGCACACTCGTGACCATTGGCATCCAACCTACGCATCCCGAGACCGGCTACGGCTACATTCAGTACGACGGCCCCGCCGACCTGCCGCCTGTCTCGCCCGATAGCCCACCGGATGCCTATCCGGTGCGTACGTTTGCCGAAAAGCCGGATGTGGCGACCGCCGAGCGCTTTCTGGATTCGGGGGACTTTCTCTGGAACAGCGGCATGTTTATCTGGCGCGCCGATACCATCTTAGACGAGATCGCTGCGCATCTGCCCGACCTCGACGAAGCATTTGCGCCCGTTGCGCAGGCGCTCGAACGCGAAGCCGCCGAGCCGCTGGAGGAGGCCTTTCAGAATGCGCCCAGCGTATCCATCGACTATGGGGTGATGGAGCAGGCCGACACCGTGAAAGTGGTGCCCGGCTCGTTTGGATGGAGCGATGTGGGCGACTGGCGCGCGGTGTACGAGCTAAGCGACAAAGACGAGCACGGCAACGCCATTCAGGGCGAGGTCATCATGCACGACTCCAGCCGCTGCTATGTGCAGACCGACGACCGCCTCATTGTGCTCGTAGGCATTCACGACGCGGTGGTGGTGGATAGTGGGGATGCGGTGCTCGTGAGCAATCGCGAAAGCACGCAGCAGGTGAAGAACGTGGTGCAATACCTGCATGCGCATCAGCTCGACGAGTACGTGTAGCGTCCGCTACGATGTGGCCGCCGCATCGGCCGCCGACGTGCCTACGGACGCTGTGCCCGCTGTAACGCCCGGTCCGCGTGCCACCTGAAACGTGATGCTCAGTATCGCAACGCCAAGCAAGATCCAGCAGTAGTGAATGGCTCCTACCAATGCGGTGGGAGCCATTCCAGCAAGGGAGGCCGCCAGCAGAATCTGTCCACCATACGGCAGCACGCCCTGCATTACGCACGCGAAAATGTCGAGCAGGCTGGCACTGCGGGGCGCGTCGATGTCGTAGCGCTCAGCCAGGTCGCGCGCTACGGTGCCCGAGAGCAAGATCGCTACGGTGTTGTTGGCGATGAGCACATCGCTGAAGGCGGCCATGGCGCCGATGCCCGCCTCGCCCGCCCGGCGCCCTTTCAGACGCAAGGCCGACGTGGCGCGCTGGATGGCCTGCGCGAGCCACGCGAGTCCGCCCTGTTTGCGAATGAGTTCGCCCATCCCGCCGATGAACATCGCCAGGATCATAATACCAAACATGCTTTCAAACCCGGCATAAATATCTGCCGCAAACGGCGTGAGGGCATAGTCGGTCGCGGCAATGCCGGTCGCCCCGGCCAGCACGATGCCGGCGCCCAGCACCACCAGCACATCCATCCCGGCCACCGCCAGCCCCAGCACCAGCAGATAGGGCAGCACCAGCATCACGTTGATGCTGCCGTCGGTGGCTTCGGGGGTGCCGGTGTGCATGAAGAAAAGCAGCGCGGTGGTGAGGATCGCTGCCGGAACGGCAATCCACAGGTTAGCGCGAAACTTATCGGTCATGCTGCACCCTTGCGTGCGGGTGGCGGCAATCGTCGTATCCGAAATGATCGACAGGTTATCGCCAAACATGGCGCCGCCCACAACAGCCCCCAGCGTGACCGGGGCCGAGAGTTCGGTCGATCCGCTTACGCCGACCGCAATGGGCGCTACTGCGGCCAGCGTGCCCATTGAGGTACCCATGGACAGCGAAATGAATGCGGAGGTGACGAACAGTCCGGGTAAGATGAAGGAGGCTGGCAAGAACGAAAGCCCCAGGTTGACCGTCGCTTCTACGCCGCCAATGGCCTCCATCACGGTGGCAAAGGCCCCGGCCAGCAGGAAGATAATCGACATGGTGATGATCGTCTCATCCCCAATACCCCGCAGCAGCGTGCGCATGTTGTCTTTCACAGAGGCAGCGCCCAGCAGCACCGAGAGCACCAGTGCGGGCAGTACCGCGACCACGGGCTCCAGCTGCGAAAACGGGCGCTCTACGCCGTTGATGGTGTTGATCAGGCCGACGCCGAAGAACAGCGCCAGGAACAGAAACAGCGGCGTGAGGGCGAGAAACGAAGGAGTGGGGTCGGTGGATGTGGCAGTAGGAGATGCTGCCGGGTTGGAATCAGACATTCGGAATGTGTACGCCGTTGAGGGTCAGGAGAGCATGCAAAATGGCAGGGCCATGCGCATCTCCAAACATCGACCGCTGCACTGCTGCAGCCACCACCACATTGGACGCGTAGACATAGGAAAGCAGGTCTTGTACGTCCCGCCGAGCATTTCGTAGCGGGAGCAGGTGCAAACACATCGCTGTGCAATGCACAAGAACCGCTTGGTGTTGCGCATGGCGCGGTTTAACCACGCCGGGAGCGCTTTCATGCACAGATGCTCACATATCGAACCGCGCCCGACCGTTGGTCGTTGCGCTGTGCGATCCGTCTTGTTTCCCCAACCGCTTGCTCCAATGTTACGCTTTTTGTTCTACCTACCCTCTGCATTTTGCATCGTGCTATGTGTGGGGATGCTGACGGTATCCGCTCCGGTGCAAGCCCAATCCATCCCCGAGGGCGCGTCTGCCGCCGATGCCGCGACGCCGGAAGCCGCGGAGGTGCTCGCCGCTGTCGATGCGCTCTTCGACGCGATGCGCGCCCGCGATGGTGAGGCCGCCCGGGCGGTGCTGCACCCCGACGCCCGCATGACCGTCGTCCGTGCCGATGCCGACAGCGCGCTTCCTGCCATTCAGACCATAGACGGATTCGTCGAGGCCGTTTCCAGCGGCACCACGCCCTGGAACGAGCCCTACTTCGACCCCGAGGTCCAGATCGACGGCGCGCTGGCCCACGTCTGGATGTTCTTCCAGTTCTACAACGGCGACACGTTCAGCCACTGCGGCCACAACTCGATCCAACTCACCCACGACGGCACTGCCTGGCGCATTGCGCTCATTGCCTACACGCACCGCACAACGGACTGTAGGTTGGAGTAGCTCTTTGTTCAACACGTCGAATGGATCAGCGCGCCGGTGGGCTGGGTGGTGCGGAGTTCGTTGTAGCGGGCCACGGCGGCTTCGGTGTCGAGCACGTGCGTATCCACACCCTGCCCGCGGAGCCAGTCAAGCGTTGCGTCTTGCACCTGTAGGCGCTCGTGGAAGCCCTGCGCGAGCACGACCACCGCAGCGCCATGCTCGACCAGCTCCCGCACATCGGCGGGCTGGATGCCGGGGGTGTGGTGCGTGCCGGTCTCGTTCCAGTCCCACGCACGCGCGCCCCCAGGCCAGCACTTCACGTCTTTGAACGGCTGTTCGATGCCTGCAACCGTCACTGTGCCCCATGAGATCGATTCAATTTTTGGTGCCTCGTGTGCCATCGTGTACGTACGATTCAGTCTGCAGAGCATGAAGTGGGATGCGCACGTATCGTCTTTCGCATCCAGAAGATTCATGAGGAGACCGCAAGGTACGCGTTCCCTGAAATGATTGCCGCAACCACAACCGCCGGTGCACAGCACATAGGCGGCCCACCGGCGGGAATATGCGACATAATGTAAACGGGATCAGAACGTGAAGGGGCGCACGCCGGGTTTCATCATATGCTCAGCAATGGCGGGCGGACGCGCCGTGCCAATGCCCTCTATCAGATCCGACTCGTTGGCGTCGGTGTTGGGAAGGAAGATCGCGCACACGTCGACCGTAACCCCTTCGTTAATCAGATTTTGTAGGAGCTGCTGCGGAGTGCGGTCGGCGGGCTGAAAAGCCGGAAACTCCTCGTCAGCCAGTGCGAGGCGTCCACCCGCTCCGCAGAGAAGCACACGCACCGACGCGCCCTGGTTGAGCGACTGATTGGCGAGCACCATCGCCATCATCTGCGTTTGAGCGTCGTCGGTGGTTACCACGACAAACAGCTCTTCGGGATCGTCGGTCTGCGCCTGAGCGGTACCAGTCGTTCCTAAAAGGAGCCCTGCAGCCAGGGTAGCACAAAAAGCAAGGTATCGCATAGTCAGGTAGGCAACGTGGAAAGTATACTTGTAACTACAAGTAGATGTATTCTTTCTCCTACATATAGGTTGCCGCAATCGGCTGTGATTGCCGTGAATACTCGTGGCTTCCCATGCTGCTATGCTCCGAGCAACTGATCGGCAAGATCACGCAGCGTTTGTGCAGTCCGATTGGGAGGCGGGGCGAGTGGATCGGGGGTTACGCCGTCGCGCAGCACAAGCGTTGCCGGACAGCCCACCCGCATGGCCCCGGCCACGTCCCACGTATGGGCCGCGACAAACCCCATGTCGCACGCCGACACGCCGAGCACATCCATGGCCATGTGGTAGGGGTCGGGGGCGGGTTTGAGGCGCCGCACCGCATGCGCGGAGAGGATTTCGTCGAAGTATGCGGTGAGGTTGGCATGAGCGAGCTGGGCGTGGAGCACATCGGGAACCCCGTTGCTGAGGGCCGCCAGCCGGATATCTGCCGCCGCCAGGCGGTCGAGTGCATCGGGGACGTCCGGGTGTGGGGGAAGTGCGCGCACGGTGTCCAGAATGGCAGTCTGCTCGGCCTCCGAGAGCGACCGATCATGGCGTGCCGCAATCATGTCGAGTGCGGCGGCCGCAATGGCACTGAAGTCGGCGTACGTATCCAGCACGGTGTGTACCAGCGCGGACTGTAGCACCTGCGCGAACCACTCGGCCCGTACATCAGGCGAGCCGAATGCATCATCGAAGGGCGCATCGAGCGCGCTCAGGTCGAGCAGGGTTTCGTTGACATCGAAGACAAGCGTTGGCGGCATGGCGTATGAGGGGAAAAGGAGCGGCAGCAGGGCGTGCGCGCAACATACGCACTGGCGTTGGCTTCTTCCACTGCGAGGCCGCCTGCATGCTGCTACGCCCCGAAGCGATCGAGCCACGCGTTGAGTTCGGGGCGATCCAGGAGCCACGCGCCCCCCAGATAGACGAGCGCATAAGTGCCACCTACAAGCGGCGCGCTGATCCAGATGGAGGCATCGGCCAGCAGGTACCACATGCCCAGTGCCGGACCTGCTGCGGCCCCGGCCAGCGTGGTTATGAGGCCAACGGTGCGTCCGCGGAGCAAGGGTACGTCGGGGAAGGCGGTGTGCAGGGCGCGGCGCAGCAGGGCAAACTCGATCCATGCGCCCACGCTTGCTCCCAGGCTAAGTCCCAGCGCGCCCAGAAACAGCGGGTGTTCGGAAGAT
>CAZBTM010000026.1:0-19505 GCA_964494425.1 uncultured Rhodothermales bacterium | reverse complement strand
GAAGTTGGTCACGTTGGTGACGGTGCCCTCCAGGACCATTCCCGGCTCGAGGTCGGTAAGCTTCTCCACCCCTTCCATGAACTCCGCGGCCCTGAACTCCGGGCGTGGGTCGCGCCCGGGCTTTTCCAACTCCGCGAGGATGTCCCGGACCGTCGGCAAGCCAAACTGGTCGTCGGTGAGATAGTGAACCTGATCCTCTTTGAATACATCTTCATCGCCACCCGGATCGTCCCGCCGCCGGCGGATCAATGCCCTAACGGAGGGGGCGCTTTTCGGGGAGCCCGGGTGGCCACGAGCCATGCCATTCAATCCGCTGAAAGGAACGGCGCAGGTCCCACCGCATCCACGCTTCCACAATACGCGCGGCGAGTGCATTCATGCGCTTCCGTGCTGCTGCAAACGGGCCTTGCGACGGTCGTACGTATCGGCACACACGCACCACAGCTTGCGTGACGTGGACACGTAAGCGCGGTTTTGGATGTTGTTATAGCCAAGGGCACGCACCTCGTTCATGATTTCGCGGTACATACGTGCGGCTGCTCGAATGCCGGTGCGTACGCTCCAGGGCAACGTGCCAATAGCGGCCATGCTGGACACGTAGCGAGACTCGGCGGCGGCCATTGCATCCTCTAATAGACGGGAATATGCTTCGGGCACAATGTCGCGCGTGGTGAGGTCCTGGGGGGCGATGTCGTACGCTTCGAACCAGTTTAGGGGCAGGTACACGCGGTCGAGGTGGCGCAAGTCCTCGCCTACATCGCGCACAATGTTGGTGATCTGCATTGCGATGCCCATTTCGCGAGCGGCCCCTTCAAGCTGCGAATAGGCGTCCGCATCCGCCAGAAACGGGAGCATCATAGCGCCTACGCTTCCGCCTACAAGATTCGAGTAGTCCACCAAGTCATCAAGGGTGCGGATAGGGCGGTCCTCCAGATCCCACATGGCCCCTTCGAGCAGCTCGTAGAGCGGGGTACGGTGCAGTCCGAAGCGGTCGTGCACCTCGTGCAGGCGGCGCCAGAGCAGCGCGTCGGGCGGGTGGCCGGCCAGGGTGGCATCGAGGGCGTCCCAGGTGGTGTGTACTTCGTCGAGAGCGGCCTTGGGGCCCACCTCAAGCACACGGTGGTCGGCAATGGAGTCGACATGGCGGCAGAACAGGTAGAGCGCGGCCACAGGCAGCTGCACGCGAGAGGGTAGCAAGCGCGCGGCCATCGAGAAGGTACGCGAATGGTACCGAAACGAAGCCCACAGCCACTCGTCTTCTTCGGCGCGACTGTCGAGGTCGGGAGCCACCACGTCGGGCTCCTGCATCATGTAGGCATCGTCGGGGGCAGAGGTAAACATGGCACTATGCATTCGCAGGAAAGAAGCGAAACGACGCGCCGGGTGTGCGCCATAACGCCAGGAACGGAATTGCGGTAGCAAGGGCGCCCCAGAACACAGCCACAGTCATGCCCTGCATCACCAGAATGAGGAGCGGGAAGAGGCAGTTTAGCAGATACACAGCAGGTGCCCACGGATGGTAGGTGTCCAGGCCGCCGCCCAGGTACTCATAGCCGAGCATAATCACGTAGCTTACCCCAAGCCAGCCGATCCAGTTGGAGATGGGCATGCCGTAGTAGAACCCGCCCTGGGGGTACGACCAGAATGTGACGCTTCCGACCGCATACTGCGCGCCGGCCCCATTCATAGCGGGATCGAGTGATACGTCCCACAGCGTCATGAAGGTCGCAGCCACGAGCAGGTATACCCATCGCGTATCGCTGAGGCGCCGTGCCAGGTCGAACGAGACGATTGACATGGCAAACCACGAGGCGGGGATGAAGTAGGGCACATGGTCGGCAAACTTGGGGCCGAGCCAGCTGGTGTATTCGTACTGGCCAAAGGGCAGCACCAAGTCGCCAATGGCAAACAGGCCGGTTGTGCCGATAAGCTCGCTGGCCCCTCCGGCTACGCAGCCCCAGACGACGAAGAAGCTCATGCGCTTCCAGCCCAGTTCGGACCCGTACATCAAGATGGCCAGCACGGGCAGCATCGACATGTACGTCCAGGTGGGCGCACTAATCAGCGTTCCAAGATACGGTCCAAAGTATGATAATGCTGAGGGCACCAGTTGCAACAGCAGCATGCCCAGCACGCTAAACGCAATGGATCCGGCAAAAAGCGCCAGTGCGCCTACGAACAGCCGACTTGTACTCGCAGGCTGTAGCGCGGTACGGGTTGTGAAAAGTTGCGGCTGCTCTTCTGCGAGGTTTTCAGGGCTCGCATGATCTGTACGTGGTGAGGAAGGCATACAACGAGGAGGAATCAACAAACAAGAAGACAAGATCGCTCGGCGTGTTCAGAGTGCGCGGGCGACGGCCCAAGCAGAGCGCTATACCGATCCATGTAAGAAGCCAGTCCGACTTTGGTCCAATCGTATCGACATTCTGTCATCTGTGCCGAGTATGAATGCATGGATACGATGTGTGGACGCGGCATATAGTATACCGAACGGCTGTACGAAAGCGAAACGGTGCCGGTCAGATTTAGGCCGCTGCGTTGTAACAACCCGGCAATCGTTTCGTAGTAGGAGGCCGTGCGCTGATGTGAGCAGGGGCCTATCCGGTCACGACGCTCTGCATGTGATGCTTCTTTTTATTGGCGGTGTGCGTCGCAGCTGCCTCACGCTCTCGCTATATCTTCGTGTTACCCCTTCGTGCCATGACCGTTGCCGTTGTGCCTCTCGAATACTTTCCGCCCCTGCACAGCGCGGCCCTCATGGCTGCGGTCGACCGCGTGATCTGGGCCGATACATGGCCTTACCGGCGCCAAACGCGCCAAAGCCGCAGCAAGCTGCGCAACCCGAATGGCTGGCAGTGGATTGCGCTGCCGATGTGGTCGCATCAGCACGGGCGCCCGCTCCGCGAGGTTAAGATTGACGGTAATGTGCCGTGGCACGAGCGGCAGTGGCGTGCGTTTATGTACAACTACCGCTCCACGATGTACTTCGAATACTTCGAAGACGACTTCGCACCGCTCTTTGACACGGCCCCCGAACAGCTGCACGCAGTGAATGAAGCCACCACGCGGTGTACCTGTTCGTTTGCACAGATCGATACGCCGCTCGAACGGGCTTCTGCGCACGGCATCGAAGCACTTTCAGAGGTGCGCAGCACGTTACAGGCGGAGGCGGTGTGGGTGGCCCATGAACACCAGGAGGAGCTCGGCGCCGACGCAGAATCGGAGGCGTACACGGTGCTCGCGCCATATGAGCACCCTACCTACCGTCAGAACTTCGACGGATTCGAGTCCGGCATGGCTGCAATAGATTGCCTCTTTAACTACGGTCCTGAAGCGACTCGCATCATGGCTGATGGCCTCTCGGTACCTGCCGTGTAGCCCGTGCTCGTGCAGCCTGCGCCGCAGAGTGCTTTGTGGGGGAATCTCCCTTAGGGCCTGTGTTAAGGAACTTTATGCACGGGCTCCTCGAATAACGATGCGACACATACGCCATGCTACAGACCGCCGCTTCCGCCCCTTAGAGCGGGTGTGGCGGTCTGTCTTTGTAGATGTACTCTTACATGATGTCAATGCTTTATCTATGAGCAAAAAGACTGTATACCTTACCGAAGAAGGGTTCCAAGAGCTTAAGGACGAACTACACTTTCTGAAAACAAAGGAGCGAGCACGCATCGCGGATACCATTGCTGAAGCCCGCGCAAAAGGCGACCTGTCGGAAAATGCCGAGTACGACGCTGCCAAAGAGGAGCAGGGCAAGCTGGAAGCGCGTATCTCGAAGCTTGAAGACACGATCTCGCGTGCCCGCGTCGTGGACGAAAACGAAGTCGACGATAGCAAGGCGTATATTCTGTCGAAGGTTACCGTAGAGAACCTCAACACCGGGGCCGAGCAGGTTTACACGCTTGTTAATGAGCAAGAAGCCGATGTGTCTGAGGGTAAAATCTCGGTCGAAAGTCCGGTGGGCAAAGGCCTACTCGGCAAAGAAGAAGGCGACGAGGTCGAGATTGATGTGCCAGCGGGCACGGTAACGCTCAAGATTACCAACATTGCCCGATAACGCACACCCATTCGTGTCTGGCCCCTGGCTCCAATGTACGTTTCCAATTCGCTCGCATAGCGATGCCGCCTTCCCGAATCCTATACGTTGGTGTGAAGCGGGTGGTGGGCGGGGTGGTGCTGTTGTGGGCCGGACATTTTCTGCTGAGCGTAGGCGCCTTGCTGCTGTACACCGTTGTGTGGCCGCCCGTTACGGGGGTGCAACTGCAGCGAGCCGCAGAAGCGTGGTGGGCCGATACCGAATACACGCGGCGCTACGAGCCCGTCTCTGCTGAGATGATCAGTGCTCATCTGCCGCACGCCATCATTGCCGCCGAAGATGGGCGCTTCTACGAACACCATGGGGTCGACTGGGAAGCGCTGCAGGAGGTCCGCTCCGCGTATGCACAGGGCGGCGAGCTGCGCGGCGCCTCGACCATCACGCAGCAGCTTGTTAAGAACCTGTTCTTTACGACGCACCGGTCGTACGTGCGCAAGGCGATGGAAATTCCTCTTGCATACGCCGCTGACTTGGTGCTGACGAAAGACCGCATTGTCCACCTGTACGCCAATGTGGTAGAATGGGGCCCGGGCATATACGGGGCCGAAGCCGCTGCGCAGTATCATTTTGGAATCGCAGCGGAGCGGCTCACCCGGCACCAGTCTGCGGGTCTTGCAGCCTGCCTACCCGCTCCGCTTACACGGCAGCCAAGCTACATGACACGCTACACCCGCATCATTGAACGCCGCATGACGCAGCACGGCTGGTAGGCGGTCGGACTGCGACTGCCCTCTGTTGCCTTCGCATTGTTTTCCTTGTGCTGATGCCCATGATCGATCTTCGTAGCGACACTGTGACGCGCCCCTCGCCTGCCATGCGCACGGCGATGATGGAGGCACCGGTTGGCGACGATGTGTATGGGGAAGACCCCACGGTTAACCAGCTTCAGGATGACATAGCGGCTCTGTTGGATACCGAAGCTGCGCTGTTTAGCCCCTCGGGAACAATGGCCAACCAGATTGCGCTGCATGTGCTCACCAACCCAGGCGACGAGGTGATTGTAGATGCGACAAGCCACATCTACAACTACGAAACAGGCGCCGCAGGCGTGCTCTCGGGCATCCAGCTGCACCCGGTGTCTACCCCCAATGGGTTGCTGACGCCCAATTCCGTTGAGGCAGCCATTCGTCCTGAGGGGGCCGTCTTTGCGCGGTCGCAGGTCGTGGCGTTGGAAAACACCGCCAACAAGGCGGGGGGGCGCGTCTATTCGCTTGAGCGTATCCAGGCGGTTACCGAGGTCGCCCGGGCCCACGGTCTGCGCACTCTTCTCGACGGAGCCCGCCTGTGGAATGCTGCTGCCGCAACCGGGACCGACATGGCTGACTACGCGGCTCCGTTCGACATGGTGTGGGTGGCGCTGTCGAAGGGGCTTGGAGCCCCTGTGGGATCGGTGCTGGCCGGGAGTGCTGATCACATCAGCGCAGCACGCCGTGTGCGCAAGCGTCTGGGCGGCGGGATGCGCCAGGCGGGGATCCTTGCTGCTGCGGGACGTTATGCGGTGGCGCACCATCGCGAACAGCTGGCGACCGACCACGCGCATGCGCGCCGACTGGCTCGTGCAATCAGTGCATTACCTGCGTTTGAGTTGGACGTAGACACCGTTGAGACGAACATTGTGATCTTTGATACGCCCAATGCATCCGCCCAGACGATTGCGGATGAACTGGCCAGCGAAGACATTGGACTTACCCCCTTCGGGCCGCACACGCTACGTGCCACTACGCACCGCGATGTGTCTTCAGACGACATCGATACCGTCATCCACACGCTACGCACGCTCTACGAATAACGCTCTACGAATAATAGGGATAACACCCTCGAATGAGCCCTCGCCTCGCTGTGCGGAGGTCGTGGGCGTCATCTGCATAGAGGAGGCATCCCTTGTGCTCTACCTGAGTCCTGGCGCTGTATTATCCCGATGCAGCATTATTATATGTTACCACATTGATTCGCATCTGTACTGAACGCCGCTGTGTGTCTTGCGTAAAGCAGCACAACGAATGGCGTTTCCCTTAACTTATTGACAAACGTCACAGTTCGTCACAATCGCCTGTGCTCATATACTCGATTTTGTGTTCGTATATGGATGCATGTGGCTTGCAAAATATGCACGTTCTGCATTCAATGCGTTAGCGTGCTAATCGTACATGAGCCGGCGTAACACCGGGTGATACCTTGTAAGATCGTAAGAGTAGCACTTCGTAGCGCGCCTCTTACCTTTGCATTGCCGCGTGCTGAGTCTGATTCGACTGCCTCAGCGTGCACGCTTCCGTTCCCAACGTGTGTTGCCATGCGTTTCGCTGCTTTTGTCTGTGCCCGTGAGTTTGCCCGGTATAGCTTTGCGATGCTCTGGTGGATCATCAGTTTGGGGAGTCTCCACGCATCCGCCCAGCAGGTACCGGCCTCACAGGCCCACTGGGCCCATCCTGAAGCAGGGATGCCACTGGTCGAGACGTATACCCCCGAGACCTACGGGGCCGATGCGCAAAACTGGATGGCGCTGCAGGACGATAGCAACATGCTGTACGTAGCGAACACCGGAGGCGTGCTTACCTTCGACGGGGCCCGTTGGCAGCTTATCCCTGTTTCTAACCGATCCATTGTGCGCGGCCTGGCTCAGGGGGCCGATGGACGCATCTACGTAGGGGCCCAAAACGAACTGGGCTACCTCAACCCCACACCGCAGGGACTGCGCTATGTGTCGTTGCGAAGCCGCATTGCTGAGGGCCCCAGCGATCTCGGTAGCATCTGGAGCGTGCAGGCGGTAGCTGATGCCGTATACTTTCTGACGTTCAACGGCCTCTATCGCTGGTCGATTTCGAACGAGACCATGCGTTACTGGGCCCCGCCCAGCGAGGATACTTCGTTTTTTCCGATGACCACCATCCGCGACACCGCGTACGTGGGCACCGTTCAAGATGGGCTCTTTGCCGTCGAAGGCGACTCGCTTCAGCTTCTGTTCCCCGTTCCCGACACTCCCGATGGCAGCACGCAGAAGATCCGTGCCGTTGCGCCCTACGGGCTCGACCAGATTCTTGTGGCGACTTCGGAGAGCTATTTCTACGTGTATGACGGGCGCACGCTTCAGAGGTTGAACGTGTCGTTCCGCGACGACATTGCTGAGGCTCTGCCCTACGACCTGAAGCGCCTCTCGGATGGAAGCTATGCCCTGGCCACTATTGGAGCCGGGCTGTTTCTGTTCGATGCGCAGGGCACGCTCATCCGCCGGTTTCCATTTCCGCAGCAGCCGGTACTCGGAATCCACGAAGATCATGAAGGCGGCATCTGGGCGATGCTCGACGGCGGTATCCGTCGCATCGACTGGAATACGCCGCTCAGCATATTCTCGGGGTCGTTCGACGACGAAATCATTACCGATGTGGTGCGCCACAACGACACACTTACTGTGAGTACCAATCAGGGTATGGGTACTGTGGTGCCTGGCGACGAACCCGGTGCCCCCGCCACGTTGCAAAAGCATCCGCCTTTTACCCAGATCTGGAACCTGCATCAAGACAGCGCGGGCGATCTGCTTGCAGGGACCGCTGGCGATCT
This sequence comes from uncultured Rhodothermales bacterium, assembly GCA_964494425.1. Lineage (GTDB taxonomy): Bacteria > Bacteroidota > Rhodothermia > Rhodothermales > Salinibacteraceae > Longimonas. The sequence continues at coordinate 11,854 of CAZBTM010000026.1, read as the reverse complement.
CATCCGGTGGGAGGACGGAGACATGCGCGAAGGCTTGGGCCTGATCGAGTCGCACGGGTTTCATGTTACCGCTGCTCCGCATGCGCCGAATCAACTCTACGTATCTACCTCGCGGGGCATTGAGCGCTTCGAGCGTATCGACAATGCAGGCTGGCAGCACGCCGGGGTGGTGCGCGACGACATTGGCAACTTTAGCCGCCCCGCCTGGGCTAACGATTCCACGCTCTGGGTAGGCACGCGCTATTCGGGGGTGGTGCGCGTTACGGTGGATGCACAGGGCCGCCCCGTATCCACCCAACAATTAACAACCGATCATGGTCTGCCCCAGGGCCATGTGATGCCCTTTCGCTTTGGAGATACGATCCTCTTTTCAACGGAAGAGGGAGCCCATCGCTTTGATCCAGCAACGCGCCAGTTTTACTCGGTAGAGGGACCGCCCTACGTGCCGGGACAAACCCGCGAGCCGCGCGTCCTTCTTGCCGAAGACGGCACGGGCCGCTGGTGGGGCAATACCGGAAACGGACTGGGGTGGTGGACGCGTAGCGACGACGACTGGACGTGGCAGATGCGCTCGCTACGACGGGTGGCGCAGTCAACTGTGCGGGCGGTGCTTGCGGAGGAGGTCGCCTGGATTGCAACCAGCAAGGGCCTAATTCGCTACCAGCCGCAGGCCGACACGCTCTCGGCAGGCACCGTTCGCGTTCGTAGCCTGGCTTCGCTCCCTGCCGATTCTACGTTGCGCGCCACCGCTGCCCCCAACACCGATCCCGGAAGGGCCAATCCGCCTGCCTTCGACTATGCGCACCACAGCGTGCGACTGCGCTATGCCGCGCCCAGTTACACGCAGCCCCATACCACCGAGTACCGCGTGCGCCTGATGGGCCTTAGCAATACGTGGTCGAACTGGACAACCAGCGCGCAGCGCGACTTCACCAACCTGCCGCCCGGAGCGTATACGTTCGAGGTACAGGCACGCACTGCTCGCACCGGCCCCTCATCTATAACGCCCTATGCGTTTCGTATTTTGCCGCCCTGGTATCGCACCTGGTGGGCCTATGCGCTGTATCTGATGGGCGGGCTTGGGCTGCTCGCTGGCGTGGTGCAGTGGCGCACCCACACGCTACGACGCCAACAGCGCTACCTGGAGCGTGTGGTTGCTGAGCGGACCACCGAAATCAGTCGCAAGAACGAACAGCTGGCCCAGCAAGCCAAGCGCCTGCGGTCGCTCGACGAGGCGAAGTCGCAGTTCTTTGCGAACATCAGTCATGAACTGCGCACCCCGCTTACCCTCATCTTGGGACCCGTGCGCCAGCTTCTGTTGGAGGCGAGCATCGTGCCTTCTGTCAGGCGGCGTCTTGTGGTGGTGCAACGCAATGCCGAACGCCTGCTCAATATGGTACAACAACTGTTGGAGCTGGCCCGGCTCGAAGCAGGCACCTTCACCATTGCCCCCCAGCAATATGACGTAGGCCGTCGCCTTGCGCGCTATGCCCGCACATTCACCGACCTGGGACGCACCCACGACCTTGACATATGCGTGGAGCACAACGGTCCACCCGAAAACGCTCGTCCGGCCTACGCAGACCTCGACTGCCTGGAGCAGGTGATGGCGAACCTGATGAGCAATGCGATCAAGTTCACGCCCGCTGGTGGCCACATTGTCGTGCGTATCGACGAAACCGCCATGGAGACCCGGCTGCTGGTCTCTGACACGGGCATTGGGATTGCAGATGAGCACCACCAGGCCATCTTCGAACGGTTCCAGCAGGTCGATGGCTCGGCGACCCGCGCCCACGACGGCGCAGGGATTGGGCTGGCGCTCACCAAAGATCTGGTCGAGGCCCACGGCGGGCGCATCACGGTGCGTAGCACGCCTGGCGAAGGCACCACCTTCACGGTTATGCTGCCTCGCGGACGCAAGGCGCTGCCCGAGCGCGTGCGGCCCAATGAGGATACCGATGCAGATGCCTCCTCCGAAGTACATACCCAGGCCGATGGAGCACCGGCCGCAGATGCTGAATCAGATGGGACCGTCCCGTTCATTGCAAGCGAGCCTCGTCGTACAGGCGATACTCTTGCTCCTGCGCCGGAAAATGGTACAGACGGTCTTTCCACGACCCCTCCAGGCCCGCCCACCCCCTCGCGAGCACCGCTGGTGCTTGTTGTTGATGATAATGCCGATATGCGCACGTACATTCGGTCCATCTTAGCAGAGGAGTTCCGCATCATTGAGGCCGAAAACGGACGCAAAGGATTGGCGCTCGCTGCCTCGGAACTGCCAGACCTTGTGCTCGCGGACGTGATGATGCCGGGAATGGATGGCATGACCCTGACCCGGAAGCTACGTGACACCCCCGATACCGCTACCATCCCGGTCATCCTCGTCACAGCGCGCGCCGATACCGCAAGCGAAGTGAAAGGTCTTGCCGATGGCGCCTCAGACTACATCACCAAACCCTTCGAGCCGGATGTGCTGCAGATGCGGGTGCACGGCGTTATGCAGTGGATGCAGCGCCTGAAGCGCCGCCTGCGCGTCGCGCCCCAGGCTACCCACGCCCCCAGCGATACCGAAGCCGACAGCATGTCGCCCGATGCGGCGCCCGCTCCCGATGACGCGATGTCGGAATTTGAGCGGGAAGCGCGTGCTATTGTTCGCGATAACCTAACCGAGCCCGGCTTTGATGTAGACGACTTGGCGACTGCTATGGCCGTAAGCCGCAGCACGCTCTATCGCCGGGCCCGCACCCATGATACCCTCTCGCCTGCGGCACTCGTGCGCGATGTGCGCATGAGCACGGCCCATACACTGCTCAAAGCCAATGAAGGAACCGTGACCGAAGTAGCCTACGCAGTGGGATACGAGAGCCTGTCGTCATTCAGTGATCAATTTCGCTCGCACTTTGGCTATCCGCCCAGCCAGGTGTCGACGCCCACTTCAGCCTGACGCCACGGTGCGTGCGGAGGAAAAGCTCCGAATCCATTCAGCGTACGGCGCATTGGAAGATGGGCTCTGCTTGGAGCCTCAATTCGTTGTCTTGCCGACTATTCCCTGCCTGCGTATGCCGACTGAGCACGATATGCCCGATTTTGTGCCGGAGTATGATAAACCAGACTCTCCGGGTCTCCACATGAACTTTGACAACACCGTGTCGCTCTACCACGTGGTGGCGGCCTCTGACGACTTTGAGACCGCGGCTCAGGACATTTTTGCACTACTGAAACAGGCGCAGGATGAGTTTCCGGACTGGCCACGCGTGCTGTATCTGGATATTGACGGGCACCTGGATGAGAAAGGGCGCTTCGAAAACGACTTTGTCGAGTTCCAGCAAGAGTTTCTGATTGCAGCGATGGGCAAGTTCTTTACCGCGCTGGCGCTGCCCATTGTGTCGGTTGTCAACCCGAATCCGCAGTCGAACGACGTGCCCGACAGCCTCCGGCTGCAAGCGCCTCAGGCGCCGCTCCCCTCCAAGACCTCGTGGCCCAAAGCCGATGACTAACGGGCGCCTCTGCGCATCACGTTGTGTCGACCAGGCGAATAAGCCGGTTGAAGAGGGGAGGCGGCAGAAAGCGCTTCATGTAGACCATGTACGTCTCAACGCCGCCAATATACACCTCGTCGCGCTCCTCGTGCAGTGCTCGGATGATGGCAGTCGCACAATCGTCGGGAGCCATGCCGTTGCGGATGGAGTCGGACAGGAGTCCGTATGATGAGCCATCGGCCGTCAGGGCATTGCGGGATACGTCGGTTTGCACGTAGCCTGGGCAGATGAGCGTAACACGCAGGCCCTGGTCGTACACCTCGGCGCGCAGCCCGTCGAAGTAGCCATGCAGCGCATGCTTTGAAGCGGCATATGCGGTGCGCTTGGGCGTGCTGAACGTGCCTACAATGCTGCTGACGATGCCAATGTGGCCATGGCCCTGCTCGATGAGATGCGGAAGCAGGGCGGTTGTAAGTGTAACCGCGCCAAAGAAGTTGACCTCCATGATACGGCGCACCACCGCCATATCAGTGTCTTGCGCGGTTGCACGTTGGCTGATGCCCCCGTTGTTAATAAGCACATCGATGGTGGAATGCGCAGCGGTAGCCTTATCGACCGCGGTCTGTAGCGACGCGGGCACAGCAAGGTCGAGCGGGAGCACGTGGTGCCGCTCGGGGTGGGCGCATTGCTTACGCACCGCGTGCAGCGCGTCTTCGCGACGTGCGGAAAGAAGCAGCCGCGCCCCGCGCTGACTCCACGCATGGGCCAGGGCTTTACCTATACCTGATGAGGCTCCCGTAATCCACACAGTCGGCGATGATTTCATGGCAATCCGGAATGGATGGTGGACGAGCTGTGATGCCCTGTATTTCTCTACTGCAAATATATACAATGCATAACGCACAATGTATGAAAAGCCTATGGGAGATGCGAACACGTGCCACCATCCAAGGGTTAGGATACGCGCTACACGATATTCAAGCCCGTAACAATGCTGTGCGTAGTGCGCAATAGGCGTACTCGTACAGCGGCGTTACGCAATCATCAACATCAACACTGATATGCCACAAGGAACAGTGAAATGGTTCAGCGTCGAGAAGGGATTCGGCTTTATTGCCCCCCACGACGGGACCAAAGACGTATTCGTACATCACTCCAACATCGCTGATGAGGAGGCCCGAGGCCCGCTTCAAGACGAAGACGAGGTTGAGTTTGATGTCGAAGAAACGCCGAAAGGGCTTAACGCAATTGGCGTGAAGCGGCTGTAGCGCGGCCTCGATGCTACTATGCATCGCTGGGGCCCTGGGCACTACACGCGTCCGCTATCTTGGGTTGCTCGTGTGCATGCCCGTTTGCCTTGAACAGCCTGGCTCATACCGAGCCGGGCTTTTTTGTGGTCTGTTCTTACCTCCTGCTTAGGGATGATGAGGCTCCACTGCTGCGCGCGTTCATGCTAACGAACGGGGGCGAGCTGTGGCGCGCCCATAGGCGCGGCCTTATGCTGCAGAAACCGGTCTTTATTACGGACGTGTCAAAACCGTCCCATCTTTATTTTTGATTTTGATTGTGCCTCTCTCTTATGAGTGTAACGATTCGCGATGTGGCCAAAGCGGCTGATGTATCGGCCACAACGGTATCGCGCGTGTTTAACCACAGCGATCTGGTACATAGCGACACGCAAGAGCGGGTGCGCAACGTAGCCAACCGTATGGGGTATCGGCCCAATGCCACAGCGCGCAGCCTGAGCCACGGGCGCACGCAGACCGTCGGCGTCATCCTTCCGGCTCCGCATGGCGAGTTTTTCTCGGAGATTATTCGTGGCATCGACGAGGTGGCCCAAGAGGCAGAGCACTACATGCTCATCTCCAGCTCGCACTACAGCCTCTCGGAGAGCGAGGCCGCCTTGCAGTCACTACAAGGGCGCGTAGACGGGCTGCTAATTATGACCATTCAGGCAGATGCCCAGCGTGGGCTGCTCGACGAGTATGCCATCGACGTGCCCGTGGTGTTTATGAACAACGCCTCTGAGTCGCTGCCCTACAACTCGTTCAAGATCGAGAACCGAGCTGGGGGCTACGCCGCCACCCAGCACCTTATTGAGCGCGGCCATCGGCGTATTGGAATCATTTTGGGCCCGCCGCACAGCCATGACGTGCGCGAACGCCGTAGAGGCTATCGTGCCGCGCTCCACGAGGCGGGTATCGACCCCGACGAGGGCGATTTTACACAAGCCAGTGGATATGAAGCCGGGCGTCGACTCCTTGAACTGGATACACTCCCCGATGCGGTATTCTCGTGCAATGATTACATGGCCATTGGTGCGATGTCGGCACTCCAAAAAAGGGGCGTACGCATCCCCACCGACCTGGCGATGGCGGGCTTCGACGATATACCAAGCGCTCAGTATACCACTCCAGCACTTACTACCATTCGCGTACCCGTCTACGACCTGGGCCGCCACGCGGCCGAGCGCCTCTTTAGCATGATTCATGCCGCCGATCCCGAGCGCCCTCGCCAGACTGTGCTGCCCACTGAACTAATCGTACGGGCAAGTACGTAACCTAAGCCGCGAGGCATGTTACTCCGCCCCCACCACATAATGGCATTCTTGAGGAGCTGAATAAGGGCTGGGGATCTGCACACCCAAAGCATATCTTCTGCCGAAAGGTATCGGCATCAGAACGCTCAAAATGTCCGCCCTGTGGGGCAACGTGAATTCCATAATGTAGGTCGCTTCGTGGGTAATGCCCCACACATGTTTACCATAACGCCGATGACAGAGCATCGTCACTTCTTGCCTGTCACAGAAAAAAGGTGGTGGATAGACGTTAAGTGATCGCTCCCGTCAACTCTACCGGAGACGTCCGGGCCGGACGGCACTCCCAGCACCGATAGCATTCGGTGCAAGTTCTCCGGCTACTGGTACGTTTTCTCTACCACGTAGCGTTGAACCGCTACCAAAAAAACACAGGGCTTCCCCTCCTTCTTTTTTGAAGATTTGGTAACACAGCTTGTAATTTTCCTGCCGTGTTCCTAAAGTAAACATCCGATTGAAACCGGTTTCAATCACTTTTTTTGCACTGTGGTGAAACCGGTTTCATCCAATCGAACCGCTCGTTTTAAGCTATCAGCCTGTTTATTTTGCAGGCTATTTGGAAGCGCTTTCCCGAAAAGTGCTTCGACGCCCGCACAGCGGGCCCTGCTTTCTGGCCCCTTCTGTAGACTCTGCCAAGTATCATGGTTTGGAAAAGGTTATACACATTACTCACCTGCTTTGCCCTGGGTGTGGCCCTGGTTGGGCCGACTCCCGTTGTTGCCCAGCAAACGGGCACCATCACAGGTACCGTCACTGATGGCGAAACGGGCGAGGCCTTGCCGGGGGCGAACGTTATCGTCCCCGACACGCCCATCGGCACAAGCACCGGCGCCGATGGCACCTACAGCCTCTCGATAGAGCCTGGCACGTACACGCTGCGCGCATCGTTTGTGGGGTATACCGCTTCAACGGAAGATGTTACCGTGGCAGAAGGCGAAACCATTGAGATCGATTTTGCGCTGGCTACGGGTACGTCGCTGGACGAGATCGTCGTGGTAGGGTACGGCGAGCAAGAACGGGGCGAATTGACGACCTCCATCTCTTCGATTTCGGAAGACGACCTCGCCAACCGATCGCTTACGGATCCCACGGAAGCGCTTCAAGGCACCATTCCCGGTCTTGTCGTCACGCAGAACTCGGGCAGTCCCGGCGAGGGGTTTAGCGTGCGGATTCGCGGCATTGCCTCGCCCGGCAACAACGATCCGCTCTACGTGGTCGACGGGCTGCCCCTGCCCGATCGTCCTGACTACCTGAATCCCAACGACATTGCCTCCATCGACGTCATTAAAGATGCAGCTGGTGCCGCTATCTACGGTACGCAAGGAGCCAACGGCGTCATTCTCATCACGACGAAGAAGGGCCAGTCGGGCGAGACGCGCGTCAGCTTTAACGCGCAGTACGGGGCATCCGAAGTTCCGGGTCAGCTCGACATGGCCGAAGCCGCCGAGTACGCCACACTCCGCAATGAGGCCGCTATTAATGCCGACCAGGCCCCTGTCTACGAGAATCCAACTGCGCTGCGTGGGCAATCAACCAACTGGCAAGACGAAATCTTTCAAACGGGCACATTCCAGAAGTACAGCTTGGGTGTTTCGGGAGGAGGCGACGGCTTTAGCTTCCGCGTGAGCGGCGACTTTACTGACGAAACGGGTATCGTTAAAACGTCGGACTTCCGGCAGATTAACTTCCGTGTCAACACCGAATACACGTCGGAATCCGGACTCTTTACGGTTGGCGAAAACCTTTCGATCGGGCGCGACTTTCGCAACACGGTCCCCGAGGGCAATGACGTCAGCAACTTCCTGATTCAGACGCTGCAGTTCTCCCCCGCGCAGCCGGTCCGCGATCCATCGCTCAATACGACCGATAACTACACCTTCAGCCGGTTTGGCAACAACGCCAACAACCCAGTGGCTGTGCTTGACTTCAACAACTCGGAAGACCGCGCGACTCGCATTGCTGGTAACGTGTTCGCCGACCTGATGCCGATCGACGGCCTCACGCTGCGATCCGACTTTGGCCTCGACTTGCGCTACGGCGACAACTACTCGTTTACACCGACCTACGAGGTCAGTCCTACGTTTAGAAACACCATCAATGGCGTAAATCGGTACAGCGATCAACGTACGTCCCTAATATGGACAAATACGGCAGAGTATAGCCGGGTCTTCGGCGAGCAGCACGATGTAACCGTGCTGGGTGGTACGTCTGCTGAATGGAATACGTACGAGTTTGTGTCGGCAGGGGCTCAGGTTCTGCCGAGTGAAGATCCCTCACTGCGCTACATCGACCAGGGCGACGGAAGCCAGAGCGCGGGCGGCAACCTCGACCGCTCGCGCCTCCTGTCGTACTTCAGCCGCGTAAACTATAGCTATGGTGGTCGCTACCTGGCTACGATTGTGGCCCGCTACGATGGCTCGACCCGGTTTGGTGAAAACAAACGATTTGGATTCTTCCCCTCGTTCTCAGCAGCGTGGCGCCTCTCGGAAGAAGACTTCATGGATGACGTGGAGTGGGTGAACGACCTGAAGATCCGTGGTGGCTACGGAATTAACGGGAATGATGCCATCGATGACTTCGCGTTCCTGACGACGATCGAAACTTTTCCCGCTTACGTACTGGGGGAAGGTAGCATCACCCCTGGTGCTACGCTGGGCGGCGCAGGTAACCCCGACCTGCAGTGGGAAGAATCGCGCCAGACCAGCTTTGGGCTGGATGCGACGCTGCTCGACCGCCTCAGCATAAACGCTGAGTACTACGTCAAGAACACGAGCGACCTGCTCCTCGTCGTTCCGCAGCTTTCCACGAGCGGCGCGCAGCGGACCGGGCAGGTCCAGAACGCCGGCGACATTCAGAACAGCGGCTTCGAGCTTGCCCTCAGCTGGAGCGACACCGCACTCGACGGCGACCTGACGTACGACGTGGGCGCCAACATTGCCACTGTGAGCAATGAAGTGAAGAGCCTCGGTGCCAGTACCAGCATTGATCGTGGCAGCTACCGCCAAGGCAACATTACACGCACCGTGGTGGGGCAGCCCATTGGTTCCTTCTACGGCCACGTGACCGACGGCCTCTTCCAGACGCAGGAAGAAGTCGACGAGCACGCGTTTCAGTCTGGCGGCACTGCGCCGGGCGATATTCGCTTCCGCGATCTGAATGGCGATGGCGTCATTAACGATGACGATCGCACGTTCATTGGCAACCCGTTCCCCGACTTCACCTATGGGATTAACGGCCGGGTGGCGTTTCGCGGGTTCGACCTGAGCGTCTTGCTGCAGGGCGTATCGGGCAATGAGCTGTTCGCGGCGTACGAGTACTACACGCTTGGTTCGGGGATCTTCAACCTCGAAGAAGACGCCCTGGATCGCTGGACCGGCCCCGACACCAGCACCGATATGCCGCGCCTTACGGTAAGTGACCCCAACCTGAACACACGCATTTCGGATCGCTACGTGCGCGACGGATCGTACCTGCGCCTCAAAAACGTGACGTTTGGCTATACCGTCCCCGATCGCCTGTTCGACGCGGTAGGCGCATCAGTGCGCAGCGCACGCGTTTTCGTGAGTGGGCAGAATCTGCTTACCCTGACCGGATACGAAGGCTTCGATCCTGAAATTGGAGAGCGTAACGGCGTGCTCGATCGCGGCATCGACCGGGGCGTGTACCCGCAGTCGCGCACCATCACGGTTGGCCTCGACTTTCAGTTCTAACAGCCGCGTGCTGGGGCCTTGCCCCGCCTGCTCTTAATAGATCGCATGGTGCCGCCCGGGCCCCAGCGCTCTGCCTCCCATTATACCAGACCTTGCTCCATCCTCATGATGTTATCTCTCCTACAAACGGCTCGCTCGCGCATCGCCCCAGGGCGTGCGCTCCTGCTCTGCACGCTCCTCCTTGTGGCAGGCGTGTGGACCGGATGCGACAACATGCTCGACATCGAACCGCAGGGCGAACAGACCAGCGCCAGCTTCTTCACCAGTGCCGACGACGCCAACCGCGCCCTTGCCGGCGCCTACGATGCCCTCCAGCAGCAGTACGAGGTGCCGAGCTACCAGGGCGCGCCTACGTTTCTGGCCGGATATGACATGGTGTTCGGCGAAGTGGCCTCCGACAACGCCTTTAAAGGCGGCGAGAGCCAGAACGACCAGCCCGACATCGACGATGTGCAATCCTTTACGGTGAACCCGAACAATCTCTACATCGCCAAGATGTGGAGCAGTCTCTACGAAGCCGTGACGCGCTCAAACCGCATCCTGAACAACGTTCCGGACATCGAGATGGACGAGGCGGAGCGGGCTGACATTCTTGCACAGGCACGCTTCATCCGGGCCTATGCCAACTTCTATCTGCTGCAGGCCTTCGGCATGGACCCCGACAGCAACAACGGTCCGGGCATTGTGCTGCTCACCGGTGAGGTAACCATCGGCAATGCCGACCAGCCGCGCTCTCCTGAACCTGAAGTGTGGACGCTGATCGAGGACGACCTGCGTGCTGCCGCGCAGGAGTTACCGCCCAAGAGCGCACTCAGCGTCACTGAGTACGGACGTGCCACGATGGGGGCGGCCAACACGCTGCTGGTGAAAGCACACATCTTCCAGAAAGAGTGGAGCGAGGCGGAGACGCTTGCGCGCCAGGTGATCAACTCGGGCGAATACCGCCTGGCCGACGACTTTGGCGGCATCTTCCGCACCAGTGGTGAACATGGGCCGGGCTCGATCTTCGAGATCAACTACGCCCAGGATGCCAATGAAATCGAAGGCTACTACGGAAACGTGTGGCAGGCCAGCCGCACCACCTGGGGCTTCGGCTTCAAGCAGCCCACACAGGACTTGGTGGATGCGTTCGACAGTAACGACCCCCGACTGGATGCGACGATCATCTTCGACGGAGAGGTCATGCCCGATGGAACGACGGTTGGCGGAGCAACCAGCCGCTCCGGGTATCACAACGAAAAAATCTGGATTCCCCAGAATCTGTATCCGTCGAACCAGGGCGTGGGCGATTACGAAGGGCCGAGCAACGTGCGCTACCTGCGCTTCGCAAACTTGCTGCTGTGGCACGCAGAGGCTGCCAACGAACTGGGCAACGCCCCCGCCGCACTCGAATCCTTGAACCGCGTGCGAGAACGGGCGCGCCAAAACGCAGACAACCCGGCGGGCGTGCTCCCCGACATCACCACCACCAACCAGGGCGAACTGCGCGAGGCCATCTATCGCGAGCGCCGGCTGGAGTTTGCTATGGAAGACCTGCGCTTCTTCGATCTGATGCGCCAGGGCCGCGCCGACGAGGTGCTGAGTGATGCCGGATTTGTGGCCGGTACCCACGAGCGCATGCCCATTCCGCAGCGCGAGATTGACCTCAGTGACGGCGCCCTGCAGCAGAATCCGGGCTACTGACCCATTTTGCGTTTTGCCGCCGCTGCCGCTTGGGCGATTGAGCTGCAGCGTGCGGCGTGTATGATGCCCCGCGTCTCCTCCGCTACCCTTTTGCTTTGTACGATGACTGCCATGTATACCCTTTTACCCTCTTCCTGGCCTCGAACCGCGCTGTTTAGCGTGGTGGCCCTTGCGGCGCTGATGGCTACCAGCGCCCTCATAGCAGGCTGTGACCAGAGCCCGATGAACGACGATGGCGACAACGTTATCACGGCGAACTCGCAACGTATATCGTTCGAGGTAACGCCTGGCACGCCCGATACCACCCAGCAGCTCACGCTTACGTACACATCGCTGGGCAGCCGCCCGCGCCCCGAAGAGGTGCCCGCGCCGTTCAGCATCTCAGT
>CAZBTM010000025.1:11256-20156 GCA_964494425.1 uncultured Rhodothermales bacterium | reverse complement strand
CACCAAAAACACCATGGATCCGCGCGACTACGGCATCGGATCGCAAATCTTGCGCAACCTGGGCATCCGCAAGTTGCGCTTGCTGACCAACAACCCCAAAAAGCGGGTAGGACTGCGCGGCTACGGGCTCGAAATGATTGAGAGCGTACCCATCCAGGTCCCTGAGTCGGCTTCCGAGCAATTGCTCAATGCTCCCGCTGCTGAGCGCATCGTGCATGCTTTGCGTCTTCCCATGGCTTCGTAATCTAACCGCTTTCGCCTCTGCTACGCCATGTCGAACCTCAACCGCCTTCTGCCGATCTTCTACCTCGTCATCGCAACGCTCGCGGTGTTTATGGCAGGCTACCGCATCATGGCAGGCATGTGGGGCCGAGCTCTACTCATGGCCGCGGCGGCTACGTTCTGTGCCTATCGCTACCACCAACTGCGTTCCAGAGCCGAAGCGTAGCGGTCCTCATTCCCGTTTTGTTCTCATTTCTGGTCCTATCCTCATTTCTGGCGGATGCGAAAGGACGCATTCCGCTCGTCTGCTCGTGACCGTGTAGTAGGCGCATGTTGCCCGTGCACATAGAATCGGGCATACAATGGACCTCTTGCTGTTTTGTGCGTTGAGTGCTATGCGTATCGCATTCACTTACTCGACCTCCGCACGCTCTATGATTCGCTTAGACGACACCCACGTGCGTCCTTTCTTGGACGACTACAGCAGCTCCGACCTTCCCAAGGCGATCCAGAACGCACATGCTACCGTGCAGCGCGGCGACGGGCCTGGCAACGACTTCCTGGGGTGGCGCGCACTCGCTGCGTCTCCGAACGAGGAGCTCATCGGCGAGATTGAGGCGCATGCCGCACGCCTCCACAGCGATGCTGATGCGCTGCTCTGCCTGGGCATCGGCGGCTCCTATCTCGGGGCGAAGGCCGTGATCGACGCTCTCACGCCATACTTTCCAACCGATGACGACGACGCGCCCGAGGTCTACTTTGCCGGGCACCAGACCAGCGGCGCGTACCTCAAGCAGCTTTTGGCCCACCTCGATGGGCAATCGGTGTTCGTGAACGTCATCTCAAAGAGCGGCACCACGCTGGAGACGGCGCTGGCGTTCCGCATCGTGCGGCAGTGGATGGAAGAGCGCTTTGACGATGCCGATGACCGCATTATAGCAACGACCAGTCCCGAGGGCGGCGCGCTCAACGCCCTGCGCGAAGACCACGCCTACACCCGCTACGTCATTCCCCCAGATGTAGGCGGACGCTTTTCGGTACTTACGCCGGTCGGCCTGCTCCCCATTGCTGCTGCTGGCATCGACATTCGTGCACTCATGAGCGGGGCCTCGGAGATGCATGACCATGTGAACGGCACAATGCCCAATACGTCGCTTCAGTATGCAGCATTGCGTTATGCACTCTTGCATGCGGGATACGACGTGGAGGTGCTTGCTACGTTTGAGCCCAGCCTGGCCAGCATTGGCGGGTGGTGGCAGCAGCTCTTCGGGGAAAGCGAAGGCAAAGACGGCAAAGGGCTCTTCCCTGCAACCGTCGAGTACACCACCGATCTGCACTCGCTTGGCCAGTACATGCAAGACGGCCAGCGCATTGTGATGGAAACCTTCCTGATGGCCGAAGACGCGGGCAACGACCTCACCGTGCCGACCAGCGAGGCCAACCTCGACGGACTCAACTATGTGGCCGACCGGCCCATGCGCGCTGTTACGCAAGGCGCCTACGAAGGCACAGCCCAGGCCCATACCGATGGCGGCGTACCCAACTGCACGCTCTGGCTCGATGACATCAGCCCAACGTCGATCGGCGCGCTAATCTACTTCTTTGAGCACGCCGTGGCTGTCAGTGGATATGCTCTTGGCGTCAACCCATTCAACCAGCCCGGGGTAGAAGACTACAAGCGTGAGATGTACCAACGTCTGGGTCGCTAACCCCAAAGCACCTGTGCGGTGTCGCAATATGCACACGTGCTGTCCACATGCCGCCCGCGCCGCTGAGGCCTCTAAACACCCTGCATATCCCTTATTTCTGGCCTTCAGCGGCGCTCAGCGGTGATTCCCCGAGTTATCCACAAAACCTGTGGATAACCTGTTGATAACCGGGGGATAACTTGGGGATAACTTCCAAGTTACCAACATCCGATTTCGGGCTGTGGATAAGTGATGGGTTATCCACAAATGATACCAAGTTATCCACAGTGTGGATAGCTGTGGATAACCTTATCCACAAAATGGCTATTCTGACGCCTTTGTTGTGGATAAGTGTTCAGAATCGGCGTTTGCAGATGTAGACCGACTTTTAGAGCCTCTCGGTCTGTGGATAACCTGTGGATAAGTGCCGAAAGTTATCCACAACGGGGCTCGGTGGATGTGGATAAATCGGTTATCCACATATCCACAGTCCCTACTACTACTACAACCTTTTATTTTTAAAAATACAGTATCTATAATATAAGGGTGTGGAAAACTTAAACGGGCACGTCAGCCAGTCCCTATATCATCGCTAATCAGATCGGTCAATGAAGCTATACCAATCAAGAAGCCCGGTGCTCTGGTATACAGAAGCATATCGGGGTATAGAGAATTGGTTTACTCTATCGGAATATGCTTGATGAGGCCGAGAACAGAGGCACGATGTCCAAATGCAGTGCTCCTGCCACTGGAACAGGAATCACCAATCTACACGCCACACGCAGTTGCCATCTGTGCGAAGCCACACGGCACGATTTGCGGTTTCGTGAACGGTTCCCGCGTGTTGGTACCAGCGGTCAACAACTCTGGCGCTGGGAAAACCAAACTGGTTTTGGTCACCCGCACTGATTACGGCGTGCGTTTCGGCGCTGGCTACTGCTTCCAGAAATGCAGGAGTGCTACTTGTCGACGATCCGTGGTGCGGAACTGTGACTACATCGCTACGAAGCGCATAGCCGTACGTCTCCACAAGCCAACGCTCTGCCTCTGCTTCCACATCACCAGTGAAGAGCACTTGCACGTCTCCGTACTGAAGTGCTGCAACAACTGAGCGATTGTTAGAGGATTGAAACGGTGCGTTTGCTTCCACTGCTGGAGGCGCGAATGCAACAACTCGTGTGTGTTGCCCAACCTGCAACGTATCTCCTTGCTGTATGGAGTGATACGGGACATCCGTTGCATTGGCAAAATGTGCTGTTTCTGCCTGTAGTGGACGAGCCGGCAACTGCCCATTATCCCAGACAGCTTCGGCAGCACCTGCACGCAGAAGTGCAGGAACTCCGCCCATGTGGTCGCTATCAGGATGGGTAATGAGCAGAGCATTGAGGGCAGCTGTGCCCGTGTAGCGCAGGTGGGGGAGTAGCGTAGATGCGGCTGCATTAGTGTGTGGCGTACGGTATCCCGCATCAACAAGAAGGTGCTGGCCATCGGGCGTGCGAATGAGCGCAGCATCCGACTGGCCGACATCGAAGAAGAGGACATCGAGTGTGGGAGAGAGCGGGCGGGACATGAGCGGAATCCACACAAGAAAAACCGCTACTGCAAGTCCGGCAGCAAGCCCATGCCACAGACGCCATGTACGCATCCCGCCAAATACCAGAAGGCTGGCTATCATGAACACGACAGCACCGCTCGAAACGTGAGGAACCGCCCACTGCCAGTGCCCAAGCCAGGCAGCACCTGCTTGGGCCATCAGAAGGAGCAGCTGCGTAAGGATGTCAGCGGCTCCTCCAAACAGATGAGCCACCTGTGGGAGGGCGCTGGTTGCAATGGTGAGCACACCCGCTGCCAGCGCAAGCGCCGTAAGCGGAATTGCAGCCACGTTGAGCAGGAGTCCTGCGCCAGAGGCAAATCCAAAGTGTAAAAGAAGGAACGGCGTGGTGCCCAGCAACGCCGCCGTTGACACAGTAACCGACTGGGTAACGAAGCGCTGCGCCGTACCGTGCGTGAACATGCCGGGCAAAAGCCCCATCAGCTTCGGATTGAACAGTACAATGCCGATGACGGCAGCAAACGAGAGCTGAAAGCCCGGGTCGTAGAGCGCTGCAGGGCGCATCCACAACAGCATGAGGGCCGCGGCACCAAGCGCATTGAGCGAAGCATATACGCGGTTGGTGAGCGTGCCTCCAATGAGCAAGGCCGCCATGAGCGTAGCCCGCACGACAGATGGACGTCCGCCTGTAATGGCCATGTAGGTGAGCAGCAGCACCAGCGTGAGTACGGCACGCACGGCATCAACGCGGCGGCGTGACCAGCCCAGTCGCATGAGCACAGGACGCAAAAGCTGATACGCAAGCATGCCCACCAAGAGCACATGCAGCCCCGACACCGCGAGCAGATGCATCAGGCCCGTGTGTGCAAACGCAGTGCGGTGGGCATCGTCAACATCGCTCCGATCGCCCAAGAGCAGCGCGTGCTGGATACTGCGGGCTGCCTCGGTGGGTACATGCGTCTGCAGCGTATGAGATACGTAGCGCCGTGCCTCGTGCACTGTGCGAGCGTATCCCAAAGGAGCTGCCGCCCGCCGCTCTACATCCGCCGGACGATCCACGGCGAGCGTCCAGTGGATGCCGTGCTGGCGCAGGTACGCCCCGTAGTCAAAATCAGCCGGATTGCGTGGGGGCGGCGGGGACTGCAGGCGACCGGTCATGGCCCAGCGATCACCGGCTACCACGTTGGGAAACGACGGCGGATCGTCGTTCCAGAGCGAGGTGCGCCAGCGCACTTGGATGCGGTCGCGGATGTGCAGCGTATCGGTAGGAGTAAGCAAGCGGCGAGCAACGAGTACGAATCGTGTGCCGGTCTCGGTTGACAAGACGGGCCCTTCTACCGTGCCTGCCACCTGCACTGCAGGGGCATCATGGAGCAGTGAAGCGGGCAGGGTACGTAGACTGTTTGGGGCGGCGTCTTGCCATGCCAGGTAGCGGGCTCCACCAGCAGCACACACCACCACGAGCAGCGCCAGCGTGTGGACGAGCGGTCCCAGACTCACGAGGTGATGGCGCTGCCAGAGCAGGCCCAGCACACAGGCTCCTGTTGCAACGAGGCAGATAGCGATCCAGAACATGAAGGATCCCCAGCCGGCTGTTGCCAGGGCAATTCCTGCACCGTACGCCACGGCACATGCTAAGAGCGGAATGGTGTTGAGATCAGACACAGCAGCGTGTTGGGGAGAGCCAAACGAATGCCGAAGCGCCACGCGCTATCCAACACGACACGAAACGAGAGGAAAACGCAACGTGGAGGCGCGTATCGCTGCGAATCGGATGTGAAACCGCACCGTTTAGCCTCTTGAGGTGAATCTGTTTGCCAGCACAAAAGATAGTACACGTCTGCACATGTTCTATACCTGCCAATCTATCCTTCTATGAGCTCTCGACGAGACGCCCGCGAGCGTGTCATGCAAGCGCTGTATGCTCGCGAATTGGCCGGTGGAAAGCCTCGCCACCATGTGTATACGCTCATTGAGCCTGAGTTTGAAGACGACCCCAACACGCTCGATTTTGCGCAGTCGTTGTTTGAGACCACGGCCCGCAGCGAGCGGCAGATTGACAACTATCTCGAAGCCCATCTACAGAACTGGGACCTTGACCGCATCTCTGCCATCGACCGGGCAGTGCTGCGCATGGCCACGTGCGAGCTGCTCCACTTCGAGGACGTGCCCCCTAAGGTGACGATCGACGAAGCTATTGAGATTGTAAAGCGCTTCAGCACCCTCAAAAGCGGAGATTTTGTGAATGGTGTCCTCGATGCTGTGCTCATGGAGCTGTACACGTCGGGGGATCTCAACAAAACAGGTCGAGGTCGCGTGGGGCTGGATGCTATTGCTGAGCGAGCTTCGCAGACATGAGCGAGAGGGGCGATGCAGAAAGCAGTTGTTCGTACCCTGGACGTCTGTTTGCTGAAAAGGAAGATTCGAAAACCTTGGTATCTGTTGAACCGAGCCGTCCAACTCTCGTACGAAATTGTCATGCACGCTAAATCATAACCGTTTTTTATTTTTAGCGTGCCAGCGGCTATCTTAGTATCCGTTGATCATAATCTCCTGCCACCTGCGTGTGCGTTGTAGGAACGCCGTTCGCGCCCACTCCGCCAGTCGCCCGCGCGCAGTTTCCCTGACACTATGGGCCTTATCGCTATCGGAGACATCCACGGATGTGCCGCCTCGCTCGATGCTCTACTCGACGAGATCGACCCGTCAGAAGACGACCACCTCTTGTTTGTTGGCGACTACATTGATCGGGGCCCGCGTTCGAAAGGGGTCATCGACCGGCTTCTGGAGCTGCGTGAAACCTACGAATGTACGTTTCTGCGCGGCAATCACGAGGCGCTCATGCTCGATTATCTCGACATTGGCGCGTTCAACTTGTGGCGCATCAATGGCGGCATTACCACCATGCAGAGCTATATCTCGGAAGACGGCTCAGAGGTTGTCATTCCGGAAGCCCATGAGCAGTTCGTGCGGGATACCAAACTCTACTACGAAACCGACGACTTCTTCTTTGTGCATGCCGGGCTCAAAGCCGACAAATCTATCGAAGAAAACATCCAGGAGTTTGGTGAAGAGGTGTTCTTGTGGGAGCGCAGCCACCTGGAGGCCAACGACATGGCCTGGGAGAAGCCAGTCGTATGCGGACACACACCTCACGCCGAGCCCATCAATCGTGATAAGCTGTTGATGATTGACACCGGGTGCGTGTATCATGAAGAACCCGGCATGGGTGTGCTCACTGCTGTGCGGTTGCCGGAGCGCACGTTCATTACCGCCCAGTACGCCGACGGCACGCCCGCCGTGCAATAGTGCATGCAACCGCAGTCGGTAAAGCAAGACGCAGCGTAGAACCGTGCAGCGGGGCACAATCCCGATGAAGATTGTGCCGCAAGCAGGCAACAGGGGGAGGCAAAGGGGCACAATTAGCCCGCGGCCTCGTCCGACGTACGTGCGCCTTTCAGCGCGCTCGTATGCTTGCAATCCATCTGCCAATCTATGTCTCTCCGTTGTGGATTCGTCGGCTTGCCAAATGTAGGCAAGTCCACGCTGTTTAACGCGCTAAGCGATGCCGGGGCCGAATCGGCCAACTATCCGTTCTGCACCATCGAGCCCAACGTGGGGGTAGTGCCCGTGCCCGACGACCGGCTGCAGACGCTGGGTAAGCTGGCTGAATCGGCCGAGGTCATTCCGGCCAGCATCGAGTTTGTCGACATTGCGGGGCTGGTTGAAGGCGCTGCCGAAGGCGAAGGGCTGGGTAACCAGTTCCTCGCCAACATCCGTGAGGTTGACGCCATCATCCATGTAGTGCGCTGCTTCGACGACGACAATGTCGTCCACGTATCCGGCAGTGTGGATCCGGCCCGCGACATCGACGTGATTAACACGGAGTTGCTGCTGAAAGATCTCGAAACCGTCGAGAAACGGGTCGAGCGCACACGCAAGCCAGCAAAGTCGGGCGAGAAAGAGGCACAGCAGAAGCTGGATACGTACGAGCGTCTCTACGACCACCTGGCCGACGGCAACCCGGCCCGCACCTTTCCGGCCAAAGAGCGCGACCGTCCGCTCATCAAAGAGCTCTTCCTGCTCACCAGCAAGCCGGTGCTCTACGCCGCCAACGTGGGCGAAGACAGCCTGCCCGATGGCAACGCGTACGTCGACGAGGTGCGTGACATCGCGGATGAGGATGAGGCCGAAGTTGTGGTCATCTCCGCCGAAATCGAGTCGCAGATTGCCGAGTTCGACGACCCCGACGAGCGCATCATGTTCTTGGATGAGCTGGGGCTGAACACGCCCGGGCTGGAGCGCCTTATTCGCGCCGCCTTCGACCTGCTGGGCCTCATCACGTTCTTTACGGCGGGTCCCAAAGAGGCGCGAGCGTGGACGATCCGTCAGGGCACAAAAGCGCCCCAGGCGGCAGGCACCATCCATAGCGACTTTGAGCGCGGCTTCATCCGCGCCGAAACCATTCACTTCACCGATTACGTGAAGGCCGGCTCCGAGTCTGCGGCCCGCGATGCAGGCGTGATGCGTGCTGAGGGCAAAGACTACGAAGTCAAAGACGGCGATGTGATGCTCTTCCGCTTCAATGTGTAGTAGGGACACGGCGCGCCGTGTCCCCACGTACGGTTTAGAGCGCCCCGATCAGGCAGATACGTAGGCATATTTCCGCTCGCCCATGGCGCCGTAGCCGCGGAAGACAAACTCGTTGATAGGCGTGGTGAACGGCTCCACAGCGACTTCTGCGTCATAGGTGTGGGCCTGATGGACGCGCTCGTATTCGTCGAACAAGAGATCGTACCGTGCATCCAACTGCTCCACAATAGTGAGCGCGTCGATCTCTGCGTGCCAGCCCGGACACACGGTTTCGGTATGCATCTCGGCCTGTGCGCCGGAGCCGTACGATCCCACAAGCATGCGCTGTCCGGCAATGTCAACGTCGTGCTGGGCCGCTTCGAGCAGCGCACTGGCGCGCGCGATGTGCACCGAGCCGGTGTACCAGTTGCCCGTGCGGCGCGAAAGCGAGAGCGTAGGCTGCACCGTAGCCTCGTACCATTCGCTGTAGAGTGGCGTCTTGCGGATGGCCTTCTGATGGTCGTAGCGCGCCTTCGTGTACGCGTCGGCATCGTCGAACGCATCAGGATCGGGGGCTTCGCCCACCAGCTCACGAAGCGCGTTGGCCTCATCCGTGCCGTCAATGAGGTGGCGATACGTCATGAGCGCCGCTTTGCGCACCATGCCCGGGAACGGCGTGTGGAACGGTAGAAACGCGACATCGGCCTTGTGGATGCGCCCCGCGACCGACTCGTAGTCATGCAGGGCCTCGCGCACGCGGTCGAGGTACACCCCGATGGAGCGCTTGCCGTCGACACTTGGAAACTGCTGGTTGGGCTTCAGGAAGTCGGTTTCGTCTTTGCTGCCGATGCCCTGCTCGCGCGAGA
>CAZBTM010000025.1:1968-11246 GCA_964494425.1 uncultured Rhodothermales bacterium | reverse complement strand
CGGCAGGCCGTACCAGTGCTCCATCGTGGTCAGGCCGGCGCGCGCGGTATCGAGCACGTCGGCGCGGGCCACGTCCATCTGCGCGTGGTGCATGGCGCTGCCGATGCCCTGCTCGCGCGAGAGCGCAACCACCGACGGCGTTTCGGTGATGTAGAGCGCAACCGCTCCGGCCCCCTGCGTGGCTTCCCCCGGATCGTCGCGCTCGTACAGCGCGGTATCCGTAACCACCACAAGCGCGCCGCGTCCGCGATGGCGCCCCGCCCGAATCCAGTTGCAGGCGTCGTCAATGGCCTGCGTACCAGAGAGGCAGGCGAACTTGCGCTCGCCCTTGTTCGCGTGCGAGAAGTCGCCATCAAACACCTGCTCCAGGCATCCAGCAATATAGGTAGATGCGGGTTTGGAGCGGTCGAACGACGACTCGGTGGCCACGTCGATGCGCCCAATGTCATTGGGCGTAAGGCCCTTGCGCTCCATAAGCCGCTTGCACGCATTGGCGCCCATCGTCACGATGTCTTCGTACACGTCGGGGAGGGAGGAGCCGGTGAGGCCAAGCCCCTTCGTATACTTCGCGGGTGCTTCGTCTTTTACAGGAGCAAATGTATTGGGGAGATCGAGAACCAGCTTGCCGGTCCAAATCTCCATCGCGTCGATGCCAACAGCAGCCATAGCAGGGAGCAGGTTCAGGGAATGCAGGAGAGCGAGCATAGACAAGGCCGCCTGTACATCTGCATGAACCCACAGATCGCTTTACGGGTAGAGGCAGACGGACCATTCTTGGAGGGCCTTTGCTCAACGAACTGTTGGGGTGCACCCTTCCTTCATGTTGTGGGTTCCGGAGCCTTGCGTGCCGGGGTATCCATTACGATTCTGTCGCGTTCATCAACACGTTTTCCTATGCGTATCTGGATCATTTGCGGTTTTTTAGCGGGCATGCTGTGTGCTGCCGGGTGCTCGTCGCCCGAAGCGCCCTCGTCGCCCAGCGAACCCTCGGCGGCTGAGCAGTTTACTCCTGAATCAGCTGCCGACTCGCTTGCGCTGCAGGTGTACCAGGCCCACGGCGGGGCAGCGTGGGCACAGGCGCCGTACTTACGCTTTGACTTTGCTGTTGAGCAGGGACAGGAGGAGGCCGTGGTGGCCCGCCATCTGTGGAACCGCACAACGGGGCAGTATCGCGTTGAGTGGACAAACGAAGGCAGCGACTGGGTGGCGCTGCTCGACCTGCACAGCAGCGAAGAGCCGCCGGTTGGGCGCGTATTCGAGAACGGCCAGGAGGTGGCCGGAGACGACGCCAACGCGCCGCTTCAGCAGGCGTATCAGCGCTATATCAACGACACGTACTGGCTGCTGGCACCGCTTAAGCTGCTCGATCCCGGTGTAAATCGGTCGATGGGAGCCGCTGAGGTAGTGGCCGATAGCACGTTGGGGACCGATGCGTCTGTCTTGCATCTTACATTTGGAGACGTAGGACTCACGCCGGGCGACCAGTACTGGATGCATATCGACCCGGCCACAAACCGCGTGGAGGGATGGGCCTTTCATCTCCAGAATATGCCCGAGGATGCGGAGCCCCGCGCGTTCGACTGGGCCGAAGAAACGACGTTTGAGCGCGATGCAGGATCCATCTATCTGCATACGCGCAAGCAGAGCGCTTCGGGGGATATGGCCATTACAATGCCCACCCTGAACCTGCCCGACACAGTAGACGGCGCGCTGTTTGAAGACGGCACGCCGAATCAGTTGCAGTAAGCCCCCCACGCAGGTTCTCCTGCTGTACACGCTGCTTGCTTTACGCATTGGCTGCGCCCCGCACGGGCGGCTTTGTATGGACTACCGGCTTCAGATTGCTGCGCGGTATCTGTTTAGCGCCAAGCGCGTTTCGCTGATCTCGCTTATTACCGGACTCTCTACGGTGGGTGTGGCGCTTGGGGTAGCGGCGCTCATTGTGGTGCTGTCGGTCATGAACGGGTTTTTCGACTTCGTACGCGACCTGATGGTGGCCCTCGATCCGCATGTACGGGTAGAGAGCACCGATGCGCGCGGGCTGGCCGATCCGGGCGAGATTGAGCGCCTGGCGCTGTCGTACGACGAGGTGGCCTCGGCTTCGGCCTTTGTAGAAGGACGTGCGGTGCTCGTACAGCGGGGTGCGTCGGGGCGTGCGAACACCGTGGTGACAGTGCGTGGCGTGGCACCAGAAGCTACCGCTGGTATGCAAGCAGCCATGCGCACGGGTGCGTTCAACATCGGCTCTGCAGGTGCAGAGGGGAGCGCGGCAGGCATTGTGTTAAATACGGGGCTGGGCCGAAGTCAAGGGCTGGTGCCCCGGGCCGACAGCGATGCCCCACGAATTGGGCTTATTTCGGCCGCAGGTATCGAGCAGAGCCTCACGCAGGTGTTCAGCGTGCCGCGCCTCCATTGGTTTGCTGTGCGCGGACTCTTTGCGATGCAGGCCGCACAGCAAGACGCTCGGGTCTACGTTGGCGTGCCGCAGGCGCAGCGTCTTTTTCAGATGCGGGATCGGGTCTCAGGCATTGACATCCGACTACACGACATTGAGCAGGCAGAGACAGTCAAGGCACGGCTCCAGCGCGCCCTTGACAGCGAAGCCTTTACTGTGCGCACCTGGTACGATCTGCAGCGTGCCCTCTTCGACGTGATGCAGCTCGAAAAGTGGGGCGCCTGGGCCATTCTGTTTCTGATTGTGATTGTGGCGGCCTTCAACATCGTTGGATCCCTTACCATGGTCGTGATCGAGAAGCGGCGGGATGTGGGCGTGCTACAGGCCATGGGCGTCTCCAAGCGGAGTATCCGGCAGATCTTTATGGCAGAAGGGGCTCTCATTGGAGCTGTGGGCACAGGTACAGGTGCTGTGCTGGGACTGGGGTTGGCCTGGGCGCAGCAGCAGTACGCGCTGGTGCCCTTGAGTCGCGCCGAATCGTTCCTGATCGATGCCTACCCGGTAGCTATCCAACTGACCGATGTGGTAGCGGTAACCGGCCTCTCGTTTGGACTATGCGTAGCCGCAGCGCTCTATCCGGCTACACGGGCAGCCTCGGTTCCCCCAGCGCAAGCCGTTCAAGGGGAGGCGTAGCATCTGCTTTCACAGAAAGAGCAAGGGAACTCGGACTTATTTTGGTGATTGCACTCTGTCTTAACAAACAAAAAGGTGGGCAGTCGCCTACAAAGAGACTGTCAATCATAATGCGCAACCGTACGTAATGGTCGCGTTGACACGCACTGGCGGCACCTTTTCTGAGTAAACGACGGCCTGCACCATGGCACGTAAAGACGACTTAACGGGCAAAGGACCGGTATCTGGCAATACGGTATCGCGCTCCAATAACAAGAACAAGCGTCGGTTTGAGCGGAACCTGCAGAAGAAGCGGTTCTACATTCCGAGCCAAGACCGCTGGATCACCTTGAAGGTGTCCGCAAAAACGCTGAAGACCATCAACAAGAACGGCATCGAAGCCGTGTTGAAAGAGGCACGGCAGCAGGGTATAAATGTGTAAGGCAGGCTTGGCCAAGCGTATTGCGCTTTGGCGCCACCTGCTCCCCACAACCTGTTCAACACAGGCTGCAATCATAGGCGATCGAAAGAGTTATGGCAAAAGGAAACCGCGTTCAAGTGATTCTTGAGTGCACCGAGGCGCCCGGAACGTCGCGGTACCACACCACCAAGAATCGCCGCAACACGACGGACCGGCTTGAACTGAAAAAGTACAACCCGGTCTTGCGTAAGCATACCATTCATCGAGAGAAGAAGTAACCATGGCTAAGAAAGGAGAGAGCGCGAAAAAAATGGCGCGCATTGTCTTTGCAGAGAAAAAAGACAATGGGCACTATAGCTTTCGCCAGAAAATGGTACCGCTTGACTCTGTGAAAGAGAAGCTGAAGCAAGCCCGCGCAAATTGATGCGCGCGGGAGCGGTGCGCATGTCTCAACGAGGCACTGCGTAGCCGACTCCACTACATTTGTTCGGGGCGTGGCGCAGTCCGGTTAGCGCACCTGCTTTGGGAGCAGGGGGTCGCCGGTTCAAATCCGGCCGCCCCGACTATGGAGCACACTCTTGTTCTTGCACGCACTGTCGATTTCGGCAGTTTGCGGGCAAGTCAAGTTGTGTTTCCGCCCTGCGCCCGTAGCTCAGTTGGATAGAGCAGCGGACTTCTAATCCGCAGGCCGCAGGTTCGAATCCTGCCGGGCGTGCGTATCCTACAGGCTCAAGCCTGCTGGAACCTGTATCCAACACCACTAATACATGCGTACGTGCGTTATCTGGTGACGTGGCCGAGTGGTTAGGCAGAGGCCTGCAAAGCCTTGTACGGCGGTTCGAATCCGCCCGTCACCTCTGATAAATGGCGACTCAACGAAATGCCTCCACGGGGCCTTGTGCTTGGTGGAGGCATTTTGTTTTGTGGATTCGAAGACAATTTGTGAGCAGGCGTGAGAGATGCGGACCTGTTGCCTCGCAACAAAATCAGACCAAGTGCGGGGAGGCTATGGTGTTAGAACGGGGCGGAGCCCCTACATGGTGGCGTCACGAGGCGGAGCCTCGCGACGAGATCGCAGTGAGTAGTCTCCTGTGAGGGGCCGACAAAAGTAAGGGCGTCCTTCAAAACGGCGCTTCTTCGTCGTCGGGAGGCGGCTCGGGGATGGCCCCGCCGCCGTCGCCGTTGAAGGGCGGGAGGCTATCGCCGCCTCCGTCGTTGAATCCGCCGCCCTGCCCAGATCCGCCGCTGTTGTCGTCGTAGCGGGTCGTCAGGTTCTCGAAGCGGGCGTAGCGGTCTACAAATGCGAGCTCGACGGTACCGATTGGGCCGTTACGCTGCTTTCCAATGATAATCTCGGCGAGGCCCTCGGTCGAATTGCCCTGGTCGTCCACCGTAATGCCGTAGCGTTCGGCGCGGTAGATGAAGGCCACAACATCAGCATCCTGCTCGATGCTCCCCGATTCTCGCAGATCGGATAACTGCGGACGCTTGTCGCCGCCACGGTTTTCGACGCCACGATTGAGCTGCGAGAGCGCGAGCACCGGCACATCCAGCTCTTTGGCGAGGCCCTTCAGCGACCGCGAGATGTGCGCAATCTCCTGCTCGCGGTTCTGCGTGCGTTTGGAGGCGGAGGCCTGCATCAGCTGCAGGTAATCAACAACAACCAGGTCGAGGCCGTGCTCGGCTTTCAGGCGGCGGCACTTGGCGCGTAGCTCCAGCACGCTCAGTCCGGGCGTGTCGTCAATGAAGAGGCTGGCGTCGGAGAGCTTCCCGGCAGCGCGAGCCAGCTTCTGCCAATCGTCGTCCTTCATGCGTCCAGTACGGGCGCGCTGGGCATCGACGCGGGCTTCGGAGGTGAGCAGGCGCTGCGCCAGCTGCTGCGCGCCCATCTCCAGCGAAAAAATAGCTACGCTTTGGGGCTTCTCTGGATGCGTGGCCGCGTTCAGCCCGCACGCCAGCGAAAAGGCGGTGTTATGCGTAACGGTGCCATCGGCAAGGAGGAAGCGGCCATTGCCATCGAGCGTGAAGCCGTAGTAGTCGCCCACGCCGTCGCGTTCCACCTCGATACCGGTCACCCGCCAGTCGCGCCAGTCGGTCCAGGGGGTAGCCTGCTTACGTGAGATGCGCACCGGAATTTCGTCGACGTTTCCGTTGAAGCGCACGCGGTAGACGTCCGATTCATACCCGGTGGATGCAATGCGGGCGGTCTTCGTCGTAAGCGATGTGCGGTAGCCCAGCGTGTCGCACAGGAACTTGATCTGGTGTGCAAGCTGGTTGCTGGACTGTGTGATTTCGTAGGTGCCGCCATGGCCACGGTTGAGATGCCCATCGCTGTCGATGAGCCCGGCCAGCAGGCGAAGGCGTTTCGCACGCGAGTTGCCCAGGTAGCACTGCGGAATGTGCTTGTTGTTGAGCAGGTCCAGGTCGCGTAGCGTAGCTTGCACGGCGTTGCGTGTAGCCACAGTGCCGCGCTCGCCGCTTTTCACGAGGTACGCCGGACAGGGCCGATGCTCGTCGTGCACACTGACCGTGTCGCCCCGCTCCTTAGCAAAGGCATGCAGATAGTCAATGACCTCATCATCCGTTGTGTATATGCGGGCGTTGTCAGATTTGCCATCGCCAAGCCACAGCCCCAAGAAGTACGGATCGAGCGGCACGGGCTGATCAGGAAACGAGGCAGGAGCCTTGAATCCCTTATTATCATTTTTCCATTTGTCTGATTTCTGAAGATACTCGCGCACCGGAATGTCCGTGATGCTCCCGCGCGCCCGGGCTCCTTCGCTCCGGCTTTTCTTAAGGGATAAGATGTGGCTCTCATTCACCCGATAGTCCATACCGCGCTTTTGGCGGACCCAGTACATCGGTTCGCGCCCTCGTGCAAGCGACTGTACGGTGCGTGGCGTGCCGTCGTCGCCCATGAGCTGGTCGCCAACCATGACGGTTTCTACCGGCTTTACGGTGCCATCGGCCATCATAACAGGCGTGCCGCGTCCGAGGCATTTCCCCATGGAGGGCCGCGCCGCAATAATGATCAGGTCGGAGGGCTGCCAGCCGCTGGGCACGCCGGTGATGCCGCCCTCCTGGCCGTGAATAGATTCCAGCTGCTCCAATGTGTCCTTTACGACCTCGTTGATGGGCGAGGCGGCCTTGCGAAGCTGGTTATCCGACACCTGAAAGATCTTGCTCTCGGCCTCGTCCAACAGCTCAAACGCATCGGCGCCGGGCTCGTAGGCCTGGCCCACCACCGTCGTCATCGTCTCGATCATCTTGCGCAAGAGCGACTTCTCGGCGATGATGCGGGCGTGGTACTCCACATTCGCAGCCGAGGCCACCTCGGTGGTCAACTCTGAGAGGTAGTAGCCGCCGCCCACGTCTTCAAGATCGCCGTTGCGCTTCAGTTCGTTGGTGAGCGTGACGAGGTCGACCGGGTTGCCGCGCTCAAACAGGTTGAGCATGGCCGTGTAGATTTTCTCGTGCTTGGCGCTGTAGAACGCATCGGCCGAGATGACCTGAATGGCTTTCGGGATGGCTTCGCGTTCGAGCATCATGGCGCCCAACACCGACTTCTCCACGTCAACGGCCTGTGGCGGCACGCGTCCGGCTTTGTCGTGCATCTCGTCGGACTGCGAGCGGCTGCGGCTACGGTCGCGCCCACGCATTTTGTCGAGCGGATATGAGGGCTGCCCCGCGTCGTCGGGGTTGATGCTAAAGCGGTCGTTGGAGGAAGAAGCCATAAGTCGGGACAACACAGTGGGATTCGCAACTGCTCGTTGGAGTCAGCAGAGAGCAGCCGCATCCGCATAAGGACAAACGAGCATCCACCCAAACGGAACGGTTAGGCAGAGAGGTCCGATCTTCAGGATGAAGATAGGTGCGCATCGAACCCGATGCGATCAGTTGGTGGTCAGCTCATCGTAGCGGGTGCGCAGGAGTTGTACGTCTTCCCAGGTGGGGCGCTTCCAATTCGGGTTGCGCAGCAGCGCCGCGGGGTGGTACGTGGCCATGACGGGGATGCCGTAGAAGTCGTGCTCGGTGCCGCGCAGCGACGACAGCGACGAGCGGCGGTCAAGCACGGTGTTGGCCGCCACTTTGCCCACGCACAGCATAATCTTGGGCTGGATGAGGGCGATCTGCTTGTACAGCATGGGGATGTGCGCCTCGACCTCGTCCGCCTCCGGATCGCGATTGCGCGGCGGGCGGCTCTTCATGATGTTGGTGATGTAGATGTCCTGCCGCGAGAAGTTGATCGCCTCCATGATCTTGTCGAGCAGCTGCCCAGAGCGACCTACGAAGGGTTCACCTTCTTTGTCCTCGTCGCGGCCCGGAGCCTCGCCAATTACGATGAGATCGGCGTCGGGGGCGCCCACGCCAAAGACGGGGTTTTCGCGCATCTCGTCGAGCTCGATGAGCACGTTGTTGGCGGCAAACTCTTCGACCGCATCGAGCGTGTCGAGTGCTTTGAGGGTGTCGTAGGGCGGCGTGTCGGGGATGAGCGCAGTGATGCGCTCCGACGGGGGGCGCGACGGGTCTTCAGTCGGGTCGACGGCGTTGCCGAACAGGTCGCGGTTGGGCATGGAGGCAGCAGGGGCATCAGGAAGGGGAACGAAGCGTCCGAACAGCCTGCGTTCGTGCTCTATGGCCTCGCGCAGGGTTCGCAGTGCGTGGGGAGTCATGACGCGGCAGAGGGTTGAAGCGCAGGCGTGTGGTGAACAACGTGCGTAACGAGCGCTTCGGCCACTGCGCGCTTGGGGGCGGTGGCGATGGAATGCTCGTGGTCTTTGCGTGTGCGCTTGGACTGCGCGTTAGCGCGGGCGTTATCGGTTTCGAGGGCAAAGCCGACGAGCACCTGCCCGTTGCGTTTGTGCTGGCCCAGCGTGTGCAAGATATCGGGCGTGCGCTCTAACGTAAGCGTAAGGGGCCCGTCGCCCTTTTTCTGTTTGGTATCAGCGGGATGCGCGGGCGTGTAGTCGGCCACGGCAGCCGCCATGAACACGAGGTCGGCCTCGTGGCGGCGCGACTGCACGGCCTCGTGCATCTCGGCGGCGGTACGCACGTCTACGCGAGTTACGCCCGGCGGGGTGTCGAGGTGCGTGGGTCCGCTCACGAGCGTTACGGTGGCGCCGTATGCGGCAGCAGCTTCGGCAAGGGCGAAGCCCATGGTGCCCGTGGAGGGGTTGGTGAGCATGCGCACCGGGTCGATGGGCTCCTGGGTCGGCCCAGCGGTAACAAGCACGTGCTGTCCGCTAAGGGCATCAGGAGGAAGCGAAGCTTCAGCCTCCACGCTTGAGGCGGAACGGTCTATCAGAGACGCAGTGCGCGCGGCAATGGCAGACAATTCGGGCAAGCGCCCTGGCCCTTCAAGTCCGCTGGCGAGCTCGCCATGCTCTGCCGGCATCACCTCGTATCCAAACGAACGAAGCTGCTCGAAATTCGCCTGCGTGGCCGGATGCTGGTACATGTCCAGATCCATGGCCGGGCACACCAGAATGGGACAGCGCGCCGACAGCGCGGTGGCAGTGAGCATGTTGTCGCTGAAGCCGTGGGCCAGCTTGGCTACGGTCTGTGCGGTGGCGGGGGCAATGACAAACGCATCCGCCCACAGGCCGAGCGAGACGTGCTCGGTCCAGCTGTCGGGATCGTGCTCGGGGAAGATTTCGGTGTGCACCGTGTGCCCCGAGAGCGTGCCCAGCGTAAGGGCCGGGATGAAGCGCTCGGCGCTCTCGGTCATGAGCACGCGCACCTCGGCTCCGGCTTTTTTGAAGAGCCGCACCAGCGGGGCGGTTTTGTAGG
>CAZBTM010000025.1:480-1958 GCA_964494425.1 uncultured Rhodothermales bacterium | reverse complement strand
CTGATGTTGTCATTGGTGCCGTGTTGGTGGCCGGCGCCAAAGCGCCCAAACTGGTCACCAAAGAAATGCTCAAGACCATGCAAAAAGGATCGGTGCTGGTGGACGTGGCTATCGATCAAGGGGGCTGCTTCGAAACCTCACGGCCGACCACGCATTCCCCCACGCGAGCCCGCCGGTTTGCGACGCCCCCGCGGCGTGCATCGCGCGTTGAGCGCGTTGAGGGAAGACATAGGAGGCAGCACGCAGCCAGTCGGGCACAGACGAGAAGCAGGAAGTAGCCCAGCGCGGGCCAGCCAGGTTACTCGGGCTTGCGGAAGTAGAGCTTGTCGTCGAGGAAGTCCTCAATCGCCATTTCGGTCGGCTCGGGCTTGAGTTCGTACTCGATCGAGATTTCTTCCTGCTCTTCCTGCATGCGTGCGTCCTCCATTTCGGGCCCAAAGCCCTCGAAGTACTGCAGCTTTTCGTCGAGCTCAGAGCGCTCATCCGACGAGATCTGCCGGGCGCGCTTGGCCATGATGGCCACCGCCTCGTAGATGTTGCCTGTGCGTGAGGCGAGTTCGTCGATGTCGAGCGTTTCGATAGCCATAGGTCGAAGCCACAAAAGAGAAATACACAGAACCAGCACCGCCCCATTGATTTACAGGGCTGTCTTTGACTGATGGTGCTGTAGACGTTAGCTTGCTATAAACCGATTGATGTGCTGCAAGGTTTCCTGCACGGCGGTGTCGAGGTCGTCATTGACCACGACCGCATCGAAGTCGTCGGTGCGCTGCATCTCCATGCGGGCACGATCCAGGCGATCTTGTACCGCCTTGCTGGTTTCGGTACCGCGACCAGTCAGGCGGTCTTTGAGCACGCTGAATGAGGGCGGTGCAATAAAAATGACAAGCGCTTCGTCGCCGTAGGTACGCTTTACGTTGTCGGCCCCGCGCACGTCGATGTCGAGGAGCACGGGAGCGGTGGGCGAGGAGTCTTCGACCTCCTGCTTGAGCGTGCCATAGAACTGATCCGGGTACACCTCCTCATACTCCAGCAGGCCGCCGTCTTCAATGCGAGCCTTGAACGCGTCGGGGGTAAGAAAGTGATAGTCCTCGCCATCGGTTTCGTTGGGGCGGGGCGCGCGCGTGGTGGCTGATACCGAGAAACGAACCGCATCGAGCGTATCGAGCACGCGGCGCGCAATGGTTGTTTTGCCGGCACCGCTGGGGGCGGTGAGTACGATAATGGCACGTTCAGGCATAGGCAAAGGGACAAAAACGCAGGGGACAGGGCAGAAACAGGTACAAGGGGATGCGGAGGGCTACTCGACATTGCGAATCTGTTCGCGAAGCTGTTCGATGACCTCCTTCATCTGCACGGCGTGCTCGGAGATCGTGGCGTCGTTCGCTTTCGCGCCAATGGTGTTGACCTCCCGCAGCATTTCTTGCATGATGAACTTGAGGCGGCGCCCGGCGGGATCGTCATCGTTTAGGGCTTCG
>CAZBTM010000025.1:0-470 GCA_964494425.1 uncultured Rhodothermales bacterium | reverse complement strand
GAACGGCAAACTGTACACGATCCAGCGTGCCGAGCCGGACACGGCCCGCGAGGGCGAACGGGTCGTCTGCCTTGACGCCGCCACCGGCGAGACCCTTTGGGAAAACCGCTACAACGTCTGGCTCTCGGACGTGCCTGCCGAACGCGTTGGCTGGAGCAGTTGTGTGGGAGACCCCGAGACCGGCAACGTCTACTTCCAGACCTCCCCGGGCCTGCTCATCGCCATGGGCCGTCACCCGGTCCAGGCGGTCGTCGCTGAGCAGGTCGCTCAGGCGGGCCTGCAGCAGGTCTTGCGCCTCATCCACCCGTACCGGGGCACGCTTCTCTACTACGCCGAGATGCTCACTCAGCGTATCGAGCTGGGTGGTCAGATCGTCGAAGAGGGCCGCGCCTTCGTCGCTGCGCATGGCGTGGAGCCCGTTCAGCGCGTCGGCAAGGGCGTGCTCCACAGCATGCCAGGCTGCATCGGGC
>CAZBTM010000024.1:13846-20252 GCA_964494425.1 uncultured Rhodothermales bacterium | reverse complement strand
AGTGGAAGTGGCCCACCACGAAGTAGGTGTCATGCAGATGTACGTCCACGCCAAGCACGCCGACCATAATGCCGGTAAGCCCACCAATGGTGAACAAGAACAAGAAGCTCAAGGCATAGAGCATCGGTGTTTGCAGCCACACCGAACCTTTGTACATAGTGGCAATCCAGTTGAAGATCTTGATGCCTGACGGGATGCCGATCAGGTAGGTAATCAGCGAGAACACGATTGAGGAGATCGCTGACTGGCCGGATACGAACATGTGGTGGCCCCAGACCAGAAAGCCGAGCATCGCAATGGCCACCGATGACAGCGCAATGGCGCGGTACCCAAAGATGCGCTGGCGACTAAACGTGGCAATTAGCTCACTCAGGATGCCAAAGGCCGGCAGAATCATGATGTAGACCGCCGGGTGCGAGTAGAACCAGAAGAAGTGTTGGAACAGAATCGGATCGCCCCCGAGCGCCGGGTCAAAGATCCCGATCTGCAGCGTCTGCTCCAGGATCAGAAGCAACATCGTAATGCCAACAACCGGCGTAGCCAGCACCTGCACGATGCTCGTGGCGTAGAGTCCCCACACAAACAGTGGCAGGCGATTCCACGTCATGCCGGGCGCTCGCATCTTGTGGATCGTCACAATGAAGTTCAACCCAGTAAAGATGGACGCGAAGCCCGACACAAAAATGGCTCCGGTCATGAAGATGACCGCAGTGCCCTGTTGAGACGAATACGGCGTGTAGAACGTCCACCCCGTCGACAACTCGCCAACAAGCAGGGCCGTGACGGTAAGCGCTCCTCCCGCTATGTACACATACCAGCTGGCCAGATTAAGCCGGGGGAAGGCCACATCTTTCGCTCCAATCTGGAGCGGGAGCACAAAGTTGCCCAGAATGGCCGGGATTGACGGCACAATGAACAGGAAGACCATCATGATGCCGTGCATCGTGAAGGTCTGGTTGTACTGGCTGGCCGACATAATGCTGAAGTCGGGCGACATCAGCTCCAGGCGCACGGCCATCGCCAAGAGTCCAGCTACCAGGAAGACGACCGCAAGCGAGATCAGGTACATAATCCCGATCTTCTTATGGTCTTTGGTTGTGAGCCACTCCCAGAGGCTGGTTTCGTGGTTCAGGTACGTACGCGGTTCGGCGTCGGTTTGTGATGCTGCGTGAGCTGCCGCTTCCATAATTAGGTCATGTTCGTCGATGTAAAGGGGGATCCGGAACGGCGCCGTGTAGAGCACCGGGGACTGCGCATCGAAGCAATCGGAATGCTGCTGTTACCTATTGCTGCTCCTTGATAAACTCAACAAGCGCTGTTACGTCGCGCTCAGAAAGGTGAGCAAACGACGGCATGATGCCCGACCCGTAGCCTTCAACAACCTTGGCATCGGGTTCGATGATGGATTCACGGAGGTAATTTTCATCCGCTTCAACGGAGCTCGCGTCGGCAAATGCACGCTCGCTTGCGTACAGCCCTTGAAACGTGGGGCCTGCCATCGCCGATCCGTCGAGGCTGTGGCACCCCTGGCAGCCGTTACGCTGATACTGCAGTTCGCCGAGCTCAACAAGTGAGAGCTCATCTTCGTTGATTCCTGCTTCGGCGACCCATTCGTCAAACTCATCTGCGGGAAGTACATTGACCTCCCCTAACATTTGGGAGTGGCCAACGCCACAGTACTCAGTACAGAAGAGTTCGTATGTGCCCGGCTCGGTGGCCTCAAACCAGACCGAGGTGTAGCGGTTGGGCAGCACGTCTTGTTTTACCCGAAACTGCGGCAGGAAGAAGCTGTGAAGCACATCGCCCTCGCGACTACTAAGACGGATTTGCACCGGACGGTCCGCAGGCAGGTAGAGTTCGTCGGTCGTCTGGGCCCCTTCTGGATACTCAAAGTTCCATCCGTACGAGTAGGCTTGTCCCTGAATCTCATACGCATTCGGCGGTGCGGTCTGTAGCGTCACGAACGTCTGAAATCCCCACGTGAAGACCAGCAGTACCAGGATCGTTGGCACCACAATCCAGGAAATTTCCAGGAGACGGCTTTCTTCGACGGGTTCGGGACGGTCGTTGGGATCGCGGCGACGGTACTTGTACGCCAAGTAGATCATTGCCGCGACCACGCCCACGAAGATGATGGCGCTGGCCCAATATACGAAGTAGAAGAGGCCATCGACCTCGGCGGCCACCGTCGAGGCAGCCTCGGGAAGCCAGAACGTGCCGGAGTCATTCATGATTGCGAAGACACTGATGTATAAGAGGGAAGGTATGCCCCTGGCTGTCTCGGTACCCGAGAGGCCAGAGCCTTGCAGCGTGCGTCTCATATTCGTTGTGGAAACGCACAGGCTACGTCTCAGACGGTATCGAAAACCGTCCTTCTAATTGGTCGTCTACATGCTCATTTTCACGGCGCCAGAACACATACAACATGCCGCCGAGCATAAGCACCGTAAGCACCGACGCCGCCTTCATCAAGTTGAATGCGTCTGCCGTGTAGGTATTGGCATCTGGGTCAAACTGGAAGCAGTACAGCATCACCAAGTCAACAGGCGAGCCCACTTGACCGTCGGATGCTTCAACAAGCGCTTGGCGCGTGTCGCTCCGAGGCATTTGCATGCCGTGAATGTACTGCGACACCATGCCGCCTCCACTCAAGAACACGTAGGTTGTGGGATGCGCAAACTCTTGCTTCGACGCAATCCATCTCAGATTGAACCCGACAGCACTCGTTAACGCGTCGATGTTTTCTGCATCGCCTGTCAAAAAGTGCCAGCCATCGGCAGCATTGGGGCGCCCCAACTGGTTCAGGTAACGCTCGCGCTGTGCTGCTGCTTGTTCGAACGACTCGCGCGGGTTGAAGCTTACGGTAAGCACTGTGTACTCGTCACCGGGCGTCCACTCCAGATTACCAATTGTCTTTGTGACCCCGTTCAGTAACAGCCCACACAGCATGGGGCAGTCGTGGTACACAAGATTCAGTAGCACTGGACGCTCGCCGTCAAAGTATTGGCCAAGCGTGACTTCTTGACCGGTGTGGTCGGTGAAGGTCAGATCGTGTGGTACGGTGTCACCGTGCTTGCGGTCAATACCTACGCCCTCATACTCGTCACGATGCTGGCCCGTGCGCTGGGCATGTGCAGCATCTAAGGGGCTGCCTGCAAGCAGAAGGGCTACCAACACGCCGAACAACGCGAACCGACGTATAGGCATGAGCATGGCAGTTTAGGTGCAGTGCAAATAGACTGTTGGAGCCACACATACGAGCCCGTTACGCCCAGGTTGCACCGCCCGAATCAGCTTCACTACAGTATCATAGCTGGTGCTCGTGCAATGCCACGTTTGTCACTCCAACAGCCTATTATTACGCAGTACACCGAGCTATTGCCCATTTTCCTCAGGAGTGCCTCCCGCTTCTTGCGCGTTGTATTCTTCAACAACAAGATCTATGGCACGGTCAATGGGGATACGATAGGTTCCACTTTCTGGATCGACTGCTTCATACTCTGAAATCTGGCGTCGGCCCTCTGCATTGGTTTCTGCAGCAACGGGTTCTTGTGCGCTAACGGCTCTGTCGCGCACCTGCTGTTGCGTTACGTTGGTCCAAGCAAAGAGCACGACCACGGCCACGCTAATGACCACAATTATTGAGATTGCAATCCCTGCAATCTGCCCGGTTGCGATCCCTTCCTCAGCAACGCCCACTTCTTTCTCTCGCTCGAACCGAGCCTCTGGCGACACCATGCGAGCGGGTACGTCATCTTTGGCTGCCCGTACCAGTTCAAACGCGGGCCCCAGGTCCTCGTCTTGTTCAGGAAGTCCGCCGTACGCTTCGGCGGCTTCAGCATCAGCCACGATGAAGCTCTCCACGCGCTGAGTTTTGCTTACGCGCTCTCCCGATACCGAGAGCACACGCCAGAAGAACGTCTGCTCATCCGTTGGAAAGAAGTCAGCAATGCGCACCGAGGTGTGGATGTCGACGTCCTCTTCCAGCACAATCGTATCAAAGCGCGCCGACTCAGCCACCTGCAAAATGTAACGCTCCGCCGCGTCGACGGGCTCCCAGGCAAACTGGACCTCCGCACCGTCGACAACATCAGCTTCGCGCGGGGTAAGCAGCGTAGGTGAGCGAAGATCAGACGACGACTCAATCATAACAGGGAGACAGATCAACAGGAATAATAAGGGGGAGTGCCTGGCGCTTCAGGCCGCTACACGTTTTCAAAGTGCATCGACTCTTGCAAGTACGGGTGCCGATGGGGCACAAGCGCATGACGACTCAGCCGGTAGATAGCGGCCCCTATGAATAGGCCAAGCAGTCCCAACCATGTCGTGAAGTCGACCCAGTGGAAGCCACCATCGGTAAAGAGGTTGGGCATCACGTTCCAATGCAGGTCGAACCAGTGCATCCCAAAGAGCCACACAGCCAGAATGCCGAGCACAACAGGGATGCGCTTTGTAATCTGTGGAAGCAGCAATAGGAACGGCACAACAAAGTGAAAAAGAATAAGCATGGCGCTGTGCCACTCCCATGCGTGCTCTAAGCGGTGTCGATAGAAAATCGTGACTTCAGGAATGCCCGCGTACCAGATAAGCAGGTACTGACTAAATGCGATGTAGGCCCAGAAGACCGTAAACCCAAACAGGTACTTGCCCAGGTCGTGGTAGTGCTCGGGGGTGATGGTGTCCGTGAGCATACCGCTACGCTGCAGGCTCGTACCCATAATTACCATCGTGGCAATGAGCGCAAGCATGCCGCCCGCAAACAGGTAGATGCCAAAGATGGTGGAGTACCAGTGCGCATCGGTCGACATGATGATGTCGTAGCTCGCAAACGCCACAGTGATCGCAGTTAAGGGGAGTCCCCAGGCGCTGGTAGAGCGCAGCTTTGACATGATTTCTGGATCGCCGGTTACGTCTTGCCTCACCGACAGGGTGTACAGTCGATAAGAGAGCACTGACCAGACTACAAAATAGAGCGCCATTCGGATGCCCCAGAATGGCGTATTCAGGTATGGCGCCTTGCCTGCGATAAGCACATCATACTTGGGGCCACCTTCGATGTAAAGCTCAGGATTTGTCCATTTGTAGAGGTCGTCCATACCGAAAAGCACCGGGATAAACAGCACCGCCAGCATGGGGAAGCCCCACAGTAACGACTCGTTGATCCTGTTTACAACAATGCTCCATCCTGCCTTCGTTAAGTGATTGAAGAACAGGAAGAAGAGTGCCCCAATGCTGATGGTGAGGCAGAACGACCACCCAACCAAGTAGGAGGCATAGAAGCGCGCCGGCTCAACGAGCCACCCCAGCGCGCTGATGGCCAGGAGCGCCAGGCCCAGCGCAATGGGCACAAGCCACGTGCGCCGGTCGCCCGTAAACGTGAAGGCATCGGGCGCCGAATCTGCCGTCGACCGCAGCGGGTCGATCAGCCACGTAAGCAGGGAAGACGAGCGCGATTCAGTATCAGACATAGCGTAACAGTCGAAGGTTCGGCGGGAGAAGCCGCGATCTATGCGAAACGGCGAGGCGGGCGTTTACTCAACCGTGATGTTGGCGCTTTGGCCTTGTTCAATCTCAACAAGAGCGCTTTCCGGCAGGTCGCCCTCGCTGGCGTTTTGGCTCCGTTGCAGGGCCCGGATGTACGTAACGATGGCCCAGCGGTCGCGCACAGCAATTTGCGAGGCATAGCCCGGCATGCTGCGAATACCATTGGTGATCACGTCATAGAAGTGCCCATCGGGCTCCTGATTGCGCAGGCGGTCGGCATGGAAGGTAGGGGCTGGCGTGTAGCCGTAGTCGCCCGTCATAATGATGCCCTGTCCATTGCCTGAAAGTCCGTGACAGACCGAGCAGTAGATGTCATAGCGCTCTTTTCCGCGCCGCACCACCGCTTCTGACACGCTGATAGGCGTGGTTTCGACCAGCACGCCGTCGTCGGTACGACCGGTGTGAAGCGCGCTGTTTTCGCGAAGTAGACCACGCGCCACAGTGCCCGATACGGGCTTTCGCATCGCCGCATTGTCGGCAAAGAAGGGATTCGCTTCCTGGGCATCAAACCGCTCCTGGAAGTCCATGTCTTGGTTCAGGTGGACCGGCGGGTCCTCCGACTCCATGCCTCGGCATCCGGTAAGCACCAGAGCCAGAGCGGCGAAGGTAAGTAGTAGGTAACGCATGCTACTGTGCAGATTAGGATCAGCCGTAAGGGAAGGACGCGAGGAATTACGCATCGACCGCCTTGTCCTCGTAAATAAGTTCGACATGCTTGGCCCCCAGGTCGCGTAGGAACGCAGCGGTTTCTTCGCGGTCGAACTGCGCATCGCCAGCGGCAATGTGGATAAAGAAGCTGTCGTCGGTGGCGCGGCTAAAGCGCTCGGAATAGAACAGCGGATTGTACGGGCGCGGCAGCCCG
>CAZBTM010000024.1:11101-13836 GCA_964494425.1 uncultured Rhodothermales bacterium | reverse complement strand
TCTTCAACAGGCCCGCCGCGACCGCCCCCGACAGCGCCAGCATCGAGCCCACCGTAGCCAGCGCAGCGACGACGATGGTGAGCTCAAACATGATGGGCACAGACGGCTCAATCGAGAAGAAGGGCTTCCCGCTGATGTTGATCGGGTAGTCGACGGCCCCCATCCACCACATCATGAGCGCCCCGCCCAGGCATCCGGTTAGCCCCCCTGCGAAGGTAAAGAAACCGACCTTGGAATTGCCGAGCCCCATCGCTTCATCCATCCCATGCACGGGAAACGGGGAGTGCGTGTCGAACTGGCGATACCCCGCTTCACGTGTTTCTTCGGCGGCATGGAGGAGCGCACCAGGATGCGGAAACTCGGCGAGCATTCCGTAGGCGCCGTCACGGGCCCCTTCGAAGATGCCCATCGACGCCTTAATTTCCTGAATCAGTGTCATGGTCTGCAAGAGTTCGTTGTCAGTAGAACAGGAGGCCTTGTGCGCAGCTATGCGGCGCTGCTGTCCTCGTCATCATCGGAAAGCGGAGTGCCTTGGCGTCCGCCCCGGTAGCTCTGATAGCCTTGTGAGGGCTTGATGTACGGCGCGTCCCGATCGCTCGTCGCAGCTGCCTGTCCATCGCCCTCGTAGTGATGTGGGTCAGACTCGGGGAGAGCCGTCTTCACCTCGGCCATCGCTACGATGGGAATGAAGCGCAGGAACAGGAGGAAGAGCGTAAAGAAGAGCCCGAACGTGCCGA
This sequence comes from uncultured Rhodothermales bacterium, assembly GCA_964494425.1. Lineage (GTDB taxonomy): Bacteria > Bacteroidota > Rhodothermia > Rhodothermales > Salinibacteraceae > Longimonas. The sequence continues at coordinate 13,099 of CAZBTM010000024.1, read as the reverse complement.
CGAACGTGAGCACGTCAACCATGGTAGGCGTGTAATAGCCCCAGGAGCTGGGCAGGAAGTCGCGGTGCAGCGACGTGATCGTAATCACGAAGCGTTCAAACCACATCCCAATGTTCACAAAGATGGAGAGTGCGAACATGACCGGAATCGACCGGCGCAGCTTCTTGAACCAGAAGAGCTGAGGCGTAACCAGGTTACAGGTCATCATAATCCAGTACGCCCACGCATACGGACCAAAAGCCCGGTTTAGGAAGGCGTACTGCTCGTACTCCAGTCCTGAATACCAGGCCATGAAGAACTCTGTGATGTAGGCAAAGCCCACGATCGTACCCGTCACCAGAATGATGACATTCATCTTTTCAAGGTGGTCGATCGTGATCAGATTCTCCAGGCTGTAGATCTTACGCGTAATCACAAGCAGCGTGACCACCATCGCAAAGCCTGAGAAGATGGCTCCGGCCACGAAGTACGGGGGAAAGATCGTGGTATGCCAGCCGGGTAAGATAGAGACGGCAAAGTCAAACGAAACCACAGAGTGCACAGAGAGCACAAGGGGAGTAGCCAGTCCGGCAAGCAGTAAGTATGCTTTTTCGTAGTTGCGCCAGTGGCGGTTTGCACCCGTCCATCCAAGCGAAAGGAAGCCCAGAATCCGCTTCCGAAAGAAGCCTTTGGCGCGGTCGCGGAAGGTAGCCAGGTCGGGCACCATGCCCACGTACCAGAAGATCAGCGATACGAGGAAATAGCTCGACACGGCGAACACGTCCCACAACAGCGGACTCTTAAACTGCGGCCACATTTCCATCTGGTTTGGGATGGGCAACGTCCAGTAGATGGCCCATACGCGTCCCACATGGAACGTAGGAAAGATGAGTGCACAGATCACAGCGAAGATAGTCATCGCCTCCGCTGCGCGGTTGATAGATGTGCGCCATTGCTGCCGGAAGAGGAAGAGAATAGCTGAAATCAGTGTCCCAGCATGGCCAATACCCACCCAGAACACAAAGTTCACGATCGGCCAGCCCCAAGCAACAGGTTGGTTGTTGCCCCACACGCCCACGCCGTTGTACACCTGATACGCCAGCATAGCCAGCAGCAGCACCGCGCCACTGGACGCGACAGCAAATGCAGCAAACCACGCCTTGGGCGTTTTGCGCTCAGCGTGATACGACACCAGTTCAGTGATGTCGTTGAACGTGAGCCCGCCCTTCACGAGCCGGGGCCGCTCGTGGAAGTTGTCGTGGCCGTTGGGCCCCTCGCTATGTTCGGTACGATTGTCCACGGGGTTTCTACGCTTGATTCAACAGGGTGAGCGTGGAGGCCGGAGGCTACGCCGCGTCGGCGGATGCTTCAGCCGATTCCAGACGCGGATTCGGGTTCCGGACGCGCCCAAGGTAGGACAGACGCGGTTTCGTGTTCAGGTAGTCGAGCATCTCGTAGCGCCGCGGGTTTTCACGCTTCGCCACCAGTTCGCTCTCGGAGTCGTTCAGGTCGCCAAAGGTGATCGCGTTGGTCGGGCACGCCTGCTGGCAGGCCGTCTGTACCTCGTCGGTTTGCAGCGGGCGATCTTCGTTGCGCGCCTGGCGCTGCGATCCGCGCACACGGTGGATGCAGAACGTGCATTTCTCCATAACGCCGCGCGAGCGCACCGTCACGTTGGGGTTCTGCGCCATCTGCACCTGGTCGGGCAGCGTGCCCACCCAGTTGTAGTAGTTGAAGCGCCGCACTTTGTACGGGCAGTTGTTCGAGCAGTATCGCGTGCCGATACAGCGGTTGTAGACCATCTGGTTGGTGCCGTCGGGCGAGTGCACCGTTGCAGCAACCGGACAGACTGACTCGCATGGCGCGTTCTCGCAGTGATGGCACGTAACCGGCTGCGTGACCATGTCTGGACTCTCATCGTCTGGATTCTCGCTCACGTAATAGCGATCCATTCGCATCCAGTACATGTGCCGGCCATTGCCGACCTCTTCTTTGCCCACCACCTGCACATTGTTTTCG
>CAZBTM010000024.1:3262-10938 GCA_964494425.1 uncultured Rhodothermales bacterium | reverse complement strand
TTCGCGAAACTCGTCCAACGTTGCCCAACGGGCCAGCGGGCGCCCTTCCATGGAGCCATGCTCCTGGGTGGACACGATGGTGTGCGTGCCCTCAGCGCGTGTAACGGTAGCTCCGGTCGTAATGCGTCCGTTGTTTGAGCGGAGCGGTGCCACGTTGGTGCCAATGGGTTCGTAGGGCGTTCCATCATTTTCTACGCCCCCTGCAAGCGGGCCATCGCCGTAGATGTCAGTATAGTCGTCGGTATTCCAGAACGGGGTTTGCCGCTTCGATCGGCGCGTTGAAAGCGCGCGCCCATATCCCATCGTTAGACCAATAGAGCCGTCAGGGAAGCCGGGCTGAATCCATGCAGGTAAAGTCACCGAAGTGCCATTGGCCTGCACCTCAACTTGATCAGCCTGAAAGACGCCCGCATCGTACGCCACCTCCACTCCGAGCTCTTCAGCAGTAGCTGGACTCATGAGCGCCACGTTATCCCACACAATCTTGGTGATGGGATCCGGCAGCTCTTGCATCCAGGCGTTGTTCGAGAAGCGCCCGTCGAGCAGGGTTGGGTCAAGGCGTGTCACGACCTCGTACCCATCTTCGCTGTAGGTGTCGATGGATTCAGGGAGCGTAACGGATTCAGGGGTCGCCGTAGCATACTGACTCTCGGCAAGATAGCCGTCGTGCAGCGTGCGGCGCCATGTATCTTCAAAATTCTGATCGACTTGTCCGCGCCACACCTCGCGCACGAGGTCGTACCCGGCGGTGTCGGTGCCCGTAGCGAGCGCGTTAACGATTTCGGGAGATGAATGGGCGTCTTCGTACAGCGGGTCGATGAGCGGCTGAATGATGGACAGCGTACCGTCGTACGTACGTCCGTCGCCCCAAGCTTCCAGGTAGTGGGCCTCTGGTACGTGCCAGTTCGACACACGAGCTGTTTCATCCACATGCTGCCCCACGTGTACCGTAGTGGACACCTGGCGCATCGCCTCTTCGAATCCGAGTTCCGCCGGTGCGCTGTACACCGGGTTCACGTTGAGCATGAGAAGCATGTCGACGCTGCGACTACTCATAGCATCGACCAGTTCGGACAGTGCTTCACTTTGGAGCGCGGGCGCATCGTTCTCCGTGTCGAAGAACGTGACCGTCTCGTTGAAGCTGCCCAGCTGCTCATTGATCGCCATAGCCAGCGCATGCACGGCGGGGGGCTGCGTTTCGCCTGCTACCACTACGCTCTGCGCACCGGCACCCTGAAGGTCGTCGACGATGGCATCAACGTACATCTGTTCATGCTCGGAGAGCGTACCAGTGGGCGCAACGTCAACGCCAAGCGCTGATGCGATGGCCGTAGCTATATGCGGAATGCGGCGTGCCTGTATGCGGAGCCGGTTGTCGGCAATACCGCCTGTCGTGGTGTACGAGCTTTCAACGGCATACAGCCGGCTCATGTCGTCGCTCGGATCGCTTATGGTGCGATGCTCCGCAAACGTGGCCGTGTTGTTTAGGAAGTTGGGATCGGCCCCGTCAAGGAAGTCGGCATCCAGGCTCACAATGACATCGGCAGCGCCGAAGTCATAGGCCGGGCGCAGGGCCGTGCCAAAGGCTTGTTGCATTCCTTGCGCAACAGGATCATCGCCTTCTGCGGCGTAGGAGACCCACTGCACGTTGGCAAACCGGCTTTCAAGGCGCTCACGCATCGCTTGCATCGTCGGCGATGACGTAGGCGGGGCCATCACGGCCACGGACTGCCCTTCGGCAGCGTCACCGAGTGACTGACAGAAGCGCACGAAGTCGCTCCACGACGCAGCACTTCCGTCTTGGCGCACTCGGCTGGAGCGGTCGGGGTCGTACAGGTTCAGTACCGATGCCGGCTCGTATGGGCTCACCCCGCCTCCGCTGTACGGATGATCGGGATTGCCTTCTGCCTTGGTGGGACGCCCATCGTTGCTCTTCACCAGCAGGGGACGCACCAGCCCACGAAAGGGCATGGCCGTGGCGTATTCGTTTGGCACGCCCGGAATGACCTCTTCCGGGTTTCGTGCATAAGGTAGGATCTTTTCGACTGGACGGCGGCATGCAGTGAGCCCGCCCATGGCCATGGCGGCCCCCATCAACTGCAGGAACTGGCGCCGCGAGGCTCCGCTGGGCGGCTGGCTGGTGCCGTCCTGAAACTCGTCTTCTGTCGACGTGCCCGAGGGCGCCTCCATCTGCGCTGGGCTCCGCCAGAAGTGCGGCCCCGACGCCGTGTCGCCAGACAGGTCTTCAGAATCGTTTATAACGTCAAGCTCGATCATGAAAATCGATGGGTCAAACCATTTGTAAACACAGAGAGTAGCCCGAGCGCGCAGCGCGGTGTATCACAGTGCGCACTGCTGCCCCTTAGTAGTGGCAGGCCGAACAGTTGGTGGGCGGGCGGATGCCCTCACGACGCACCTTCTCAAGGTTGCGATCCACAAAGTCGGCAGGCTGCACATAGCCCATGGTAGTCACTTCGTCGGTCGGACGCAGATACAACTCGGGCTGCCGGTGGCATTCAAGGCACCAGCCCATCGAGAGTGGTTCGGATTGCGCCACCACCTCCATCTGGTCGATACGACCGTGGCACGTCTCGCACCCAACCCCTGCATCCACATGCGAGGCATGGCTAAAGCGAGCATAGTCGGGCAGGTGATGCACTTTCACCCATTGAATGGGGACGTCGTCAGCCCAGCTCTCGCGCACGGGTGCCAGCTTTGGAGATTCGGTTTTGATCTGATTGTGGCAGTTCATGCACGTCTGCGTGGCAGGCACATTGGAGTGCGAGGCCTCTTCCACCCAGTTATGGCAGTAGCGGCAGTCCATGTCCAGTTGCCCGGCATGAAACTCATGACTAAACTCAACCGGCTGCTCGGGGCGGTACCCCACGTCCGTAAACTCGGGCGAGAAGTAGTACCACACTAAGAACACGACGATCACGAACCCAAAGGCTGAGGCCCCCAGCGTAAGCAGGGGAAGCAGATTCGCTTTTTTTGGAAATATCTGTGCCATAACTACGGTATAAGCAAAGGACTACCGGAGCGCTACGGCATGTGTTGCTCCGTTTGTTCTCTCATATCTTACAAAACACGCGTCTTACAAAACACGAGAAGCGATCACATGCCGATTGTATGTGTGCAGTTTGACGATGCACCAACGAGGTGCTCTTTGCGGATGGGAAAGAGCCGAGCCGTGCGCGCCAAATGGACCCCCAACATACAGCTTAACTTGCCCGCACGCCAACCCCCCTGTTGAACTTTCACCAAACTTAACCCGATTTCGGGCGGGATTCAAAATAAGCTGCATGTGCGTGTTATAAACCACGTTTGTGCCTGTTACGGACGTGTCTGTCCAATGATCTCTGCTCCACACCCGTTAGAGGCATTACCATGATACAGCCGTGCAGATGTACATTTCTCCAGTCTCAACGATACCGGTGCAGCGCTCAATGGCCAATCGAGCCGCCTTGCTCTGAAGCCCGCGAACGAGACCAAGAGGCGCATGTGGCATCCCTTTGGGGATGCGTGCCTCCAGGTGCGGACGCCTTTGATGGGGGTGGCGGAGATGAACAGGAAGAACTCGTGCCGAGCTCCTGTCAGGACCGGTCGGCTCAGAACGGGTTTTTTACCGGAAGGGCGATCGCTTCGAGAAAGCTATCGCCTGAGGCGGGGCCGCTGCCGATGTTTCTCGGAGATATTTCCATGACAGGTAGCGCTTCCGTATGGCACGCCCGACTTTTACTGTAGACCATGGGCTCATGCCGTATAAGGCTGCTTATGCATCTGTCTACAGCGGGTTGGGCGCTACGAAGTCAGCTCTCCCGAGGCTGACAGATGGCTATCTGCTTGCTCCATCACTTCAGGCATTTGGCGCACGGGAGCCAGCGTATGCATGTGCTCCTGGTAGGCCTCGAGCAAAGCCGGGCGAAAGAGTTTGGCTTCGATGTCGTTCCAGTCGCTATGGTAGAGCTTGCGCCACCGCCGCTCCAACCGCTCCCAGCTTACTCCTGTATCGCCGCCGCCGAAGACGCGCGTGAATACGCCTGTCTTGCTTGGATCGGGGACGGATTCATGCGGGCTGATGTGACGCAGCAGCGCTTTGCCGCCTGTTTTGATGCTTGATTGGTAGCTTTCCAGCATGGCCCTGTGATGGGCAACGACATGCTGTAGAGCTGTGCAGAGCCGATCGAGCGCTGCAGATTCATCGTTGGCCTGCATGCCCAGTGCAGCTGCTACTTCCGCCGTGGTAGGCTCATCGAGCAAGGGACGGGCGGCGGCGGGCGGCGCTTCGTCAAGGTGATCCCACAAAGCCGTAGGCAATGCAAGGATGTCGCGTACGGTTACTGGAAGCGCGCCCCACGCATCGGGACTCGTAGAGACGTCATCGGGCGGTGGGATGGGCTCGCGCACTTCATCTTTCAACAGATCCACCAGCGCAACCAGCGCATGCGTGGCCGCATCGGGTAGAGCGGCCATGCGCGCCCCAATCTCATCGTACCTACTTTGGCTTGCATCGAGGTCGTCGACACGACTGTCGCCTGCAAGGTGCGACGCAAGGCGCACCAGGCTCCGCTCGAGCATATCAAAGAGCGCGTCCGGGTCATCAGGCAGATCTTCTGTTGCGCTGGCGTCCTCTGCGTCGGGGTGCGACGGCGTCTCGGTATTGCGCGGGGCAGCGGTGACAGGAACCAGCGGCATGTATGAGAACACGCTGTCGCCTATGTGCACCGACGCCCCTGGAGATAGCACGACAGGCGCCTGAGGCCCCACCTGCTCGTCCTCCACAAACGTAGCATTTTTGCTGTCGCGGTCGTGGAGCTGGTGGTGGCCCGTTGACATCTGCTCGATTACTGCATGGGCTTTGCTCACTTTTGGGTCGTGCACCACCACGTCGTTCGAGGGCGCTCGGCCCACCGTAACCCGGTGCTGATCAAAGAGCATGCGCACAGGCGGCTCGTCTCGAACCGTAAGCGTAAGTCGAAAGGCCATAGGCCGTTGGATTCAGAGGCAAGGATCACCTAACGCCGACCGATGCCCGTGAAAGCATGGCCTGCACATCCGTAAGATACGGACGCGGTACCAAGAAGTAAACTGAACCTGAATCGAGCAGAAAGGGGCCTGCTATCGTACGACGACGATACGACGCGTACCGGTGAATGTGTTGCCCTGAACGCGCAAGAAGTAGATGCCACTGGGCCGCCGACTGGCATCTACGCGGATGGGAAGTGGCGTATTGGGACGAAGACGTCCTTCAAACACCTGCTCAAGCCGTCGTCCGGTGACGTCGTAGAGCACCACGCGCACCGTTTGTTCGGTGGCCACGGAGAGGCGTGTAGACAGGAGGCCCTGCGTGGGGTTCGGGGCCAGGGCGTCAAGGGCGTATGCTCCTTCAACGGATACGACCACCTCAACCGGGCTGGAGAGCGTAGCTGTGCCATCGGCATCAATCTGGCGGAGGCGGAAGGCGTGGCGCCCGACCCCGAGCGATTCAGTCTGGAAGCGGTACGACTGCGGCGCGCTCGTTGTACCGGCTCCTGGCACCATATCAATGGCCTGCCAGTTACGAGGGCGTGGCGCGCCGACTTGGATGGGAGCGGGCGGCGCGTGCTGCACTTCGAATCCGCTGTTGTTGGTTTCGGTAGCGGTGGTCCACGCCAGGTACGCACGGCTGTTCTGCTGCGTCGCGGTGAACGACGTCATCTCTACCGGGAGCGCCTGGGCGGTGGCTGAGAGGAACGCAGGAGTGGGCAGCGTCGACTGCGCTGTGCCGTCGACCTGTGCGAGCGCGGCCCGGGTGAGCCCCAGATCCTCGGCACGGTCAATGAAAACAGCAACGTCGCCTGCAGCATCTGGGCTGAGCGAAGCAGTCACGAAAAACGTAGTTGCGTTGTTCGTAAGCGGCAGATCTAACGCATCGAACGAAATCGAAGACGCAAACGTGTTGGTGGATGCGACGGGGGTCGCGGTGCCCGCATCAAACACATCGGTGGTGGCCATCCACAGCGTTACGTCAGCGATCCCCTCAGCATCTACGGCATCGAACCCAAGCGTGAGCGCGCTGAGCAAAGCCCCGTTGGCTGAGGAGAGCGTGGAAAGCGAGAAGCGTCCAATCGGATTGTTGGCGGTGCCCGGTACGGGAGCCGGGGGCGTGTAGTCGCTTCCGCCCGCAGCAGCGCCGCGTCCACTAAACAGCGCAATCCCCAGATCGGTGCGCTCAACGTACTGGAATGCGTTCGTCTCCGCAAAAAAGAGGTCGGCATCTTCATCCTGGTCCGGATCGCGTACAAAGGTATTCGCCTGCGTTCCGAAGGCGGTTGCGACCTGGTCGAAGGGGGATGCAGCGCCGGTTTGCTCCGCAAACGTCCCGGTGGCATCACGCGTGTAGAAGCGCTGGGTGCCCGCATCCAAAGTCAGGAGATCGCGGGTCCCGTCGAAGGTAAAGTCGCCCGTCACTGCGGCGAGGCTCTGCGTTGACGCATCGGCGGCAACGTTGCGCAGCGGATTGTCGGTGCCTGTTTGCTGCACGTACGTGCTGCCGTCGACGTTCTCAACGAGCATCCAGTCGGTTTGTGCGCCGCTTTGCGCACGAAAAGCCACGTCTACGAATCCGTTTCCCGTTATATCGGTCACGAGCGTGTTAGCGGAGGTCTGAAACGCCTGGCTAATGCCGTCGAAGGGGTTGGCGGTGCCGGTGCGCTCGGTAAATGCCAGTGTACCGCCGGGCGCTTCGTTTTCGTAGAACCGCTCGGTGGTGCCGTCGAATGCGAGCAGGTCGGGCGCGCCATCGCTGTTGAAATCGCCCACAATCGCGTCGGCGGTGCCCGGCGTGCCCGTCACCGCAATGCCGCTAAAGGGGTTTTCGGTGCCTGTACGGCGCTCGTAGGTGCTCCCGTCAGTGTTCTCCAGAAAACGCAGGCGACCATTGCCCCCGGTGTCATATTCAAACACAACCAGATCATCGAATCCACTTCCGGTTATGTCGGCCACGAACACGTGCGGCCGGGTCGAAAACACCGCGTCCGTAATGTTGCGGAAGGGATTCTGCGCACCTGTAGCCTCGGCATAACCGCTGCTGCTGGCCGTGTAGAACCGCTCGGTGGTGCCATCGAACGCGAGCAGGTCGGGCGCTCCGTCGCTGTTGAAGTCGCCGACGATTGCATCTACGGTGCTTGGGGATGCAGTGACCGATACCGCGTCGAACAGGTTGTCGCTACCCGTCTGAATAGCGTACTGGGCGACGGCCAATGGACTCAGGCTCGCTGCCGCAAGCCATACGATCCCCCACGCAACAGCAATGATTCTGTGATGCATGCGCGGGAGCGGTGATACAGGGCATTTCATAACGTGTAGGATGTGACGGAGAAAGTATGCGGAAAGCGGACATCGCTCCGTCAGCTACGCGAGGGGAAGACGCCCTGCAGCGCAATTTGGTAGCTTACCACCTGGTACGGCGGCACGTTATTGTGAGGCTGGCTGCCGCCTGCGTTGGCTATGGATACGCTCATGCTACCATCGGCGGCGGCAGTGCTGTAGTTTGGTACGGTGCCGCGGGCGCTGGGCCCCGGTGCCGAGGAAGATCGCAGTGGACGACCATTCGTTGGCAAAGCTGGACAGTTGCTGACGAAAATGATCGAAGCCATGGGATACGCACGGGACGAGGTCTTCATCGCCAACATCCT
>CAZBTM010000024.1:0-3252 GCA_964494425.1 uncultured Rhodothermales bacterium | reverse complement strand
CTGGTTGCGTCGGCCTCTTCGGTGCTTACCGGAAGCTGAGCACCATGGCTGTGCGTAGGTATCTGATTTGCGTTTAACGTCTCGAGCTCACTCCCGCCCTGCTGGCCAAGCGTGTACGGGCTGAGGCCGGGCCCTTGCCCTCTATGGATGGCGGATCGTCCGCGCAAGTCGGGCAGCGCAAACGTGGTTCGGCCATCGCCGCCATAGATGGTGCCAAGAATTGAGAACAGCGCGGTGTTCTGCGAGATGGGAAGCAGTTGGCCGTCGCACTGAGCGTAACCTCGAATAGCGAAATTGCCCCCAAACAGAATGATTTCGCCAATGTATGGATCAACTCCCATCTGCCCACGACCGGTGCGCCCCTGCGACGGCCCCGAACGGGCCTGGGCGTCAGACGCATTCCCGAACAGCAGACCGAGCAGTCCGACACTGCCCGCGGCGGCGAGGCGCCCTACGAATCCACGGCGCGATGGCGACTGCTTGCGGCCTTCGTGGGCGGGCGCCGTCCCGGCGTCGGTGCGCTCGCGGTCGAATGTGACCTGGTAGTGCAGGTCGTCGGCAGGAGACTGCAAGGCATGTATCGGCGTGATGTAGGCGTCGAAGTCGCCCATGATGTCATGCCCAAAGCGATGCGTGCCCGCTTCCACAGCGACGTCGCGGGGCCCGCGAAAGAAGAGGGAGAAGCGCTCTCGCGTTGTATCCGCAGAGGATGCAGACTCGACGTCTGCAAGCGTGAGCGTGGCATCGTTGGCTGTGGGAAGCCGGAATGTGGTGCCTTCATGCTGGGCGAAGGCAGCGGGCGAGGGGGCTGGAATCAAGGAGCGCATAGGCGGGGCCGTACAGGAAGCGAAAACGGACAATGCCCCAGGGTACGCTTTTTTCAGATGGAACGCAATGGCCTGTGCATTTTTGCTGTCCGACCAACTGCCGCGACGCAATGTTGCCCCTCGCTATGCTGAAGGCGGCGCGGTGGGCGCCGTAATGTCGCGCGTTTCCACGGCGCGCTCTACGTTCTGGTGAAAGCGCAGCGTCAGCCAGATGGAGGCGGCCACCAGACCCAGCACCAGCCCCCACCACAGCCCATGCGCCCCCGCATCCCCCTGAACACCCAACACATAGCCGCTGGTAAGACCAATGCCCCAGTACGTCAGAAAGGCAATGACCATGGGGATGCGCGTGTCTTTGAGTCCGTGTAGCGCACTGCCGGCGGCCACCTGTACGCCGTCGAACACCTGGAAGACGGCCGCGATGAGCAGGAGCGAGGCCGCGAGCGGAGCTACGGTCTGGTTTTCGGGCAGCGCAGGGTCGATAAAGAACGCGACAATCGCATCCGGAAAGAGCCAGAAGAGCGTGGCTGACACAATCATGGTGGCGGTGGCACAGCCCATTGCGGTGAAGCCCGCCCGGCGCGCCCCCGCCGCGTCGTTGCGTCCGGCGGCCTGTCCCACGCGCACCGAGCCCGCAATGCCAATGCCCAGCGGCACCATAAACGCAAGCGAGGCGCACTGCAGCGCAATCTGGTGCGCCGCCAGCACCTCGCTCCCCAGCAGGCCCGCCATGAGGGCCGTCATGGTAAAGAGCCCAGCCTCCACCCCACGTGCAATGCCGATGGGTCCGCCAATGTGCAGTAGCTCCTTAAAGTAGGCGGGGTCGGGTGTGCGCAGGGCCGCAAACACCTCGTACTCCGAAAACGGCGGCACGCGGTACACGAAGAGGGCCAGCAGTCCGAAGATCGACCAGAACACCGCTACGCTGGCCCATCCGGTGCCTACAATACCCAGCGCCGGGAACGGGCCCCAGCCGTACATGAGCAGCCCGTTGGCGACGATGTTCACCACGACACCGCAGAAGGCAATGACGGTGACGGGGAACGGATGCCCGAGCGCCTCGACAAACCCGCGCATCCCCACAAACCAGAGAGCAGGCACGATGCCCCACAGCATGACGTGCAGATACGTCATGGCGGCCCGCACGGTCGCAGGCTCCTGCCCGGCCCACAGCAGCGCGGGTTCTACGATCCACAGCACCAGCATCGCCCCAGCCCCCAGCACCGTGCCCAGCCAGAGCGCCTGCCGCACGCTGCGCACAATGGGCGTGCGCTCCCCAGCACCGTGCGCCTGCGCCACCATTGGGTTCACGGCCTGCAGCACGCCGGACGTGACGATGAAGAGAAAGAAGAACACCGAGTTGCCCAGCGCTACGGCTGCGAGCTCTTCTGCCCCCAGGCGGCCCACCATCACCGTATCCACAAAGCCCAGTGAAGCAAGCGCCATCTGTGCTGCGACGACCGGGCCCGCCAGTTTAAGGGTAGGGCGCACGTCTTGAAAGGTCGTCCAACCGGGCATGGGCAGCGGGCGGTAGCATTAGGGCGTAGGATGCAAATATGGCTTTTTGGTACGACGCCTCGTTCGGCAAGATGCACCAAGACGGGCTATAGAACCGGAGGCGCAGCCTCGAATCCGCCAAAATACAGCCAAATTACAGCTACATCGCACCGATCTATGCTGCGAACCGGCCTGGCCCGTTGCCTTTTACGCATCCAACCCGCATGTTGCAATGCTGCACTGCTACTTCTGCATCCGTTGTTGCTGACAAAACCGCCCCGCCATGGCCGACGACACCTACCTCCTCGATTTCGAAAAGCCGCTGTACGAGCTGGAGCAGAAGCTCAACGAGATGCGGACCCTGAACCAGGACCACGCCAAGGATCTTTCAACCGAAATCGAAGCGCTGGAGGAGCGCGTGGAGCAGCTGCGGGTCTCTATCTATCGTAACCTGACGCGGTGGCAGCGCGTGCAGATTGCCCGCCACCCACAGCGCCCGTATACGCTCGACCACATCGAGGCGCTGACAACCAATTTTGTGGAGCTGCACGGCGACCGCCGCTTTGGCGATGACCGGGCCATTGTGGGCGGGTTTGCTCAATTTCAGGGCGCGCAGTACGGCCACCACGACCGCATCGTCATGATCATGGGGCATCAGAAAGGGCGCGACACTAAAGAGCGCAAGTTTCGCCGCTTTGGCATGCCCAATCCTGAGGGCTATCGCAAAGCCGAGCGCCTCATGAAGATGGCTGCCAAGTTCAACAAGCCCGTCGTTACGCTGCTCGACACGCCCGGCGCCTACCCCGGCATGGAGGCCGAAGAACGCGGCCAGGCCGAGGCCATTGCCCGCAATCTCTTCGAGATGGCCCGCCTGCCGGTGCCCATCATCGTCGTCGTCATTGGCGAGGGCGCCTCGGGCGGCGCGCTC
>CAZBTM010000023.1:18134-20458 GCA_964494425.1 uncultured Rhodothermales bacterium | reverse complement strand
TCAGCGAGTACGCGAAAGAGTTGCTCGGCTATCCGCTCGACGCCCGCGGCACGCGCGAAGCGTTTGCGTGGTTTGCGGCCCGCGTACTCCCCGACCATCGCGAGGCGTTTCTGGCATCTTTGGAAGAGGCGGTGCGCACCGGCACGCCCTGGCGCCATGACGTGCCGTTTCAGACGGATACAGGCGCCGTTCGATGGATCCGCGGCGTAGCGGTGCCCGAACAAGGCCCGAACGGACGCACGCTGAATGGGGTGCTCTTAGATAGCACCGCCGAGAAAGAAGCAGAAGTGGCGCTGCGCGAGTCCAAAGAGAACGCCGAAGAGATGAGCCGCCTCAAGTCGGCCTTCCTCACCAACATGAGTCACGAAATCCGCACGCCGCTGACCGCAATCATGGGGTTTGCGGATGTGCTCAACGATCTGGATCTAAAGGGGCCCGCCAACACGTTCAGCACGCTCATGCGGCGGTCGAGCCAGCGCCTCCTCGATACGCTCAACGCGGTGCTGGAGCTCTCACAGCTTGAAGCGGCGACGGTCAAAGTACAGCCTACGCGGCTCAGTGCGGCGGCGGTACTCTACGACGTAGCGGTGTCGTTCCGCGCACAGGCCGAGGATCAGGGGGTAACGCTGACGGTAGAGCGCCCGCCTTCGGAGGTGGAAGCCGTCATCGACCGCGAGGCGCTCACGCGCATCCTTACGCACGTCATCGACAACGCCGTTAAGTTTACGCCTGCGGGCGGGACGGTTACGGTGGGCATCCGCGCCACCGAAGCAGACCTTACGTTGACTGTGGCGGATACGGGAGTCGGCATGCGGCCCGATATGGTACCGCAGATCTTTACGGCGTTTCAGCAGGCCTCCACCGGCGATGCGCGCTCGCACGAAGGCAGCGGCCTGGGCCTCACCATCACCAAGCATCTGGTGGAGCTGATGCAAGGCTCTATTCAGATGGATACCGCGCCGGATACCGGCACCACGGTGCGTGTGTGCTTACCCCGCCGCCCTGGCCCCACGCCTGCGGCCAACCGCACGCAACGTGCGTAACGGCGTCTGGAAACGGCACCACCCCCCTCCGGCTATCGGTGCCGCTCTTTCCAGTCCAGATAGAGCGCGCGGCTGCACATGAACGCGGTCTTGGCGGTCGACTTGGTGAACCAGTAGTTCACACCCGCGCCCACGGCGGCCCCGGCCAGCGGAATGAGCTGCCCCAGCTTGCGGCGGATGAGCGCCTTGGCAATTTCGCGCGGTACGTGGCGGTTCTGTTCATGAAACGACCCGGTGCGGCGTCCGCTGTACGGATGGTCGTGCACCAGAGCCGCCGCGGCTACGCTCGACTCGCGAAGCGCATCAGCACGGGCGGCGCGGCTGCCTGAGGCGGCGGCGGTAAAGATGGCCAGCACAAGCGGACGGTACGCGGCGTCGTGCATCGGGAAGCCGTAACACGCGCTAATCGTCTGGATGACACGGAAGTTGATCGTAAACAGCAGCGGAATGTCAGCCACCAGGAGCGCGGCGCCGCCGAGCCCGGTACCGCCGCCTTCGAGTGCCGCAATGAGTGCATTCTGCTGCATGCGGGTTTCGGCCAGCTCGTCGAGCACCTCCAGCGGTTCGTGGCGCAGATCTTCTACGGCATCGATCTCAATCCCCTGGGCACGTGCGTCGGAGCGAACGGTGTCGAGCACGCCGGTGCGCGCGGACATGTCGCTGAGCTGCGAGAGGGCTTCGGAGGTGACGTCTTCGGCGCGGTCGAGCATCTCGCCCGATACGGTGCGCTCTACCATCCAATCAACAGGCTGCATAGCCCAGTTGATGAGCTGCGAGACGGGCGAGCCCATACTCTGCGCCCAGGTATCGATATCGCGGCGGGCAGCACGTTCGTCGGCGGTAAGACGCATAGACACAAGGCAGGTTGGCTATGGGGATGCGAAACGTAGGCTCAACGTCGCCTACTGTACGCATCCCCCAAACGCAAAGTTACGACGCGTGGCTATGCCACCGGCGCGGCAGGCGATTCGGCTTCTTTGGGAGCATGCTCCGAATCCAGAATGAGGCGGGCGTGGCGCTTGTACGTGAAGTAGTTGTAGATCCAGTCCATGAACACGCTGGCGCGGTTGCGGAAGCCGACCAGCTTGGCGATGTGGATGACGACCCACATGAGCCAGGCAATGATGCCCTTGAATTTGAGTCCGCCCGCGAGTTCGGCCACGGCAGCGTTGCGCCCGATGGTGGCCATCTGCCCGTAGTCGCTGTACGAGAAGTCGGTGCGGCTGCGGCCCTGCACATCGTTGCGAATCTGCTCAGCGGCGTGATCGCCCGATTGAATGG
>CAZBTM010000023.1:17494-18124 GCA_964494425.1 uncultured Rhodothermales bacterium | reverse complement strand
CGGATCGATCCCTCGTCGGTCTCGACCAAGAACGCGGAGAACGTGAGCTTCGATCCCGCCACGGGCGAGATGGTCTGGACGCTCGGCGACCTCGAACACAGCGACGGCGGCTTCGTGAGCTGAGCCGCACGATCGCGCCGCCCCGAGGCCGTGGTGAAGGCGCTCGACCACGTACTCGGCGGCGTGCTCGCCCGACTGAATAGCCACCTGCGCGAGTTGCGGCAGCCAGTCGCTGGTTGTGTCACGCTCCATAGCGGCCATGTCGCCCACCACAAACACATTGCTGTGGGTAGGCAGCGCCAGCGTATCGGAGACGACAACCTGCCCGCTGCGCGTTTGCTCGGCTCCAAGCAGGTCGGCCAGTGGACTGGCCTGCACGCCAGCAGCCCAGATCAGCGTCTGTGTGGGAAGCTGCGAGCCATCGGCCAGGGTGACAGCGTCGGCCCCCACCTGTTCGACGGTGGTGCTGGTCCGCACATCGACGCCGCGGGTTTCGAGGGTGCGGCGCGTATAGTCTTGCAGCGAGTCGTCGTACCCCTGCAGCAAGGCGTCTTGCATCTCCAACAGAATGACGCGGGCGTGGTCGCGCACGTCGAAGTCGGGATAGTCGCGGTTGAGCGTGTCGAAGAG
>CAZBTM010000023.1:8466-17471 GCA_964494425.1 uncultured Rhodothermales bacterium | reverse complement strand
TCCACAAGCGCACCAGCCATTTCGACGCCGGTGGGCCCGCCGCCTACGAGCACGAAGTTGAGCATCCCTTTGGGAATGGTGTCGGGGGATTCCTGGCGTTGGCGGTCGTAGCGCTCAAACTGGCGCAGCGTGTGGTGGCGCAGGTTGACGGCATCGGTCACGTTCTTCAGCGGGAAGGCATGCTCCTGGGCACCCTCCACGCCAAAGTAGTTGACCTCGGCCCCGCCCGCCACGATCAGGTAGTCGTAGGTGATGAAGCCGTTATCGAGCTCAATGCGCTGGTCCTGCGTGTCGATATCGGTAACGGTGCCCATCCGGAAGCGGATGTTATCGTCGTTGCGGAAGATGTCGCGCACGTTGTGAGCGATGTCATCCGGCTCCAGCCCGGCCATGGCCACTTCGTAGAGGAGTGGCTGAAACTTGTGGTAGTTGTTGCGATCCACGAGAGTGACCTGGACCGGAGAGCGGCGCAGCGCCTGCGCAGCATGCAGTCCGCCAAACCCCGCGCCTATAATGACAACGTGAGGCGGTGCGCCGCCGAGCGAGGCCTCGGGCAGCGAGCCGTTACGTGATGAACGGGTGGACGGCGACCCGGCAGAGGACGCTCCGTTGGCAGGCATAGTCATAACAGAAGAGGGTATCGTATTACATGCAAAGGCGCACGTGTCGGGGCTTAACGCCTGCACGGCTGGAATGTGCGTGGTCTGGATGCGCTACCAGGGGGCCTACGCGGCGAAGGAACAGCAACGTTACGGCATGGGCGGTCGTGTCTTCAAGGAATCGTAACAATTTACTGTTCATGTCTTCTTGACTCTGTATTCCCCCCCCCTCTATAATAGAAATGCACATAATTACTCATTAACACTATAATCGTCATGAAAAAAGCTTTTTTGTCATTGCTTATCTTATCATTAACTGTCATTGTTCTGACTGGGTTTTCTAGCGACTACAGCAGTGACGCGTCTTCTGTATACTCTTGCTCTGAGGCAAATGCCGTTACTGCGGTAACGCAAACATCTAGCGACGAATGCACGGTCACTGACACAATCCATGGAAACAGAGCTTTCGGAATGTGCTTTGGCACTGGGGAGTGCCGCACGAGATCGATCACAGGTCCCTGCGATGTTGTCCTTGAAGAGATGTAGAGGACAAGGCAAACAGTGCTTTCTATCTTCACCAACTCAGCCCTTGTCCAATTATGGGCAAGGGCATAATTTTTGAATCCAAAAGGGCAAGTATGATAACTTTAAAACCAGTATTAATAGCAATTTTTGTTTTGTGCTGCGGGTCAGTTTACGGCCAATCCAATGGCTCATTGAGCACGTGGGAGCATATTGCGACCTACGATGGGTTCACCGCTCCGGACAAAATCAGACTTTCCGCTTCCGACGATGCCCCCGAGTCGGCTTTGTTGCTCGACCATCAGGCATTGGACCAGATGGTCGCCAAGCTACGGCTCGATGACAAATCCATCGTTGGCCAGGCTATCCGTTCGGGAGAAGGCCCCGGTGAGTTGTCGGGGCGTGGACTGGGAATAAGTCAATTTTCCAATGGAGGGGTACTTATGTGGGAGGCGAGCGCAACGCCCACGTGTATGATGACCAGTTACAATTTGAGGGACAGGTGCGCGGGATAGAACATACATCGCGAGGACGAACGCTACTTGTCAACGACTCTACCATGGCTGTAATCGTGCACACGCCAGGGCCAGCACTTATCAACCTGTATCGTTTACACCGTGAGCCCGGGTCAATACACATCGAGAATGAACCCGTGACCTCTATCCAAACAACCGATGATGCGCTACTTGCGGACAGTGAACTGGAGGAAAACATTATGCTGCGCCAGGGGGCACATCGTCGTGTTGGAGACCAGCTCTTTTTTGCACTCAATTACTCGTCCATCGTATTGTGTATATCAGAAGACGGCTTAGAGTGGGCCACTGCAGATCCTGTAAACCACAGCTTACCCGTTTATGATTTTCGAGATGATGGGTGGGTGGTGGCTCCTGCCGCCGAAGATTTTCCGCAAGGTGCGTTAGATATAGCAGCAGACAGGTCGTATCTGTACGTTCTTTACTCTGGACAACAGGCTGAGCGCCCTGGAGGATTATTCTCGCGATTTACCACTGGGGACATAGAAGCAGAGGTTGAGCGTGTACGCCACTCAGATCGTCTTTTCGTATTCGAGCGTGATTCTGGAACGTACGTCACCGAGGCCACGCTTCCCCTACGAGCGAAGGCCTTAGACGTAAACAACGGACACATTGGGCTGCTCACAGACGAACGCGATAGCCCAACCATTGAGATCTACCGTAAGCCGGTCCAGTGGCGTATTGAGGAGTAAAGAGCAAGAGAAGGGCAATGTCGATCAATTTTAAGCGCTAACTGCACGTGACAATGTATTGTGGTTTCCAGCGAGATCAATCTCTTCGCATTCTGGCATATGCGATCGATGGCGCGCCGTACGGCAACTACGCCTACGATGACATCCAGCGCCCCGATGATCTGATCATCCAGGCCATCTACCTGGGACTGGAGGACGACATCCCGAAGGTGCTCGTGTTTGCGCATCCGGATAAATAAGACGAACTTCCAGACTGATTTCACCCATTCCGCAGCCGCTCATACGTTTTCTCCAGGTTGACAATAGGCTCTGGGTAGTCGGCGCCGATGACGCAGTTGTACTCCTTCTGCTCTTCGTGCGACATCGTGTGCGGCTCGTGGACGTAGTGGTCGGGCACGTCGGCCAGTTCGGGCAGCCAGTGGCGCACGTAGTCGCCGTCGGAGTCGTAGCGCTTGGCCTGCTTTACGATGTTGAAGTAGCGGTTGCGCGGGTCGTTGCCCACGCCGCTGTTGTAGGCCCAGTTGCCCCAGTTGCTCGTTACGTCGTAGTCGACGAGCTTAGCCTCGAAGTACGCCGCGCCGCGTCGCCAGTCGATGTTCAGGCTCTTGGCGAGCATGCTGGCCACATTTTGGCGGCCTCGGTTGGACATGAAGCCGGTTTGGTTCAGTTCGCGCATGTTCGCATCCACGAAGGGAATGCCGGTGGTGCCACTCGCCCATGCCTCAAACGAGGGCTCATGCTCGGTCCAGTCTACCTGCACGTTCATGGGACCGGATTGGTGGAAGAGGCGGTCGCCGTACTTCCATCCGATAAACGCAAAGAAGTCGCGCCAGATGAGCTCGAAGATCATCCAGTACGTCGATTTGTTGCTGGTGCGCTCGCGCTCGTAGCGCTTTACCTCGTCGAAGATGTAGCGGGGGGAGACACAGCCGTGGGCCAGCCAGGCCGAGAACTTCGACGAATAGTCGGCGCCCAGCAGGCCGTTGCGGGTCTTCTTGTAGCGCTTCAGGTGGTCGCCGCGCCAGATGTATTCGTCGACACGGTCGAGGGCACGCGTTTCGCCGCCTTTGAACGGAAGCACGCTGCGCTCATCGGGCACGCCGTCGTGGTCGAAGCCGAGATCGCTGAGCGAGGGAATGCGTCCGGCGTCGAGTCCGTCGGGCAGCGGAGGTACGGCGTCGGGCGTGGGGTACTGCTCGCGAATGGAGCTCTGCTTTTCGAGCTTCTTGCGCGTGGGGGTGAAGACATCCGGCAGCGCCTCGGGCTCGGGAAACGGCAGGTCGTCGATGTGATAGAGCGTCTGGCCCCAGAAGAAGGCCATGTCGGCATCGGTGGGCTCCAGCGCGTCAATGACGGCGTCTTCCACCTCGCGCTCTTCGGTGCCCAACTGCTCGTAGCACGTTACCTCGGCAACATTGTGCTGCTCGACCAGCTGAGGGATTACCTCTTCGGGATGGCCCTCACGCACAACGAGGCTGCTGCCTTTGGCCTCCAGCGAACTGCGCAGGTCGTTCAGGCTTTCCAGCAGAAAGCGGGCGCGGAACGGACCGGTTTTCGGGAGATCCCACCACACCGTATCGAAGTGACGTGGATCCACGCAGTAGAGCGGGATGATGGGGCGATCCTCAGACAGCGCGTAGGAGAGCGGTTCGTGGTCGTGCAGGCGCAGGTCGTTGCGAAACCAGACGAGAAGCGGGCGGGCCATAAGACAAGGGGTTGGCGCAGAAGCTATTGGTCATCAGGCGGGGCCGCCCACGGTACATCGTCGCGGTGCTTGTTGCGCCGGCAGCGCTCGCTGCAATACTTCACGTTCTCCCAGTCGTCTTCCCACTTCTTCCGCCACTCGAACGGGCGGTTGCACACGGGGCAGATCTTGGTGGGGAGGTCAGACGAGCTGCGGCGTCCCATAGGCGTGATGCAGGGCGGTTGGGTAGATGTGCACGAAAAGCACGCCCTGTGCACGTGTGCGCGCCGACTCCGTGCCCGGCGCAGGCAACATCTTACGAGCGTATCACGATCGGCATCCCGTTACTACTTGGCATTTTGCTCCTGCGCACTGCGCTGTTCTTCTTGCTCCTTGACCCGGTCGAACATGCTCTTGCCGTCGCTTTCGTACACAGCCGTCTCTTCCGCGCTGCCCGAGTTGGATGAGGAGTCGGTGTTCGAAGACGCATCGGGAGACGGCAACTGCAGCTGATCAAACGCACCGTCGCGGATGTCGTACAGCGTGTCAATCCAGTTGGAGACAAGGCGTTCGGCCTGCGCGGGGTTCATGTTTTCGAGCCGAAACTGGATCCCGCTGGTTTTGAATCCGCGATGCCGCACCGCCATGATGGTACCGCTTTTAGTGCGTGCAGACACCTGCAGGGCCACTGGAAACTCATCGTCAAGGAGCACAGGAGCCGAGTCGCTCGTCACCTCAAACGGGTCATCAAGCCCCTCAAACAGGGCGCGATGGTCGTGCGTAACCGTGCCGGTGGCGTCGTCGCGGGCCGACTCCGAGATAGATCCGCCAAAGGCCACGCCCACGGCCCGATGCCCCAGCCCCACGCCTAAGATGGGCACGAGCGGAGCAAATGTTTCAATGGCAGGCACGGTAATGCCGGCATCTTCGGGCGCTCCGGTACCTTCCGAGAATACCAACCCGTTCGGGCGCAAGTCGCGGACCTCCTCCAGTGTGATGGCGGTGTTATCGACTACGCGCACGGTCTCCCCACTGATGCGCAGCGCATTTGCCAGTACGTTGATGGCAGGGTCCTCGTTGTCAATGATGAGAATCATAGCGGGGCGGGCAAGCCGGTGAAAAATCAAGCGGCGCAGTGAGCCGCGAATAGGATAGCAAGACGTGTGCAACTGTAGTGTGTACTTTCCATGAGAGCCAGTGTTTACGAGTGCGTCAGAAACATGGATCATTGGAGCAGCCGTTCATGCGTTTCATGTTTGCTTTATAAAAAATAAATCTCGCATATCGACCATGTCAACCCTTAAATATATGTCAATGCGGTGCCGTCATCGCTTCGTGCGCACTGCGCCGTCGGTGCGGCTGCATGTGGTTGAAGCGGGACCGCCTACAGGCGACCCGGTGATTCTGCTGCATGGCTTCCCAGAGTTCTGGTACGGCTGGCGGCATCAGATCGCCGCGCTGGCACAGGCCGGGCGGCGCGTCATTGTGCCCGATCAGCGCGGCTACCACTGGAGCGACAAGCCGTCCGCGATATCGGCCTACGGGATTCGCCACTTGATCGACGATGTGCGCGTCCTGATCGACGACACGGGCCGTGCACAGGCCGATGTCGTGGGCCACGACTGGGGCGCCATTGTGGCGTGGACCCTTGCCGCCTGTGCGCCGGATAGTGTACGCCGCCTGGGCATCCTGAACGTGCCCCATCCGCATGTGATGCTGAATACCCTACGGACTGATCCGGTGCAGCGCATCCGCAGTCTGTATGCGGCGTTCTTTCAGCTTCCACGTGTGCCCGAGTGGCTGCTGCGCCAGCGCAACGGGGAGGCGCTGGCGTTACTGATGCGCTTGAGCGCCCATGCCGATACGTTTTCGGAGGCCGAGTTGCGGCGCTACCGCGTGGCCTGGCGCCAACCGGGGGCGGTACGCGGCATGCTCAACTGGTACCGCGCGGCTGTGCAAACCAACGGACTGCGCGCCGTCCCGACCGAGCCGATCCAGCCGCCTACGCTGGTGCTCTGGGGCAAGCAAGATGTGGCGCTCCGGGCGCACATGGCCTCCAAAAGCGTAGCTCGCTGCGCACACGGACGCCTCGTGATGCTGCACGATGCTACGCACTGGGTGCAGCACGACATGCCCGATCGTGTGAACCGCGAACTGCTTGCGTTTTTGGATACGTAGGCTACTGCGGGGCCGCACTCACGCTGAAGCAGCCAGCGTGCGTAGCGTATCGGTATGCAGGCGGTGGCCGCCCTCGAACGTGTGCGTGTCGAAGTCGATGTCATGCGCATGCAGCCGGTCGCGCAACTGCGCCCACGCGTCGGCGCTGATGTACGGATCGTCGATGCCGCGGACCAGCGTCAGGTGAAGCGTGCGGAAGGTGGGGGCGTGGACCTTCAGGTTGAGGTCGGGCGGCATGCGGCCCGCCCAGAGGGTGAGCCGGTCGACCGAGGCTGGCGTGCGGGCCACCCAGCGGCATGCGGTGGCGGCACCCTGCGAGAAGCCGATCACATGAGTGGCATCGGGGCCGCCCTCGCGAAGCAGGGCCGCGTGTAGGCGGTTGAGGTACACGATGTAATCGCGAATCTCGTGGGTGCGATGGGCGCTGGTCATCCACGAGGCTCCAACGTCGCCATGGGTGCCGTCCGTGTAGAACCGCGACAGGGCCTCGGGGGCAACGACGGATGTGGCATCCCCCTGAACGACCTTTTCGAAGGGCTGGATGAAGTCGGCAGCGCGCTGGCCGTAGCCGTGCAGCACCATCCAGAGCGTTGAGGCGGTGGATGGGGAGCCGTGCTGTACGTAGTGCGCGGTGCGCGGCGTTTGAAGGGTGCGGGAGGAGGCCATGAGCGGCAGGTGCTATTCCTGAGGGGCGGCAGTGGGAATCTGGAGGGTGGCGTCGAGGTGATACAGGGCCTCGCTCGGCGTGCTGGCTACAAATATCAGCTCCTCGTGCGGCGTGCGCGAGAAGCGCTGTGCGTACAGCTGCTCAAAGAAGCCAAGCAGTGGATCGAAAAAGCCGTCATGATTGACGATGACGACGGGCCGCTCATGGTAGGCGAGTTGGCGTAGGGTAAGCACCTCCAAAAACTCCTCCAGCGTGCCAAAGCCGCCGGGCAGCACCACGAAGGCGTCCGAGCGCAGGTACATGATGCGCTTGCGCTCGCTCATGGTGTCGGTTACGATGAGCTCGTCGGCGGTGTCGCGGGCCACGCCCTCAATGGACTTTAGCTTGTTGGGGATGACGCCCACCACCGAACTGCCGCCCTGGCGCACCGCACGCGCCACCGTGCCCATGAGGCCAGACGTCCCGCCGCCGTAAATGAGCGTGTGCTCGCGGGTGGCCAGGCCCTTGCCCAGTGTGTGGGCCACAGGGGTGAAGCCGTCGTTGATTTGGGAGCTGGAGGAGCAGTAGACGCACACGTTAGCCATGCAGAGATGCTATATCTGAAACAAAAACAAAAGAATGCGAAGCCGCCGCTTTACTCCCCGGTCCAGCGGGTGCGCAGGGGCGCTTCAAGACGGGTGAGCCCAGCGTGCGTGCCAATGTCGAGGGCGCGCTCCGGATCCGTGTCGTGCAGAAAGTAGGCGCGCGCGGCGAAGAGGCTGCCCACCCGGTTGCCGCTGCTGCAGTGCATGAGCAGCGGGCGGTTGGTGGTATCGGCCAGTACGTCGTTGAGCGCAGCAGCCGTCTCCTCGGTTACGTCATCGGGGCCCGATATGGGGATGTGGATGTACTGCATGCCGAGCTCGTCGACGATTGCCCGTTCGTCGAAGCCGTCGAATTCGCCATTGGGACGCAGGTTCACGACGGTGCGAATACCCTGCTCGTGCGCGGCGCGCAGCTGGGCTTCGGTGGGCTGCCCGCCCGTAATCACATCCTTAAACAGCTGGCGTCCGTTGGGCACGGCGAGTTCTTCGGGCGGAGGCGCAGGGTCGGCTTCAGGGGTGAAGGCGTAGGCGGAATCGGTGGGGGCGTCGAGGGCTGCATCCGATTCCGGCTCGGACGATTCGCTTCCGCATCCGCTACTCAACAGCACGATCAGTACGCTGATGGCGAGCCCAAAAATTGGTATGAGACGTAGCGTAGCGCGGTGCATGTAGTCAACTGGTTTTCAGGGGGATGCAAAGGGGCGTGGACGGGTGAGGCCGTCCGTTGACACGCGGACGTGATATGTTATCCGAAAGTGGAGCGTTCCGGCGCGCCGGCGCTACGCGGCGTGCTGGGCGGCCTCATCCGCCAGTTGCTGCCCGGCCTCGGTGCAGGCCAGGCGCCCGTTGTGCACGGTGAGCACGCCGCGTGCCCGCATATCGCTGATCACAGAGCGCGTGTGCTTGGGCGTCCACCCGAACCGATCGTGCAGGCGGCTGGGTGCATCGGCGAGCGGCACGGGCGGCGTGCTGGGATGGGCGAGGTGGGCGACCAGGAGCTTCGCTGAGAAGCGCGCGGTGTGCTGACGCTGGCGGCGCCAGGTGGCCAGAAGTCCGCGTTCGGGGGCAGCAACCAGGGCCATGCCAAAGAACAGACCTGCCACGGTGGCCATGGATCCGGCAATAGAAGCATCGAGCGCAGCGGCCCCGGCGTATCCCACCAGCGCGTGCCCCACGCCCAGCCCAGCACTTAGCACAATCATGCGATCCAGGCGGTCGGTGAGCAAGTAGGCCGTAGCCGGCGGAGCCACCATGAGCGCCACCACCAGAATAGAGCCGACGGCGTCGAAGGCGCTCACGGCGGTTACGGATACGAGGCTCATGAGCGCGTAGTGCAGCACGCCCGGCATGAACCCGAGGGTGGCGGCGAGTTGCGCATCGAACGTAGACAGCTTGAGCTCTTTGTAGAAGGCGGTTAGGAATGCTGCGTTGAGGAGCAGCACGGTGCCCATCACCCAGAGGGCGCGCGGGCCCAGGTCGCGGCCGCCCCATTCGAGGCGGTCGAACGGCACGAATGCGAGTTCGCCCAGGAGCACCGCATCCACAT
>CAZBTM010000023.1:6909-8456 GCA_964494425.1 uncultured Rhodothermales bacterium | reverse complement strand
CCTCGCGGACCAGTCCGGTACCTTCAATGCGCTCCACCAGCACGACCGTGAGCATGCCGGTGGCAGCGGCGCCCGCAATGAGCAGCGGCGAGGCGAGCGACTCCGTGAGCATAAATCCGACCACAATGCCCGGCAGAATGGCGTGGCTGATGGCATCGCTCATCATCGACAGGCGGCGCAGCACCAGGAACGCTCCCGGCAGCGCACACGCCACTGCCGTAACGGCGGCGACCAACTGGACTTCGGCTTGCGGGCTCATGAGTCAGCAGGAGACGGTGCGGAAGAGGATGAGTCGGCGTGAGGAGATGCGGCGCGGCGGGGCCCTCCCATGCGCCAGAGGAGGCCGCGCTCGGGAGCCAGTAGCATCGACCCCGCGACCACGGCACCCATGCATAGCACGATGGTCGGCCCAGTGGGCAGGTTACGCATCGACGCACTGACGACCGCCCCTGCAACGCCTGTCGCCGCCCCAATGCCCGCGGCGAGCGCGACCATGCGGCCCAGCTGGTTGGTCCACTGCCGCGCGGCCACAGCCGGCGCAATGAGCACCGCGCTCATGAGCACCACACCCACGGTCTGCAAGCCAATGACAATGGCTACGACAATTAGAGTGGTGAGCAGGCTGTTCAGCAGCTGCATGGGCAGGCCCAGGCTATGGCCAAAGTTCGGATCGAAGCTAAGGAGCTTCAATTCCTTCCATAGGAGCAGCATCACGACCAGCGCAATGCCGCCGAGCGCGGCCATCACATACACGTCGCGCGTGACGAGGGCGGCCGCCTGGCCGAACAGGAACGCGTCGAGTCCGGCCTGCGAGGCGCCTGCGTGGCGCTGCAGATACGTCATGAGCACCAGGCCGAGCCCGAAGAAGGCCGACAGCATGAGGGCCAGCGCGCTGTCGTAGGGCACCCGCGTGGTGTGGGCGGTGGTTTCCACCAGCAGTGCGGCGGCCAACCCGGTGGTGGCCGCGCCCAGCATCAGCACGAGCGGGTTCATGCTGCCCGTCAGGAGAAATGCGCCCGCAATGCCCGGCAGGGCCGCGTGGGCCACCGCATCACCAATAAGGCTGCGTCCGCGCAGCACCGCGTAGCTGCCCAGGCTGCCGCCCACCATGCCCAGCAGCGCAGCGCCCAGTGCTACCGTGCGCAGTGTGTAGTCGGTAACGAGTTCGTAGAGGAGGTCCATATGGGGCGGTTGGGGGTTGTGTGATGCACAACGCAGTAGAGACGCGCCAGTGGCACGTCTCTACTTCACATGCTACAACGCCTAATGCGCTTCTGTGGCAGCGCGCATCTCTGTGCCGTACGTGGCGCGCACATTGGCATCCGTAAAGACCGACGCCACCGGACCGCTGGCTACGGCGTGCTTGTTCAACAGCAATACGCGATCGAAGTAGTCGGCCACGGTGTGCAGGTCGTGGTGCACGACCACCACAGCTTTCCCGGCATCGCGCAGGTCGTGTAACAGCTGCATGATGGTGCGCTCGGTGGTGGCATCAACGCCCTGCAGGGGCTCATCCATCAGGTACAGATCAGCGTCTTGCACCAGCG
>CAZBTM010000023.1:6345-6745 GCA_964494425.1 uncultured Rhodothermales bacterium | reverse complement strand
AGCACGACGTCGAGCGCGTTGGTGGGAAAGTCCCAGTCCACACTTCCTCGTTGCGGCACGTAGCCCACGCGGTCTTGCTGGGCGGCATACGTATCCCCAAACACCCGAATACGCCCCGAGGCCACCGGCACGAGTCCCAGCACCGCTTTGAGCAGGGTGGTTTTGCCTGCGCCGTTGGGCCCCAGCACGCCCGTTATCGTGCCACGCGGCACCGTCAGCGACACATCCCACAGCACGGGCGTGTCGTGATACGCAACCGTACAGCCTTGAATGTCGAGCGCGACATCAGTCATAGGAGTGCGCTGTTGAATCCAGCAAAAAAGTGTTAGCGGCGGGCCGTCGTAGTGCCCGTCGAATCTGAACCCGCCAATCCGTTCACGATCGTGTCGATGTTATGCCG
>CAZBTM010000023.1:5030-6335 GCA_964494425.1 uncultured Rhodothermales bacterium | reverse complement strand
GACACCGAGGTCTCCGCAAAAATGGTGGGGAGGCGGCGCTCTGCAATGAAGTCGGCCAGGGCCTGGACATCGGCGGTACCGGCCTCCGAATCCGTGGAGATGCCCTGCAGGCCGCGCACCTCTATGTCGTAGGCCGCGCCCAGGTAGCGAAAGGCGTCGTGCGAGGTCACAAGCACGCGCTGTGCCTCGGAAATCGTTGCGATCTGTGTGCGGGCGTACGTGTCGAGCGAGTCGAGACGGGCTGCGTAGGTGGTGGCCCGCTCGCGGTAGGCTGCAGCATGATCAGGGTCGAGATTGGCCAGCGCATCGCCCAGATGTAGCGCAGCGCGGCGCCAGAGCGACACGTCGAACCAGACGTGCGGGTCGTACGCGCTTGCGTACTCGGTCGAGCCAATGCGCAGGCTGTCGGGCACGGCCTCCTCGGCCAGCGCCGTCGTTGCAATGCCGCGCCGATCCATTTCGGGAAAGAGATCGACCATCTTTCCTTCCAGATGCAGGCCGTTGTACACGATCATGTCGGCCCCGGCCATGCGCTGGATGTCGCCCTCGCTGGCGTTGTACTGATGCGGATCAATGCCCGGCCCCATCAGCGTAGTCAGCGCCACCGCATCGCCACCCACCTGGCGCACCAGGTCGCCTACCACGTTGGTGGTCGCGCACGCGATCCTCCGAGGTTGAGTCGGCGTCCGAGGACGAGCAGCCCGCTACGAGCACGAGTGCGCCCAAAAGCACGGCGCAGCCTCCCACGTTGCGTATCACCGATCGTATCCAGAATATGCTGTGCATCCGACCTACCCCAGGTGTTGAACAGTCATCGAATCATTTTAGCCATGACTAAAAATATTTAGCCTTGCCTAAAAGTTCCATTGGGGATAGGGGAAAGCAGAAGCGGGGGCAACCGTGGACATGCGTTCCGCGCTCCGTTTACGACATTGTTGCGTGTAGGACGAGCCTCACTCTGCAGGAGGCCGCACGAACACCTTATTCGCGACCGGATGGCCAATGACCGTCTCGTCGCCGTCGATAGCCACGACCATGAGCCCTTCCAGCGGACGCGTTTCGCGTACGTCGACGGTGGTGCCGGGCAGCAGGCCGCGCTGCTCCAGCAGGGTAAGCACCTCCGCATCGTCATCCGAAACGTGGTCGATGACCGCGGTATCGCCCGCGGCAACGTCGGCCAGGGTGTGGGTGGAGAGCGCGTCGACGGCGCCCTCGCGGGTGGGAATGGGATGGCCGTGCGGGTCGTGCGTGGGGTGCCCGAGCATCTCTTCGATGCGATCCTCGAACGTCTCGGAGATATGATGC
>CAZBTM010000023.1:0-5020 GCA_964494425.1 uncultured Rhodothermales bacterium | reverse complement strand
GCTCGGCCTCGTGGTGTACCGCCGCCCAGTCAAAGCCCATCACCTCTTTCAGGTAGAGTTCCAGCAGGCGGTGGTGGCGGATGACCTCCAGCGCCACCGTGCGCCCCGGTTCGGTGAGCGTAGCCCCGGCGTACGCTTCGTAGTCAATAAACCCAAGATCGTCGAGGCGGCGCATCATGTTCGAGGCCGAGGCCGGGGCGACCTGCATCGCCTCGGCAATGGCCCCCGACGACACCGGCGGGCCGCTGCCCTCCGCTTCCAGCTTGTAAATCGTCTTCAAGTAGTCCTCAATCGAAGGCGTGCGCATGAACGTACACGGGCGGTGGAGCAAAACGACGTGCAAGCGACCGTACGCAATGCGTCTTCATAAGTTACGAGGGGCATGCTACACGCTTCAGCCCGGATCGGACCAGGCGGGTCGGACCAGGCAGCACGGCTTGTCTCAAAATACATATGACAGACATCGTACAGCACGATGTCCACCTGCAAATCCAAAACAGATAAGCATCGAGATATACAACAGAGCAGACCGTTTCCAGGCCGTTACAGGCGGATAAACCAGCCCGTTACAGCAATGAAGACGCCACAGAGGTACGGTGAATGCGCCGCGATTCAGGAGTGAAGCTGCGCAGAAACCACAGGGAAGCGCTTTTGCTCAGTAACATTGTTCAGGGATGCTTCGTGATAGGGGCGAACACGGGACGCGCGTCCCACCCCCAATGCGCCGCAGCTGCTCCGGAGAGCTGCGAGCGGCGCTACAGTTGCCTGCCTGTATAATATGAGCAGGAAGCTGTAGCGGACATTCTACCTCTTTATTGTCCGCAAACTTAAATAAAGGAACGTTATGAAAAACTCACCGAAACCCCGAGATAAGAAATTCCTCGTTGGAAACTTCATGAGCAGCTACATGCCGCTCGCCAAACCCCCAGCGCACGACCTGAAACGCATTGCGTTGCCATCGGAGCAGCTGCAGAAACGCTTGCAAGCGCGCACCGATCGCCGCGTGCAGCGCACCAAAGGCTACAATCGGTTCCGCCTGGCCGGATCGCTGGTTGTCTTCGCGATCATGGCACTGGGACTGTATGCCAGCCTGACAACGACCGCCCCCAGCACGCAGACGGCTCAGACGCCGGCCTCGACCCAACAGGTAACGCCGTCGGCGTCGAGCGTGTCCACCACGACGCCCATTCCCGCGCTGTTTCAGTAGTCCATCAGGATGCCGCACAGCAGGGAGATGGATAGAGGCGTATCACGGCAAAATCACATGATGAACGGGCGCGCTTGGTTGGTACCGGCGCCCATAATCAGCGGCTCGCTGGCATTACGCTGGCGAGCCGCTGCTGCATGAAGCTATGTCGTGTGGGATGCTGCGTCGACGGGAATTTGCAGCGCCGCGGGTACGCCCTGCGCGCACATCGACGCGACCAGCCGGGCCAGGCGCTGCTGTTCGGGCCACTGCAGTCGTTGCTCGGCCTCGCCCACCGATACCCAAGCCCAGCCATCGTGCTCGTGGTTAAGTGTAGGCGCGCCACTGACCGCTGCGGCAAACGCCGGAATCAAATTGATGCGGTCGTGCTGCCACTCATAAAAGTGGTTGAGCGAGGGCAGCGCCCAGAACTGCTCAGGCACAAGGCCTGTCTCCTCCCGAAGCTCACGCAGCGCGGCCTGCCAGGCGGTCTCGTCCGCTTCAATGGTGCCGCCCACCATGCGCCAGGTGCCCCCGTACGATGTTTGGTTCGATCGGCGAAGCACCAGAAGCTCAAGCGCATCGCGCTGTATCCGATACGGGTACACATCAACCACGCGCACTGAGACCGATCGTGTGGGAGCAGGAGGTCGGTTGCGATCTTCAGAAAGCTCGTCTGGGAGATTCATGGCGTCTGGAATAGGACTGGTTACACGTACGTCGGTAGCGCTCCTGCATCCAAAAATACAGCGGAACAGGAAGACAAAGGGCTCATTCAGTGGAGTGTCTCAATCCAATACACACGCACTGCACACCCATGAGCGTTTCGCGTCCCATAGCAGCCGCCGTGCTTCTGGCGCTGTTTATGATGGGAGGCGTCGTTGCGCCCAGCGTACATGCGGCGCATCATGCCAGTGCGGGGTCGCACCAGAGCCATCATGGCGTACCCCAGTGCGAGGCCGTTCCGGCACGGTGGACCACAGACACGTCTCATGCCGATGTCGACTGCACACTGTGCAGCACGGTTACACACGTTGTGCCGCCGCTGCGCGCCTCTATCGTGCATGCTTACGGGGTCCGCCTCGTTACGGTGTCCGTGCAACCTACATCAGGTTCGCACAGTGCGGTGCTACCCCCTCCTACCCGCGGCCCGCCCCATGCTCGCGCGCATGCTTGACGAGCGGGCACGCACGCTCCGTCCATTGCGTTCTGTGATGGACCTGTAGCCTGGCGGAAGCAACGTCGCATCCGCCCATGCCTGCCCCTGCCGTTAAGACGGCGCGCCCTGCTATGGTCATGGGTCGCTTATCTGGGTATTCTGATTGGTATTGGTATGATTCGTTCTGTTGTACGACACGCATGTGTATTGCTTCTTTTCATGGCGGCTACGTCGCAAACGGCCTGGGGGCAGGCCGATCCGCCACAGACTAACCGCGGCACCGTAGCGGGTACGGTGGTGAACGACGAAGGGGAACCGCTCCCCGACGTCCAGATCGTTGACCTCACGCTGCAGCGCGGCACCACGACCGACGCTGACGGCACCTACGAAATTGACGGCCTGCCGACCGGCGAGCACCTGCTGGAGTTTCGGTTTGTGGGCTACCGCACCGTAGTGCGCGAGGTGCAGATCGCCGCAGGCGAAACTACAACGGTAGACGCCACCATGCAGACGCGCGTGCTGGAGGTGGACGGGGTAACCGTGACGGGTACCGCCCGTGCCCGTAGCACACTTCGCGCTCCGCAGAGCGTTGACGTAATGGGCCTGCAAGAGCTGGAGTCGCAGCGCGGGGCCGCCCTCGGCGACCTGCTGCAAGACAACGTGCGCGGGGTCTCCTCCATCCAGACCGGCTCGCAAGCCGGTAAGCCGGTGCTGCGCGGACTGAGCGGCAACCGCGTGAAGCTGCTCAAAGACGGAGTGGCCCAAGAGTTTTATCAGTTCGGCGTGCGCCACTTTCCCACCACCAACGCCAGCGAAGCCGAGCGCGTGGAGGTGGTGCGCGGCGTGAGCAGCATCTTGTATGGCTCCGACGCGCTGGGCGGCGCGATCAATGTCATCAGCAAGCCCGCCCCCACGTCCAGTTCGGGCCAGGTGGAGGTCGAGGGCGCTGCATCCACCCAGTACTACACCAACAACAACGAGCGTGCCGGATCCATCGACCTGCAGGTGGCCCAGGGCAATGTGGGCTGGCGTGTAGGGGCCGAGCGGCGCGTGGCGGGCAACTACCACGCCCCCGATGCGCCCACCTTCTTTGAAACGCAAAATGGCGGTACGTTCGGCGACCCGAAGTACACCGATGAGGTGCCCTTCACTAACTTTGAGCAGTGGAGCGCCTATGGACAAGTCGGCGTGCAAGGTGATTTTGGGAGCCTGCAGCTACACGGTGACTACTGGCAGAATGCCCACAACTTTGCGCTGCCTACGGGCGGCCCCCAAGGCAACGCCAACAATCCGCCCGACGGCGTGGGCCAGAACCTGGAGCATAGCAACGTGCTGCTGAAAGGCACCCTGACTGCAGGTACCCTGGTGCTCAAACCGCGCATAAGCTGGCAGCGCTCTATCCGGCAGTCCGCACCCGGCAGCGGCGATGTAACGCTTGCCGCCATTCGCGACAACGGTGGACTGGGCGGATACGACTACCCCCTGGATCTGAAAACCGACATCTACACCGGACGCCTGGAGCTGGTGCATCCGCCTGTGGGTCCACTGAACGGGACCATCGGTGTTGAGGTGCAGCACCAGGACGCCGACACGCGCGGTCCGGCCGAGCTGCAGCCCTCGGCGCGCACCTGGAACGCCGGACTCTTTGTCTTCGAGGATGCCGAGTTTGAGGCCCTTACCCTGTCGCTGGGCGGACGCGTTGACCTGCGCACCATTGAGGCCGTTCCGAACCAGCGCACGCAGGATTCGGATCAGCTCGAAAATACATACACCACACTCTCGGGCTCGGCGGGCGCCAACTACGCGCTGGGCAACGGCATGGCGCTGGCCACAAACCTGGGCGCCGGGTTCCGCGCGCCCAGCGTCTTTGAGCTGTATGCTAACGGCGTGCACGGAGGCGTTGCTGCATTCCAGGTTGGCAACCCCGATCTGGACCCCGAGCGCTCCTACAGCGCCGATCTGTCGTTTCGCGTGCGCCGCGATCGCATAACGGCAGAGCTTACCGGATACGTTAACGCCATCTCGAATTACATCTACCTGCAGAACACCGGCACCACCCAGAACCCGGACGGCACCGGGCCCCCGGTGTACGCCGCGAACCAGACCGATGCCATCATTCCCGGCATCGAGGCCACCATCGAAACGAGTGTGCAGCCGTGGCTGCAGGTGGGCGGTAGCACCGCTATCCTGGGAGGCACCGGCGACGGCTTGAGTACCGATGGCGGCGATGGCGACCTGCCGCTGCTTCCATCTAACACCGTTTCGGGCTTTGCGCGCTGGGTACCCAGCGGCACCGACCGTCTGCGCAACCCCCGTGTCGAGGTGAACGTGAAGCACGCCCTCGACAAAGACGCGGCCGGACGCTTTGAGCCGTTCTCGCAGTTCGACGCTGGCTTCGGACCGCCCTTTGGCACCGCCTCAACACAGGCCTACACCGTCGTCAATGCCGAAGCGCAGGGCACGCTGCGCACAGGAATCGGCGCGCCCCTCACCCTCTCGGTGGGCGTCGACAACGTGTTCGACACCGCCTACCGCGACTTCCTCGACACGTATAAGGGCTATGCGCTCTCGCCGGGGCGTGATGTCCGGATTGGCGTGTCCACGTCGTTCTAACAAAGCGAAGAGAGGACATCCAGCTTCGGGGCTGGCAGCAGGCTGGTCCCGAGCCCCTGGGT
>CAZBTM010000022.1:19867-20632 GCA_964494425.1 uncultured Rhodothermales bacterium | reverse complement strand
GAACTGCGCCCGCTCGGCCTTACCCTGTTAGAACTGAGCTACGCCCCAAACCGCAGTCCGACCGGCCGCCAGCTCTTCTACGTAACTGGCGGCCTCCTTGCCCGTCTGCCCGACGGAGCCCACGACGCGGGCCGCCTGGAGTTTCGCCGTACCGCTGATGGGCGGCACGTGCTGGCGGCTATCCACGACTTCTCGCCCATGCTGCCATGGAGCGTGTACAACGCCACACAGGCTGTGGCGCATCTGCTCGTTATGAACGGATTTGGGCGTCACCTGCAGCACTTGGCTGATCGGCGCTCGAACACACAGACGGCGTCGTCTCCCTCGCGTCTGTAATTCGCTCGCCCTGTACGTTTCTCGCGTTCGATCAACAACCGACCTCCATGACCCTCACCGACAACCAGCAAGCCGCGTACGATGCCGTCTACGACCGCCTGGCCAGCGGCGAACGCTTTACCGGACTTCGTGGCTACGCCGGCACAGGCAAAACCGTCATTGTAGGCCAGCTCGTTGAGCAGCTCGACAACGAAGACTGCGCCGTGTATGTCTGCGCGCCGACCCATAAGGCGGTGCAAGTGCTTCGTAACCACCTCAGTGTGGGCGTTCCCACACAGACGCTGCACGCATTTCTGGGCTTGCGTCTGCAGCCCGATGGCAAAGGCGACTACGAGCTTGTGCCCGACGACAAGGAGCGCGATATGGAGGCCAGCATCGTTGTCGTTGACGAGGCCTCAATGGTGGGGCGCGATGAGTGGCAGTACATCC
>CAZBTM010000022.1:17769-19857 GCA_964494425.1 uncultured Rhodothermales bacterium | reverse complement strand
TGGTCGCCACCACCACCATCGTGGGCGATCCAGCGCAGCTTCCGCCCGTGAACGAAGAGGATTCACCCGCGCTGCAGGTGCCGGGCCCCACACTCGAACAGGTGCATCGGCAGGCCAAAGGCAACCCCGTGTTGGAGCTGGCGACCAAGGTGCGCAACCATAACTGGCACGGCTTCCGAAGCAAGTACGACGATGGGCAGGGCGTGGCCATCACGCACAACGACGAGCAGTTCTTTGGAAGCCTGGTGCGCGCCTTTACGAGCGAGACGTTTCGCACGAACCCCGAGCACGCGCGCATCCTGGCCTACCGCAACAAAACCGTGCGTGCCTACAACCGCCGCGTGCGGGCGGAGCGCTATGGCGAGCAGGCCGAGCGCTTTGAAATTGGCGAGTGGATTGTAGCCCGCGAAACGTGGTTCCACGACCAGCGCCCGCTCATCAAAAACAGCGAAGAGGTGCGCGTCGAAGCCATCACCGAGGAGCGCATTGAGGGCGACGACATGAGCACCTGGAAGGTGTGGACGCTCAAGGTGCGGGGCGTGCACGACGACTTTCGCCGCGACATTGCGGTGCTGCACGACGACGAGCACGAGCGCTACCGCGACACGCTCACCCGCCGCCGCGATGCCGCCAAAGACGATCACAAGAAGTGGGATCGCTACTACAGCCTGCGCGAGCAGTTCGCCAAGGTCGACTACGCTTACGCCTCCACCGTGCACAAAGCGCAAGGCTCTACCTTCGACACCGTTTTTGTGGACTACCGCGACCTGCAGGTCTGCCGGGGCCCCGAGCAACACGCCCT
This sequence comes from uncultured Rhodothermales bacterium, assembly GCA_964494425.1. Lineage (GTDB taxonomy): Bacteria > Bacteroidota > Rhodothermia > Rhodothermales > Salinibacteraceae > Longimonas. The sequence goes on along the minus strand of CAZBTM010000022.1, from coordinate 19,055 downwards.
GCTCTACGTAGCGGTAACGCGGCCTTCGCGCCGCCTCGCTATGCTGGTGTGAGCACGTAGCTTCGCCTCAAAGACGGGTTGTACAGGGGGATACAACGCATTGAAGCTGCGCCATTACGCCGTCTCAGGCGTTGAGGCTTCTGCATCCACCTGAACCGGATCGACACCACGCCACGCGGCGATCTGCTCCACAATCTGGCGTCGTACGTGTGCGCGGAAGGCGTCAATATCGGTAAGGCCCTCAGCGACCGGATCGACTGGGGAGAGCACCTTTACGCGCATGGTCTGCGGGCTGGTGCGGAAGACGAGGCTGTGCTTGGGGAGCGCGTCTTGCGTGCCATCAATGGCAATGGGCACGACCGGCACGCCTGCATCCAGCGCGAGGCGAAACGCGCCGTTGGCAAACGAGTGCACACGACCATCGCGCGAGCGGGTCCCCTCGGAGCACAGCATCACGCTGCAACGGTGGTCCAGGTAGTGGCGCGCCTTATCGAGCACCGCGCTGCGGCTCTCGGCATCGCGACGATCTACGCAGATGTCGCCCGACATGCGCAGGAGCCACCCGGCAACGGGCAGCTCAAAAAGCGATTTTTTGCCCACCCACTTCATCTCCCAGGGCAGCCGCGACACCACCGGCGGGTCGGCCTGCGAGAGGTGGTTGCTCACCACAATATACGGATTCCGCGGGTTATCAGGGATCTGGCCCTCGGTTTCTACCGTCCAGAATGGATTCAGGTAGGTCATAAGCCGCCCCAAAATGCGAAGTGCATAACCGCTGCGGTAGAGCGCCGGATCGCGATCGGTAAGGCGCACCGCCGCCATGACCGGCAGCCATGCGCACAGAAGCAGCGCCGTGGAGGTCCACACCCAGGCCGAGAGAAGATAGTCGCGCATGATGCATCACTAAACCAGATACAGAGCGCACGCGCAAGGTGAGGTCAGTAGCGCATGCAGCAAGCAATATTCTGTCTACGGTCTGCCCCCGCCCTTCGTTCGCAGACAGCGCCCGTGCTACAGAAATGCTACAGGTTGGATGCCCCAGATCCGCCATCAATTGGGATGGCTGCGCCGTTGATATAGCCCGACAGCGGCGACGACAGGAACGCCACTGTGTGCCCCAGTTCCATTGGGTCGCCAATGCGCCCGAGCGGATTGCCTGCGCCCCAGTCGGCCAGGCCCTCCTCGTAGCTGTCGTAGTCGCCGCGCTCCATGGCCTGCTCAATGCGGTCGCCATCGTCCAGGGGGATGGCTGGCGACAGGTTGGCGAGCTGGTGAGCGGTTTCGAA
>CAZBTM010000022.1:885-17759 GCA_964494425.1 uncultured Rhodothermales bacterium | reverse complement strand
TCGTAGTCGCCGCGCTCCATCGCCTGCTCAATGAGTGCGCGGATGCGGGCGGTTTCGTGCGCCCCCGGCAGCACCGCATTCGCACGGACCTCGGGCGCCAGCTCCTTCGAGAGCGTCTTTTCGAGTCCGATGACCGACATGCGCACCGAATTGGAGAGCACCAGCGCGTCGAGGGCTTCCTTCACGCTGCGCGAGGTAATCGTGACGATGGTGCCGCCCCCGTCGGCCTTCAGATGCGGCGCACAGTGGCGCACCAGCCGCACCACGCTCATCACGAGCAGGTCGTAGGCCTCGTACCAGTCGGCGTCATCCGTATCCAAGAAGGCCCCGCTCGGCGGACCGCCTGCACTGGTTACGAGATGATCCAGTCCCCCGAAGGCACTGAGCGTCGCATCTACCAGCCCGTTAAGCGCATCGGGATCGGTCAGGTCTGCCGGATGCGCAAGCACCTCGCCCTGTGCCTCCGCTCCGATCTCGTTGCGGGCTGCCTCCAGCTTCGCCTCGTCGCGCCCATTGATAACCACGTTCACGCCCCCACGCGCCAGTGCCATGGCCGACGCCTTGCCGAGTCCGCTACTGGAGGCGGTGATGAGCGCCGTATTCCCTGCAATACCAAGATCCATGCGCTGTGTGCGTGTTGTTTTAGGGGATGAAGAGCCATGCTGTTGATTCACAGAAAAGAACACACATTCATTCCTTGGATGCAAACAGATTGGCGATCTCGTTACGAACCCAGCCTCGGACATGCGAATCTTGCCCAACGCGGGGCACTTTCAACGGCCCTGGGTTCGAATGCGCCTTGGTAACTTCACCGTTTGCGCCCGCCCGCCTTGTGGAGTCGGCACGATAGGCTCAGACAACTTTATGCTGGTGTGATACGTATGCAACCATTGCACAGTATGGAGACCTTCCCTATTGTGCTTTCCACTATGCTTCGATACTGCTTCTCGGTATAACGAGTAAGACCTCATGGCCAACGAACTCATTCCAAACCGGCATCTGGAAGAGGCCGCAAGCCGGTTCAAAATCTTGAGCGAGACGGTGCGCCTTGAGCTGCTGAACCAGCTTCAGCTCAATGGTGAAATGACCGTGAGTGAGCTTGTGGAGGCCACAGGGCACCGGCAAGCCAATGTAAGTAAGCACCTGGGGATGATGGCGCGCGAGGGGCTTCTATCGCGCCGCAAGGAAGGATTGTACGTGTACTACCAGATCAATGACCCCACACTCTCGGCTCTGTGCCTCCTTGTCTGTGGACGTATTCGCGAGGAGGAACTCGACGAACAGCCTTCCTGATTTTGCTGCGCATGTACTGGTAGTCTGACACACCAGACGCTGCGGCCAGACAGAGCAGTCTGATTGCCTGTTACAACACAGGCAGGTGTTACTCACAGCCCAGTTAAGGCGGCTACACCCACGCCTCACTCAGCGTCCCTGGGGCGTTTCATCGTCTACCGACTTAGACTGCTGGATTGCTATGGCTCGTTTCTATCTGTTGATTGCTGCCGCCCTTCTGCTTGCTGCAGGCGGTCCTGTCTCCACATCGGCCCAGACGCTTGATGATGTCTTTCGGTACAGCGAGCGGGCTCCTGCCATCGGACCACACGACATGGGCTGGCTGGATGCCAATGGCACGGCCGGGAGCGGCACCTACACCGCGCTCTTCAGCAATCCGGCGGGGCTCGGGTGGGCATCGTCGTCCACGTTTGCTGGCGGTCTGGTCGGCGACTTTACCACAAACGAGGCGCGGCTCTTCCTTCCCAGCACCACATCAGCGCCCTTTGATCGTACGCAGTCGGGCTATCGCATTGGCAATGCTGCACTCACCTACCGCGTCCCCACCGATCAGGGAAATCTCGTTTTGGGGGCGGCCATTGGCCGCACGCGCAGTTTCGACCGCACGCTCGTAGCCTCCGGCATCAACGGGCAGAGCTCCATCACCGACACGTTTCTGCCCAGCTCGCCCTCTCCGCTTCCTAACGACGACGGCTCGTTCACCTTCGACCGCCGCCTCACCACGCTTGCATTCGACGCCGGAGCCATCGAGTTCGACCCCAACCGCGCTGATAGTCCCACCAACGACTTCATCCAAGCGGTGCGTCCCGGCAGCAACACGAATGTCGAGCAGCGCGAGGACCTCATCGAAAGCGGTGGACTCTACGACACCAGTTTCGGAGGCGCTATTGAAGTGGCCCCCGATGTGATGCTCGGGGGCGCGTTCACCGTGGCTTTTGGCTCCTACTCGTTCGATCGCATCTACGAAGAGGTCGATGTCAATAATACACACACCGGCAGCCAATACGACGTGGTCTTAGGCGATGGCGCAGTGCTTAGCGGATTCGACGCGCTGCGGTACGAACAGGGCATCGAAGCAGACCTTACAGGCTTTGGCGCCCGCTTCGGGGCGTCTGCCAAGCCGGTCGACCAGTTGCGCGTAGGCGTTTCGTTTGCGACGCCCACGTACTACACCATCACCGAAACGTTTGGCACGCGCATCGAGACGTTCTTCGACGAGGGCGGATCGCTGGCTGCGGGGGCGATTGACGATAACGAATTTGAATACGAAGTCCGCACGCCGTGGCGCGTCTCCGCCGGAGCCGAATTCAATCTGGGTCCGTTCAACCTTGCGGGCGATGTTGAGGTGATCGACTGGTCGACGCTGAACTTTACCGCCGAGGGGGCTGGTCTTGGAGTGGAGCGCGACATTGACCGGCAGATCCGCGAGCTGGACGTGACAGTAAACTCGCGCGTGGGGGCATCCTTTTCGATGGACGCGCTCACGGTTCGCGGAGGGACAGCCTTTCAGCCGAATCCTGATGACACCGGCCCCCGAAGCGACCGCACGTTCTTCTCGGGCGGTCTTAGCTACACCTTCGACTCGCAACTCACATTCGACTTCGGCTGGATGCAGGAGCGCTTCACCGACGAGTTCGTGGCCTACGGTACCACCGAGGTGCCCGATGCCCGCGGAACCGCTCCGGGGCTGCGCGCCGACGAAGATATACAGCGTAATACCTTCTCGATTGGGATGCGGTATCGGTTCTAACTGAACGGTGCGAGGGCAGCCTCAGTTATTCTGCCGAGCACGCCGCTGTCGCATCAATTTATAATAGTCTTGGGCGGCGCGGTTGTGCTCGCGCAGCGTGCGGCTGAACGTATGCCCGCCGGTGCCATTGGCAACAAAGTAGAGGTAGCTGTGGGATTCAGGGCGGGCTACAGCGCGCAGCGACGACCGCGAGGGGTTGGTAAGCGGGCCGGGCGGCAGACCTCGAAACTGGTACGTGTTATAGTCGTGCTCGATCTCGTAATCGGCAAAGAGCAGGCGGCGCTTGCTGCCTTCTTCTTCCATGACAGCGTACTGCACCGTCGGGTCTGCCTGCAGCGGCATTCCAATCTCTAACCGATTCAGATACACGCCGGCCACACGCGGCTTCTCGTCGGAGAGTGCCGTCTCCCACTCTACAATCGACGCCAGGATGGCGGCATCGTGCACACTCAGGTCGCGCGCATCGAGTCCATCGCGCAGATCCTGCTCCGCAAAGCGGTCAAACGTCTCTTTAATGTGCTCGACCACCGACACGGGGGAGGACTGCCAGTAGAAGTGATACGTGTCAGGCAGCATGTAGCCAAACAGATCGGCGGGCGTGGTACCCAGCTCAGCAGCCAGTGTAGAGTCGCTAAGAGCAGCCCGAAATGCGTCAGCGTTAAATGCCATGTTGCGCGCCGCTCGCTGGGCGACCACATCGGGCGTTGTGCCCGGCGGAATGGTAACGCGCACCGGGGTTTGCAAGCCCTTGCGGATCGTGTCGAGTAACTCCCAATTCGATGCACCCGCTGCAAATGTATAGTGACCAGCCTTCACCTGATTCCGCCAGCCCGTAAGGCCACCAAACCAGCGCATCGAACGGGGAGATGCCAGCAGTCCAGCTGATTCGAGACTGTCGAGCGTCGTTTCGAATGAGGTACCGTCGGGAATCGTAACGCTGCGTTCGCCATCGAACGTCGGCGTATTGCTCGAAAACGCCAGGAGGGCCCCAGCCAACCCTATGCCGGTGGCCACAGCCACCAGTATTGCCAGGGCCCATCGAATCCATGTGTTCATAGCCAGCAAGCGAAAGCGCAGTGGAAAATGATGAGATTACTCAGTATGCCCTTCGTACGTGCGCTGCTCCAAACTGCGCGTCTCCTCCACGATCTGCTCAAAGATGCGGCGGATGGCGTTATCGGTGAATGGGCCCGTATTCGACTCAATCACGTTTTCCATCACCTCGGCCTCGCGGGTGGGCACATACGCACGCATCCCAATAACGTGTTTAATGGCCCCAATCACATGCGCATACGCTGTTCGCTCGTTCAGAAGCTGTACCAGTTGATGATCAATCGCATCGATGCGATCGCGGAACGGAGCGAGATCCGCACCGCTCAGGTCATCAGAAAGGGGCGGCAAGGCCTCTGAGAAGCGAGCGGCTTGGTCAAGACTTTTGTCGAGCGAGGGCGTATCCGAATCCATGGTAGTAAAAGCAGAGAGCAGAGGAAGAAGTCTTTACGCCAGCGTGAGGCGCGGGTTAATATCGAGGGTGAAGGGGGAGACGGTGGGCCAGTGCATCCGGGCGGCGGCAGCAATCATCGCTGCGTTGTCCATGCAAAACTGCGGGTCGGGCAGGTGGATATGCAGGTCCTGCTCGGTGCCCAACATCTGGAGCGCATCGCGCAGGCTGCGGTTGGCCGATACGCCGCCCACCACCGCCACATGTTTTACGCCCGTGTCGAGCGCAGCACGGCGTACGGCATCCACAAGCACATCGACCACCGCCTGTTGGAACGATGCACAAATGTCAGCGCGGTGTGCCTCAACGAACGCGTCACGCTCGGCCTCTGGGATGTCGCGCAGGAAGTAGAGCACCGAGGTCTTAAGTCCACTGAACGAGAACGAAAGATCGTCAAAGCGCGACCGGGGAAAGTCGTGGAACGCAGGATCGCCTTGCTGGGCGTGCCGGTCGACTACAGGACCACCAGGGTAGCCCAGGTTCAGCATCTGGGCAACTTTGTCGAAGGCCTCGCCCGCGGCGTCGTCGCGGGTTTGGCCGAGCACAGTGTACATGCCAACGTCCGACACGTGTACCAGCTGGGTGTGTCCTCCCGAGACGATGAGACTGAGGTAGGGCATGGGCGGTCCCTGCCCGGTAATGTGAGTGGAATACAGGTGTCCTTCCAGATGATTCACCCCTACAACGGGGCAACCAGTGGCATATCCAAACGACTTCGCAAAGCTAAGTCCCACAAGAAGCGCGCCAGGCAGTCCGGGACCGCACGTTACAGCCACCCCATCCAGGTCGTGCGGGGCACAGCCGGCCTCATCGAGCGCGCGCTGCACCACAGGCCCGATGTAGCGCTCGTGGTTGCGAGACGCAAGTTCAGGCACTACGCCGCCGTAGTCCGCGTGCACGTCGTGCTGCGAGGAGACCACACTGGAGCGGAGCGTGGTGCCGTCAAGCACCGCAGCCGCGGTGTCGTCGCACGAGGTTTCAATGCCTAAGAGAACAGGCGAGGCAGCCATGAGGGCGGTGGGGGGAGCACAAAAGAACAGCAAACGCACGAATGCGCGACCGGAGGCGGGGGTTTCACGTCGTGCAGCGATGATACGTCGAATAGGGCATGTTGGCTACTATGCGGAGCTCCCATGCTAAAACGCCTCGTCTGCCGGGTAGCAAACGAGGCGCCGAATCATACTGCATAATATCAGCTGTGTGAGCTGGGGGCCATCTGTTACGCCGTGACTGCCGAGCGCCGCTTCAGGGCCGAGAGCCAGCGCGTAATATCGATATCTTTGGGGCAGGCCTCGTTGCAGTTAAAGATGGTATAGCACTTCCAGAGCCCGTTCTCCGAGTCGACTGTGTCGAGGCGTTCGCCTTCACCGTCATCGCGCGTGTCGAAAGTATAGCGATAGGCTTTGAGCATGGCTGCCGGACCCAAGTAGTCGGGACTCGCCCACGTGCTGGGGCACGCGTGCGTGCATGCGCCGCACATGATGCACTTAGTGGCCTCCTCAATAATCTCGTGCTCAGCAGGCGACTGCTTGCGCTCTTTTTCGGGGGCCGGGTTGTCGTTAATGAGCCAGGGCTTAACCTCGCGGTACTTCTCGAAGAACCGCGACTGGTCAATCACCAGGTCTTTGATAACAGGGGCAGCAGGCAGCGGTGCAAACTTCACCGTGGCTCCGTCACTATCGACCAGGTCTTGTACCAGTACCGAACAGGCCAGCTTGTTTTCTCCATTGATCTGCATGGCATCGGAACCGCAGACGCCGTGTGCGCAACTCTTGCGTAGCGAGAGGGTGCCGTCGATGTGCCACTTTACGTGGAGCAGCAGGGCCAATGCGCTGTCGAGCGGGTCGGCAGGCACCTCGTACGACTCCCAGTGCGGAGCGTCATCCTTCTCTGGATTGTAGCGCTTTATTTCAACGTTCAGGGTCATAAAAAGAGGGGGGCTGATAACGGAAGCGGGCACCGTGCAGCGCCTTGCCACAGGCAAAGGGCACCGCACGAGGCCGCAGGAGCAGGCTTCCCAGTGAGGGTTAGTACTTACGTTCTTTCGGCTCGAATCGTGTAATCACGACATCCTTATCGGCAAACTCATAGTTGCCTTCACCGTCGCTGTAAAACAGCGTGTGCTCAAGCCATTCGTCATCGTTGCGGTTCTGATAGTCTTCGCGAGAGTGGGCGCCGCGGCTCTCTGTGCGGTAGTGCGCACTGGCCGCAATGGCTTCCGCGTAATCGACCATAAAGCCAATCTCGACGGCGTCCATCAGGTCGGTGTTGAACTTCTTGCCCTTGTCCTCCACCACGACATGCTTGGCGCGCTCGCGCAGCGCGCTCAGATCGTTGAGCGATTCGGAGAGCGTCTCATCGGTGCGGAAGACACTCACATTCGACATCATCGTCTCCTGCAAGTCCGTGCGCACCTTCACCGTAGGCTCGCCGTCCTCCGGTGTATTCGCAAGCAAGTCGTCAAGCAGGTCGCGTGTTTCTTGCTCCGGCTCGTCGGGAAGCGCCGCAAACGATTTACCTTCGCGGACTTCTTTCGCCATCTGCATGCCGGCGCGGCGTCCGAAGACAACCAGCTCCAGCAGCGAGTTCGTACCCAAACGGTTGGCACCGTGCACGCTCACGCACGCACATTCGCCAACAGCGAAGAGGCCCGGTACGGAGGTGCCTCGCTCTTTCGTTTCGACATGGCCATCGGCGTCTGTTGGAATGCCGCCCATGGCGTAGTGGCAGGTGGGCGCCACCGGAATAGGCTCATGCTTCGGGTTCACGCCCATGTAGGTGCGCGAGAACTCCGAAATCTCAGGAAGCTTCTTATCGAGCACCTCATCACCCACGTGGGTCAGATCGAGGTGAACGTAGTCTTTGCCGTTTACGCCGCGTCCCTCACGAATCTCTTTATAGATACACTGCGAGACCATGTCGCGCGGAGCCAGGTCCTTCACGGTAGGCGCGTAGCGCTCCATGAAGCGCTCGCCCTCTGAGTTGCGTAAGATCCCGCCCTCGCCCCGAGCGCCCTCAGTAATGAGGATGCCAAGCCGGTAGAGCCCGGTGGGGTGGAACTGGACGAACTCCATATCTTCCAGTGGGATACCGGCACGCAGCATCATCGACATGCCATCTCCGGTTCCAGCGTGCGCGTTCGAGGTTGTTTTGAAGGCACGCCCGTATCCGCCCGTAGCAAAGCAGACCACCTTCGCATGGAAGGTATGGACTTCCCCCGTCAGGATTTCGTAGGCAACGACCCCCGCCGGTTCGCCATCTGGGTTCATGATCAGGTCCAACACCTGAAACTCATCGTAGAAGCGCACGCCCTGCTTCGTGCACTGGTCGTAGAGCGTGTGCAGAATGGTGTGGCCGGTGCGGTCGGCCGCATGGCAGGCGCGGCGCACCGGCGACTCCCCAAAGTTGCGGGTATGTCCGCCAAAGCGACGCTGCGAAATGGTGCCTTCCGAGTTTCGACTAAACGGAACGCCGTAGTGCTCCAGTTCGACGATGGTGCGCGGGGCGTCCTTACAGAGCGCCTCAATGGCATCCTGATCGCCGAGATAGTCGCTGCCTTTCACCGTATCAAAGGCATGCCACAACCAGTGGTCTTCCTCTTCGTTTCCAAGAGCGGCGCTGATGCCCCCTTGCGCAGCTCCGGTATGAGAACGTAGCGGATGCAGCTTCGAGACAACGGCAACGTCGGCTCCGCCTTCTTTGGCGTAAAGCGCGGACATGAGGCCCGCCCCGCCGGCGCCGACGATGACGACATCGTGGGTGAATGTCATGGTAATACAAGAGACAAATGAGCGGAACAGTCAAACAAGGGGAGGCCGCTGGTCAGTGTTACCAGCCCGCCACGAGCACGGAGTACGTGCCCACGACAAATAAGACGAGAGCCAACGACCACGACAGCACCTTCGCAGTCTTGCGCGCCATCGGGTTGCGAATGTAGTCCGACATCACGTTGTTGAGCCCATAGAATCCGTGATGCAGTGCAACGATCAGAAACAGGATGTTAAATGCTTTCCAGAGGACCGCGTACACCGGATCGGCCAGGCGGAGCATCACTACGTCGTGTGGTGTAACCTCGGCGGTTTCGCCAAAGCGCGCTTCGACAGCAGCCTCGGCTTCGGGCGTATAGCCCGGCAAGACATCGTTTTCAATCTGCTCGGTGGAAAGCACATCGTGCGAAATGGTGGCCGTCTGCTGGTCGTAGTGCTGTACCCAAAAGTGGGTAATCAGCATAAAAATGAGAAACGTACCCGTAATGCGGTGCAGAAACCAGCTCTGGGCGTTGGAAGTTGAGGCGGCGCGAGAAGCCATAGCAGGTGGAGAGTCAGAACGAAAAGACCAACGAGCGCCCACTTCGGGCGAGACAGCGAGCAGGGCATCTGGCAGATAGCGAAGTGCACACGTATCGCACTAAGCACCTGCCGAAGACCGCATTAGGCAGCCAGAAAGAAGTAATCGATCAATGAAGAGATGGTAGGGTATCCCCCTACAACGATCAATACGGCCGCCACACCGCCAAGCGCCCAAAACAGCCGCTTTTGGTTGGGGCTCCATCCCAGAAAGTCGATCAGCACGATACGGAAGCCATTCAGGGCGTGATACACCACGGCTGCCAGCAGGAGAAACTCTCCTATCTTAAATATCGGCGCATGGTAGCCCGCGATGAGTTCGTTGAACGATGCCCGATCAGTAAGGGCACGCAGCCCCCATACATGAACAACCAAGTATGCCACAAGTGCGAGGCCGCTCAGGCGGTGCGCCATCCAGGCAAACATCCCAGTGCGTACGCGGTAACGCTGAAAACGACTGTCTTGAGAAGCGGCAGACTTAGCCGGTTGGTCAATGGTGTCAACAGCCATAAGATTGAGGAAGACGATGCTATAAGGGTGAGTAGGCAGCAAGTGTGCCGCCATGTACGAGAACAGCGACAAGCCGAACGCCCCGCGCTACCAGAAGCTGCCCACACAAGCTATTCACAACTCGTGCCTGAGGGAAGAGTCGGGCCTCCCAAGGGGCTTGGCTCGTTGAGCCTGATGCGCTTGTGCGGAATACAAGGGTCAAAGCGTATGCGCATGTATTCTGCAGTAGCAAAGATGCCTATGGCGAACTCACTGTAAAAGTTTCATGATCGCCCCGCTGCAGGCGGGAGTTAACAAAGGGCCCAAGCATACGCTGTACGAGACGGGTAGGCGCATGCGTCGAAGTCTTCAGACCCATGCGCCCTCGTCAGAACCCTTCCAGTTGGACATCCCTGATTGGGCATCTCTTGCCCGGGCGAACGCGCTACTGCGCAGATTCGCTATCGCTCATCGATAGGTACCACCGTACGCCCGGTTTTACCAACATAGGCAGCACGGGGACGAATAAGGCGGTTATCGGCCCACTGCTCCAGCAGGTGCGCCGTCCAGCCCGCCGAGCGGCTCAGTGCAAAGATCGGCGTAAAGAGATCCGGATCCAGCCCCATCATATAGTATGTCGAGGCGCTAAAGAAGTCGACGTTCGGATCAAGGCCCTTCTCCGACTTCACGGTGTTGAGGATTGCCATACTGTAGTCATACCATTTGGTGGCATTCTTTTCCTCGCTGAGTTCCTGCAGGCGGTCGCGCAGGATGGCTGCACGCGGATCCATGGTGCGGTACACACGATGGCCAAACCCCATGACGCGCTCTTTGTTGTCAAGCTTCTCTTGTACGTACTGGGCCGGGTCAGCGCCTTTTTTGTCGATGTCAAGCAGCATGCGCATAACCTCGCGGTTAGCGCCACCGTGCAGCGGTCCCTTCAAGGCACCAATCGCACCCGAGACGGCCGAGTACATATCCGACAGCGTCGAACCAATAACACGGCTGGTAAAGGTGGAGGCGTTAAGGCCGTGGTCGGCATGCAGCACAAGGCACGTGTCAAACGTAGCCTCTGCGGCACTACCGGGGGCCTCTCCGTTCAGCATGTACAGGAAGTTGTAAGCCATTGATGCCTCATCGAGCGGAGCGATCGGCTCATCTCCACTGCGAAGACGAGCGAAGGCCGCGATGATCCCGGGGGTACGTGCCAGAAGACGCGTAGCCTTGCGGCGATTTGCTTCGGGCGAGTCGGCATCGGCTTCGTCGTCGTAGAGGCCAAGCGCAGAAACGGCAGTACGAAGCACAGCCATCGGATGCGCGGTGTCTGGGGCCTGGCGCAGGATGTCGATCACCGGAGCCGGAAGCTCACGGGCGGCTCGCAGATCGCTCTTGAGCGCGTCGAGCTGGGGCTGCGTGGGTAGATCGCCATTCCACAACAGGTAAACCACCTCCTCAAACGAAGCATTTTCAGCCAAATCGTGAATATCGTATCCACGATACACAAGCTGTCCGGTCTCGCCATCAATCGACGAGAGTTCGGACGACAGCGCAACGACGCCTTCTAAGCCGCGCACTTCTTCGGATTTACTTTGGGTAGCCATATGTCAAGGCGTTTCTCTTGAAGAAGGAATTGATGAGATCGATGCAGTGGGCACCAGCCCACGGCGCAAACACAATAAAGATGCAACAGCAAGAATGTGTGACAGCGCAGCCGAGACCAGCGTAAAAGGTCTATACGGAGCCGTCATCTGTTTTCCCATTCTCATGGAGCGTTACTCACATGCTGGAGGGGCCTGTCTGTTGAAACTACACGTTGTCTGTTAAGCAGCGGGCAAGCGCTTCCAACTACACGCATTCTTTGCTGGGTCGTAGTATCACAGAAGATAAGTCCATATTGCAAGCGCTCCTCAAACCGCCAATGACGCACAATGGTCGCATTTCATCAGCAGGCCCTGGGGCGCTGCGCAAGACGTTGTATGCTTAGCTCGGCATGTACTCGTAACGGACGTTAATCTTGTAGGCTCCGTTTGTGACATATGGTATGAAAGAAAAAGACACTATGTGAAAGAATTTCCATTAAAGGGTCGAGGAGCCTACCCAAATGGGCGCATTCATCCGACACTGAGCACCGCTACACACGTACCTGTCAGGGATCATTTTGGCCTACCCAGCAATATGCAGTCGTGTCGTAATGTATCGTGCATTCTTTTACTCTTTGCGTTACGACCTGCACACCCGTTTTCCACTACTTTCATGCGTGGGTCTGTAGCGACACCGAAATGGCGCGGCCCCCTGACGGGGCGGCGTTCTTTCGCTACATACGTACACGCCATGTTTGTCTTACTGTCATGAAAATAGGCCGGTACTGCACGCCCGGCTCTCCAGAGCCATGTGTGCGGCTCCATTCCACTTTTTCGCTTTCCCTTGCTCATTAGCTGTCCGCAGGCGTGCACTGCACCCCCGCCGGATGGTCATCACAATACAGACAGAGCGTGTCTTGCAGCGTGCCCCATCAACATGCGCTGTGCGCATTCTGCGCGAACCGCATGTACAGGGGCGGCACAGTGCCACAGGCACACATGCTTTACCTGCTGCCGGTGCGATCTCGTATCCATTTGCACAGAACGCTTGCACATAAATAGACCGTGCCGATTATGATATGCCCCGCCCTGTGTGCTGACCGTCCGACGGCGTAGACGCCCTGCGGCGTACCTCGCCTTATGTCCAAAGAAATCGTTGTTAATGTAGCGGATAATCGCACCCGCATCGCTATTGTAGAAAACGGCAAACTGGCCGAGCTCTACATCGAAAATGCCGAGCACAAACGTACGATTGGCAACCTCTATCTTGGCATCGTGCGCCGCGTTATGCCGAGCATCCGTGCGGCATTCGTGGATATTGGCCAGGACCAGGATGCCTTCTTGCACTTCTCGGATCTGTCGGAGAACCTGCCCCAGCTCAGGGCCTTCCTCAACCAGAACACGCCCAAGGTGGAGACCGTCAGTCTGCCCGGCGACCTCCACGATCAGGACCCGAATCCCACCGACCACCTGCGGCGCAATCAGCGCATCCTCGTGCAGGTGAAGAAGGAGCCGATTGCCAACAAAGGCAGTCGCATCTCAACCGACCTGTCGATGGCGGGCCGCTTTCTGGTGCTTGTGCCGCTCTCAAAAATCGTGGCGGTGTCGCGCAAGATTGAAAAGGATAAAGAGCGAAACCGCCTGAAAGCCCTGGCGGGGAGCCTGGTACCAGATGGCTTCGGCGTCATTGTGCGAACGGTGGCGGAGGGACGCGATGCCAAGTCGCTCGACAAGGACTTGCGCCTGCTCCTGGAGCGCTGGCGCCGCGTGGAAAACCGGCTGGCCCAGGCCACAAATGCCCCCACGCTCATCCACGAAGATGTGGATATGGCGTCGTCGATCATCCGCGACCAGTTCTCTGATGATTTCGACCGCATTCTGATCGACAATAAAGCCCTCTTTCATAGCGTGCGCAGCTACGTACGCGCTGTGGCGCCATCCATGGTCTCGCGTGTTGAGTATCACAGTGGCAACGCGCCGGTCTTCGAGGCCGCCGACATTCAGCAAGGGGCCGACCGCGCATTCAAAGACCGGGTCGAACTGCCGTCGGGCGGCTACCTCTTCATCGAGCGTACCGAGGCGATGCACGTGGTGGATGTGAACTCGGGGCGCTCGGGGCGCGGCAAATCGCAGAAACAGAACTCGCTCGATGTCAACCTGGAGGCAGCACGCGTCATCGCCCATCAGGTGCGGCTGCGCGACCTGGGCGGCATCATTGTGGTCGACTTCATTGACTTGCGCGACGAAAGGGCCCGCAAGAAGGTCTACAACGAACTGGAGGCGCTCTTCGAAGAAGACCGGGCTATCACGAAGGTGCTTCCTATGAGCGACTTTGGGCTCGTGCAGATTACCCGGCAGCGCCTGCGCCCCAGCCTCACGTCTTCGTTTGCGTCGTCGAGCGGAGCCTCTGCACCCGACAAGGACAACGGCGATTCGTATCGCCAGCGCTTCCGAGATGCGCAGACGCAGCTGAGCCGCCTCGAAAAACGTATGCAGGAGGCGCAGCAGACGGTGAAAGACCGTGAATCGGAGCTCACTCAACTGAAGCGCCAAGCCGGAACATCGACCTCAGATTCTACCGAGCGGCCCGCCACGGACAAGTTGAAGGCGCTGGAAGAAGAGCTTGAACAGGCCAAGAAAGCGCTTCAGAGTGAGCGGTCGCAGCACGGAAAAACGCGGTCGGCCCGCGATGAAGCCGAAGCAAAAGCGAAAGAGGCTGCGTCAGAGGCGCGCTCGGCCAAAGCTCAGCTCGAAGCGGCTGAAGCGAAGGTGGCCGAAGCCGAAGCCAATGCCGTGCAGGAAACCAACAACGTGCAGCACGGCGCCGAGGCAACGCGCCCAGCGCACGAAGTTATTGACGCGCTGGATGCATGGGTAGCCGACCATGCCGACCAGCATCGTGCGGTTACGCTGCGGGTGCATCCGTTCCTGGCGGCCTATCTTACGCGTGCGGTGCCCAGCTACCCCACGCGCTGGTTCATGGATCACTTTGTGCGGATTCATCTGGAGGCCGACGAGACAGTATCTCCACTGTCATTCGCAATCGACGCCCCCGATACTGGCGCTACGCTGGTTGAGGCGTAGCCGCTGCACTGCATCCTTCTGTGTCGTTTTGCGGATGCCGGGGGAGCACTGCGCGTGCGTTTGGATCTTCAGCATGAAAGCTATGACCACGAAAAAAATTATTGACGAACTGACCGACGTGGCCAAGCGCATGGACATGGAGGTGCGCATTGAGAAGGGCGATTTTCGGGGCGGACGCTGCCATGTGGGGGGGCAAACCGTGATCATGCTGAACAAGCGGCACCCGGCCGAGGTGCAGCTGGCGGTGCTGGCCCGTAGCCTGCGCAACGAACCGCTCGATACGGTCTACCTGAAACCGGCGGTACGCAAGGCGCTCCACCGCCTGTGGGATGAAGCCGACACCGACGACGATACAGATACTGAAGCATCCGAGAGCGCTTCAACTGCCGAATCAACTTCTTCCGAATCCCCTCGTGCCCATGCCTCTTAGCGACGCCGCCCCGCCCTCGCTTCGCGTTACGCTACTGGGCACGGGCACGTCAACGGGCGTTCCAGTGTTGGGATGCGACTGCCGCGTCTGTACCTCCACCAATCCACACGATGAGCGCTTGCGCTGCGCGTGCTACATCGAGGCAGGACCGCTGGGTATTCTGATTGATGCCGGGCCCGACTTCCGGCAGCAGGCACGGCGCGCCCACATTGAGCGTATCGACGCGGTGTGCTTTACGCACCACCACTTTGACCATGTGGCCGGCATCGACGACCTGCGCCCGCTGTTCTATCGCAACAGTCGGCCCATGCCGTGCTATAGCAGCGCGAATACCGCTGAGATTCTGCGCGAACGCTACGCATACATCTTTGGCGACACCCCCTATCCCGGCGCGGCTCGTGTTACGCTGCGCGCAGTCGACGAGCGCTTCACCATCACCAGTCGATACGACGACGCCGGACACGTCAACGTACAGCCCATTCCAATGCAGCACGGCAACACACCTACCACGGGCTGGCGCTTCGGCCCGTTTGCGTACCTGACCGACGCCCACCACATTCCCGATGAAAGCGTGGCCTTGCTCGATGGCGTGGAAGTCATCGTGCTCGATGCGCTGCGTGCGCGTCCGCACCCCACGCACTTTTCGTTCGACGGCGCCGTGGAGATGGCCCGCCGTATCGGAGCGCGCGAGACCTACTTCATCCACATGACGCACGATGTGCTGCATGCTGAGCAGGAGGCGCGCTTGCCTGACGACATCCACCTCGGCTACGACGGCTTACAGATCGAGGTGGATAGGACGCCTACGGAAGCGTCTGCGCGTACGCCCTCTGATGTACAATCGGACGCATAAACGTATTCTTGGTAGCAGTTCAATGCTACGTGATGGAGCAGACATACCAGTAGCCGAAGAACGTGCCCCGAATGCTATCGGTGCTGGGAGCGCCGTCCAGCGCAGACGTCTCCGGCATGGCCGACGGGAGCGAACGGGGGACCGTTCGCCTCAGGAAAGATTCTTATCAGAGGGGCGATCACTTAACGTCTATCCACTACCGTATGCTTATTTTGGAACCGAACTCGGCGCCTGCGTTACGTGCGGTGTTGCTTTTTTACTCCATTTGCTGGATATACATCGGTTTATGATTCTTGTGCTGAACGGCCCAAACCTCAATCTACTGGGCACCCGCGCCCCCGAACACTACGGCACCGAGACGCTGGATTCGCTCGAAGAGAAGCTCGCATCTATGTTTGCAGACCTTTCGTTTCAGTGGGTGCAGAGCAATCATCAGGGTGTGCTCATTGATGCGCTTCACGATGCCCACGCCGAGTCGTACGAGGGCGTGATCTTCAATCCCGGCGGCTACACGCACACCTCGGTGGCCTTGCACGACGCCGTTGAGGCGATCGACCCGCCCGTGGTGGAGGTGCACCTGTCGAACATCCATGCCCGCGAGGATTTTCGCCGCACCTCGAAAGTGGCTCCCGCCTGTGTCGGGCAAATTAGCGGACTGGGTCCGGCGGGCTACCTGCTGGCCGTGCAGTACATCCAGATGCAGGGTGCCGTGGCTGAATAGACTGCCCCTCCGCAAGCCACGACGACACGTGCGGGAACGCACCCGGCTTTGGCATCCGTACATCTGATACTCGACAGCCTCTTTCGCGCACGCCCCTCGTTTGCATGCCCGGATACAAAGGTCATATCTACGGAGCCCTGGCTGCATTCGGCGCCTATGCCGCGGTCCTGGCGTATGTTGTGTTCGCCGAATGGATGCCGCTGCCCGTACATCCGCTTGAGACGCCCCTCGCCGCTGCCTTCTACGCAGTCGCCCTGCTTGTGCTGACCGTGCTCTTTGGCCTCTGGCCCGACGTCGACATCGACTCGAAGGGCCGCCGCATCTTCTACGGATTCTTCCTGATTGTGGATGTCTACCTTATCATCACCGGGCGTTTTCAGGCGGCGGCCTACCTGGGGCTGTTTGCCATCTTACCCGCGGTGGGCAAACACCGTGGATGGACGCACACGTGGTGGGCTATGCTTCTGGTGCCCTCGCCCCTGGTCGTGGTGCCATACCTAAACCTGCCCGAGACGCCGTGGGTGGGCACGCCGTTCTATGCCGCTGCGGTCATCGGATACTTCAGCCACCTGTTCCTCGATGGCGAACTCGCGCCCAAGAAGCTCTTTGCCTGAACCGCCTATGTCCTCCGATGCTGACTCGCCCGCCGATTCATCTGCTGATGCGGAGGCATCGCCCACATCGAGCGCGGCAGGCGTGGTGGCCGCAGCGCAAGGCGTGCAGTTCATCGCTACCGCCCGCCCGACTGCGGTTTCGGCAGCCATCGCAGCCTGGCTTGAGGCCACCGGCGGCGCGCCGTGACCGCCGACGACACAGACGGCCCGGAG
>CAZBTM010000022.1:0-875 GCA_964494425.1 uncultured Rhodothermales bacterium | reverse complement strand
GCAGGCGTGGTGGCCGCGGGCATCTTTCTTAGCAAAATGGTGGGCTTGCTGCGCGAGCGGGCTATCGCCTTTTACTTTGGCGTAAGTGCGCATGCCGACGTGTGGCAGGTGGCCTTTCGCGCACCCAACCTGCTGCAAAACTTGCTGGGCGAGGGCACCATCTCGGCAGCATTCATCCCGATCTACAGTCGCTTTTTGGAGGAGGAGCGTCCTGAAGCTGCCGCCCGCTTTGCCGGAGCCATCTTCGGACTCCTCTGCGTTGTCGTGGCGCTGGTGACGCTGGCCGGCGTTGCGCTGGCTGAGCCCATTGTGGCGCTCCTTGCACCGGGCTATCTGGGGGATGCCGAGCGCGTGGCGGCCGGCACGCTCAGCATCAACCGGTTCGAGCTGGCCGCGCAGGCCGTGCGCATCATCTTCCCCATGGCCGGGGTGCTGGTGCTCTCCGCCTGGGCGCTGGGCATCCTCAACAGCCACCGCCAGTTCTTCGTGCCGTATGTTGCGCCCGTGCTGTGGAATGTCGCCATCATCAGCGGACTGGCAGCGGGCGCCTACGCGCTAAGCGGCACCCCCGGCGCGCCAACGGCGCTCACCACCGATGCCCTCTCGCAGCTGCTGCTCATCGCTTGCTTCGGAGCACTCGTGGGCGGCGCGCTGCAGTTTGGCGTGCAGCTGCCGTTCGTGTGGACGCACCTGGATCACCTGCGGCTGTCCGTTTCAACCCGCGTAGAGGGCGTGCGCGAGGCCATGCAGGCGTTTGGCCCGGTGGTGGCCGGGCGCGGCGTCGCGCAGATTTCGGGTTACATCGACTTGTTTCTGGCCTCGCTGCTGGCTGTAGGCGCGCAGAGTGCGGTGCGCTACGCCCAGATCTTCTACCT
>CAZBTM010000021.1:16791-22416 GCA_964494425.1 uncultured Rhodothermales bacterium | reverse complement strand
CAGTGTCGTCGTATGCTACCGTAGTTCCATCGTACGTACCGCCATCTACTGTAACGGGGGTTCCATCGTTGGCAATTGTGCCCAGAAACGTATCTGCAGCATTGCCGCTTTGCCACGACACATAATCGATAATGCTTACGAAAGCATCCGGGTCACCTGAGGTGAGGCGGAGCCCGTAATCCGTCTCAAAATCGTTTGTTGGTTGGAGCGAACTGAATGGAGAAAAACTGTCGTCTCCTGCTGGTAATTGCGTGTCGGATGCAACGCCATTCTGGCTACTCACATCCATGAACAGGTATAATTCATTGTCATTGCTTTGCGCTTCTCCGACCACAAAGACATACAGGTTGTCGCCGTCCCGTTCGGCCCATAACTCCAGTATGCCATGATCACCAAAGCCAGTGTCACTTTGGGTCCACTCGGCCAGTTGCTGGTAGTTGCTCGTGTTAATTGTCCCATCGATAGTAGGTTGCCCTTTCACCGTAGACGGCAAGGCTACACAAAGTACAAGAACGAAAAAGACGGTCTGAATACGTCTCACGTGTTGCATAAGTACGAATCTCATTGATTCAAAAAGATGCGCTCGCGCCTCTTATGTAAGCGCTTACACTGCCACACTACAAACCATGCATGATAAATGCAAGAAGCATGAATTTACGGGAATAGAGGGGGGCGAATCAGTTGACTTCACGCTGTACGTTGCGTTGTTTTAAAGCCTTACTTCTGCTCACGATAGCCGCTGTGCGCTATGTACCTCTGTCTCTTCGAATCTTCCGATGCCGCTCATCTGGCTCCGCTTACTGATCTGCGTGGGGTAGCCGAGATGCGCAGTGCGCGCTACACACTGGGCGAGGCCCTCGCGTCCACGTTTGCGCACGACGGGCTCGTGCTGCACACCCGAGAGGCGGTAGCGCCTGTGGTCGCCGAGCGGCACGCGCACGCTACGGTCAACGCATTGCCCCGCGATGCTGGCGTGCTATTCGTTTCGGCCCACGCCCTGCCGCATCCGGCGTGGGTCCGCGAGGTGAAAGGAGCTGTTGGTGATGCAGAAGCGCGCACCTTCATGCACGGCAAGACGCTGATTGCGGCGTGGTGCCCCGACCCGTCGGCACTGCCTGCGGATCTGCTGGCGTCTGATGCGCTGCCGAAAGCGCCGTTTGGCGACGCCCCCACGACCGAGCTGAATCGGGTGCCGTGCGTCACCCGGCTTTGGCATCTTATGGATCACCTGCACGACGCGCTTACGCGCCAACTGCCCGATACGCCCTCTGAAGATACCGGATCGGTGCATCCCTCTGCTGTGGTGCAGGGAGCGGAGCGCGTGCACGTGGCACCGCGTGCCGAGGTGCGCGCGGGGGCCATCTTAGACGCAAGCGACGGCCCCATTTATGTGGATGCGGAGGCCACAGTCTACGAGCAAGCTGTAGTGCGCGGGCCCGTGTACATCGGACCCAAGAGTCAGATCAAAACGGCAGCGAACATTGCGGCATCCGCCTTTGGCACCTACAGCAAGGTGGGCGGCGAGGTGCACGATTGCATCATCCAGAGCTACTCAAACAAAGGCCACATGGGCTTTCTGGGCCACAGCATTCTCGGGCAGTGGTGCAACCTGGGAGCGGACACCAACACGTCGAATCTCAAAAACGACTACGGCACGGTGTCGCTGCGCGACCCGGTTAAAGAGGCGTTTGTAGATACAGGGCGCCAGTTTATGGGTCTGGTGATGGGCGACCATTCGAAATGCGGCATCAACACGATGTTTAACACGGGCACGGTGGTGGGCACCAGTTGCAACGTGTACGGAGGCGGCTTTCCGCCGCGCTGGCTGCCGGCGTTCTCATGGGGCAGCCCCGAACAGGGGTTCACCGATTATCGCCTCGACAAAGCCCTGGAGGTTGCTGAGCGCGTGATGGCGCGGCGCAATCAGCCGCTCACCGATACGCAGCGGGCCTTGCTTACGCACCGGTTTCAGGCGACGGCGTCGCAGCGCGCGGCGATTCATCCAGGTGGATGACATCGACATTGGTGGCTTTCCCGTCGGTCACAGTGAGGCGCAGGCACGTCTTCTTCTGGTGGAACCCCTGCCGTCCCGCCGCACCGGGATTCACAAACAGCATGTTATCCAGTTCCGCCACACGCTCAATGCGTAGAATATGGCTATGACCGCAGATGAACACGTCGGGCGGATCCGCAGCCAGGCGCTCGCCCATGTTAGCCTGCCAGCGTCCGGGCCGTCCGGCAATGTGCTCCACCCACACCGACAGTCCGCCAAAGGAGACGCGCTTTTGCTCGGGCAGGCGGCGGCGCGTGTCGGCATCGTCGATGTTGCCATAGACGGCGTGCACGGGCGCCACGGCTTCCAGTCCGTCGAGAATGGCCAGATCGCCTATGTCGCCCGCGTGCACGATGGCATCAACGCCGTCGAGCACATCGACCAGGTCGGGATGGAAGTAGCCATGTGTATCCGATAGAATACCGAGTTGCATACAATGCAATGATGTGATTAGCAGGTGCAGTGGGTTTAATCATAGCAATAGGGACGACCCCACAGGAGCCGTCCCCATTACGCAAAGGGGCAATGCTTCAGTACCCGTTACAGTTCAACAGTTTCATCGAAGTCGACCACGAGCGGCTCAAAGCCCGCGTTGTCGGCGGCCTCCTCGAAGTCATCCAAGTCGACCTCGATAAACGGGAAGGTGTCGTAGTGCAGGGGGACGATGGTATCGGCATCGACCATAGTGGCGGTGTGGATGGTGCCGGGAATCCCCATCGTTACCACGTCGCCGATGGGCGCGAGCAGCACGTCGATGTCATAGTTTTCGCCGATCCACTCCATCTCCATGAAGGGGGCCGTGTCGCCCGTGTAGTAGATGGTGAGGTCGCCAAAGTCGAGCACGAAGCCGATGGGGACGCCGCCGTAGCTGCCATCCGGAAACGAGGCCGTGTGGCGCGCATGCACCGCTTCAACATGGCCCCATGGCATATCGAGCGAGCCGCCCTCGTTAAGCGGATGCACGGTTTCGTGTCCGAACTGCTCCTGGACATGCGTAATCACCTCAAAGGTGCCAATGACGAGCGGATCGCCCTGCTGCGTGAGAGCCTCCGTATCCAGAAAGTGGTCGGCGTGCGGGTGCGACACAAAGATGACGTCCGGGTCAAGGTCCTTGGCCCCGGTTTGGGTGTGTGGATTGTTGCCAGCCAAGAACGGGTCAAAGAGGAACGTATGGGTCCCTGTCTCCAACTGAAAGGTGGCGTGCCCGAAGTAGGTAAGATCCATAATGCAAAGCGCCTTGATGAGTGGATATATGCATCGGTGCAACGACATAACGCGGGAATGCGGTTCGCTGATGCCGGCCCTTATGATGCCACAATAATGTAACGGGCGCAGGCTGAGAGATATGCTGCATCTACACCTGACTTTACATATAGTTGACGAGTACGGCTTTAATGCGTACGTTACGCATCTCTTTTGCTGTGGCACCCGGCGCTCCATTTTCCCTATTCAGACTCATCTCGCAGATGACCGACTCGCTCAAGGCATATGTTGAACACGCCCAAGACATTATGGAGCAAGCCCCGCAGATGGGCGAGACCAATACCAAGGAGATGCTCATCCGGCGCTTCATTGAGATGCTCGGATGGACGTTCCATCCGTCGGAGATTACGCTGGAGTATCCGGTGCGTATTGCTTCGCGGCGAACCAAGGTCGATTATGCTCTCCTGATTGACGGCACGCCCACCGTGTTCGTAGAAGCAAAGGGGCTGGACACCGCCCTCGCCAACAGCCATCGCGAGCAGCTTACCAGCTATATGCATAACGAAGAGGGGGTTGAATGGGGGCTGCTAACGAACGGAGCGGAGTATGAGATGTATGATGATACCCCTTCAGGTACGCGGCTGGGCGCACTCCAAATCGGCGAACTGGGGCAGCAGCCCCATCTGGTGCGTGCCCTTTCGAAGCCCTCTGTAAAGGCCGGCGAGTCTGAGCAGATTGTCCGCCGTATTCGCGAGCAGCGTCAGGCCATTACGACGCTGCGATCAGCCAAAGATGATATCGCCTCGGACATCACGCAACTGTTAACCAACCGGATTGGCGATACCATCGCCGCAACCGTAGAAACCGAGGCGAAAGAGCTGATCGACCGCGTAGTGGCCTCGCTGGAAAATGGGGCCGGACCTGACGGTGATGCCCCAACTTTCCAAGTGCAAGAATCGAGAAATGCTGTTGCAAGCGTGATTCGGCGGTCCCAAATAGAAGGCGACGCAGATGCAGAGGTTGCTATTTTCCCAACGCGCGAGTCGGGTGTCGACTTTCTTTTGGAAAACAACGCCTGGGGATTTGTGCGCGTCGGGCGCAGCCCAGCGTATGTAGGGATGTACGTGTCCTCGCCCGTGCAAGAAGTTCAGTTTGTGGCCGAAGTGGATCGCATTGTGCCTGCACACGAAGCCGATTTGGCTCGTCCGGCAGAATCCTACGTCGAGATCGCACACTTTGACCCCGAAAAACAAGTCGTTCTATTCAAGCCCGGCTCGCTGCATCGACTCAAGGCTCCGATTCCTTTTGAGGGGCGGACTATCCAGTCGCTTCGCTATACAGACTTGCGTCGGTTCAAGCAGGCTTCGACGACTGACGATCTCTTCTAAGCTATCGCCCCTCTCCGACCACCAGCCGTCCTGTTGCCGTACGTCCGCGGGTTTCGGGGCGGTACATGAGTTCGGCCTCCACCGCCGGGTGCACAAACGTGCCGCTCGTGGTGGCCCGCGCCACGTAGCGGTAGGTGTGCGTGCCGCGGCGCAGGTAGTCGGCGAACAGGAGCACCCGCGTATCCTGCTGCTCGGTGTGGTTAAACGAGCCCCACCAGCGGTCTTGTCCGGTATCGGCATCGCGGAGCAGCCCGGTGTCGGTCGTCTCGAAGGCGCTGTTGAGCGTTTCCAGGCCGGCAGGCAGCGGGTCGTCGACGACCACGTAGTTGCGATCGGTCGGACTGTTCAGGCGCAGCGTGACGCGCACGAGGCGTCCCTCTTCGATCTGGCGCATGCCGTCGGCGTTGGGATTGAGCGTGCGGGCGACTTCGCCATCTGTATCCAGCAGTTCGAGCGTGCGCTCTACGCGCAGGCCCTGCTCGCGGGCCTCCACCGGAGCGGTGGTGGCTGTCTCCAGGCGGGCGGTGTAGTAGAGGCGTCCGGGGCCGTCGTCTTTCTGGATGCGCAGGGGCGTCTCGCCGTCGGGCAGATCGGATTCGGGTACTGTGGTGCGCTGCGTGTCGAGCGTGCGGGTGCGGAAGGCCGCCGCCAGAATCTCGCGCCCGGCCAGCTCGACCGTCGCCGCAAAGTCAGGCGTCTCGGCTTCGTAGGCCTCGACGTAGCGATCGAAGGCTTCCACCACGGCGGCGTTGTCCTGGGTGGAGGTCCAGTGCCCCTGTGTGCGCTCGTCAATCAGGTACTGCACCATGCGCTGTGCCAACGGCTGAAAGTCGCTCGATGCGTCGTGCGCCAGCAGGGCCGAGAGGCCGAACGCGGTGGCGCGGGCATCGCTGGCGAAGATCCAGCCGAAGCGGTTGTCGTCGGGCGCTGCAAGGTACGCCTGCGTCGACTCGACACGGATTTGCTTGCGTAACTGGTCGG